>JADFQD010000133.1 GCA_022561975.1 Acidobacteriota bacterium
CCCCGGGCTGCTAGCAGCCCGTGGTAGAAGTCCTGCGGGTCGCGTTGGGAGCGCTTTCGGGTGCGCTGCAAGGCGGCGCGACGCAGGCGATGCGGTGTCATCGTTGAGGAGCGTCAACGCCGCAGCGTGCCCGAAACCGCCCCAACCCGAAGGGCGACCAGGGGTTACGGTGCGTCTGCGGCGTTGCTCGTCGTCTACGATGTCCCAGCATCGCGTCCTCCTCGTGCCTTGCATACGCACCGTAATCCCTGG
Organism: Acidobacteriota bacterium; assembly: GCA_022561975.1. GTDB lineage: Bacteria > Acidobacteriota > Thermoanaerobaculia > Multivoradales > JAHEKO01 > CALZIK01. Next base: position 253 of record JADFQD010000133.1, read on the forward strand.
TCGCGCGGCCCACAGGACTTCTACCACGGGCTGCTAGAGTATCCGATCGCGGAGTGGTAATTCGCTTTTCTGAGCTGCGGGGTCTTGGGCATTGAGCTGGCCGCGGAGTGGCACCTGGGGACACTCGTGCTGGGTCAGGACGGGGCGCAGCCGCCTGAACTCAGGTAGACGCAGCTTCGGGAGGTCTCGAGATCTCGAGCGCTCTTGCGGGCGTCACGGCGCGGCAGGCACATCCTTTTCAAATCGGCCTCTATTTTCTGGAGGCCGAAGAAGTCGAAGGCGAATGGGTGCACTACGTTGATTCCGCGGCCGAGCTAGAAACCGTCTGGCCGCGAATCGCCTCGACCGCGCCCGACCTTCTGAAGATCTTTGTGTCGTACTCCGAGGATTATGAAACGCTCCGCGCCGACCCTGAGCTTATCCACTTCTATCAGGGCGTCTCGGGGATTGTGGCCACGGGCGTCATGGGTTTTCTCTATGGCCTGGCCTTCCTGCTGCTCGGCCGGAACCTCTGGGTGGTGATCGTGGCGCACGCGGCAAGCCACGTTCTGAGCTTCACCGCCATGTATCTGGGTCTGGTGTAGCGGTTGCCTCTGAGTGAGGCGACCGGTTCGGACAGATTCTTGCAGCGAGGGCGAAGACGTAGGTAGGGCACTGGTCCAACTGGGCGCCGGCCTCGATTCTCACGTCCGCCTCATCGCGGCGTGATCCTATGTCAACCACACTGCAAGTGTAGATGCGTGGCCCCGCCAGCGAGTCGCCTCGCGCCGCTGGCATGCTTCGCTGTGGGCATCCTGGGACCGCTTCGTCCTCTGGTGTTTGGCGGCTTTCGAGCTGGCGATCTACGACAGTGTGCGACAGACAGCGACCCAAAGTGTTTGCTCATTGTTTGCTCGCCCTCTTTCGAGGACAAGCAGGGAGCAAGCTGGGCGCGTCGTAAACTGTTGATAATAGGCGCCTTAGATGGTGCCCAGGGGCGGAATTGAACCACCGACACCCTGATTTTCAGTCACAGAACCAAAGTGACCCTGGTCTGAGGTGAGTCATCCTGAACGAGAAGTGTGCACCTGCGCTAGTGCTAGTGGCCAGGAGCCTGAATCCCAGCTTGGTCTCGCTTGGAACGCGACGGCGACCGAGCGGCACAACGGCGGACTACTCGACGGCCTCCCACTCGGCGACAGTCGTCTGTATGCCCACTTCCAGAGCGGCGGCTAGAAACTCGAGGTGTTCTGCGGAGGGTCTGTCCCAGGACCGTACACAACTGATCGTGGGGCAGCGGAACTGCTCCGCACGCGCTGCATAGTCTGTGTTGCTGAAACCCCCCGGATTCGAGGTCTAATGGAGCCTCCAATGGACCCCATGTGGACCCCATAGGTCAAGGCCCACTTCTACTCTATTTCTGTGGGATATAACTAACTGCAAACAATAGGCTTATGGTCGGGACGGCGAGATTTGAACTCGCGACCCCCTGAACCCCATTCAGGTAAGGGACACTTTCAGCGACTTGCAAGAGTTCTCATACCCTTGCAGTTACTGGCATTTTCAAGTAAAGTATCAGATATTCGGGGCGGCTTAGCCGTTCCCGAGTCTTGCAGGTGGTCTTGCAAGCCCGCGAACCTGATACCTCGGAGGGCGAATCATGGCGGTAGCGAGAATCACGAAAGCGATGGTCGAGCGGCCCAAGGTGCCGAAGCGCGGTCACCTCGTCACCTGGGACAACTCCCCCGGAATGGGTGGCTTCGGCGTCCGCGTATCGAGCGCGGCAAGGGTGTCTTTCGTCGTGCGGTATTGGAACGGGAGCCGGGAGCGATGGAAGACCATGGGTGCCTACCCGCGCATGACGCTCACAGAGGCTCGCAAGCAGGCGAGGGAGATTTTGCGGGCGGCGGGCAACGGACACGATCCGGTAGCCGACGAGAGAGCGGCCAAAGCCGAGCGGCGGGCCGCTGAGGCGAAGACGGTCAAGGTGCTCGCCGCTGAATGGCTCGACATGCTGCCGAACAAGACGACCCGCCGGGGGACGAGAATCTCGCCTCGCACGGTCGAGCAGTACGAGACGGCAATCAACAAGTACATCGTGCCCAAGCTCGGCAAGCTGCCGGTATCCCAGATCACCCGAAACGACGTGAAGGCGCTTCACACAACGGCGACCCGCGAGGGCGGCCCGTACATGGCGAACCGCGTCGTTTCGGTTCTGTCGATCTTCTACAACTGGCTCGCCGACGCCGAGGAAGTCGCGCCCACTTTCAATCCGGCACGGCGACCGCCGCTCAACCCAGAGCAGTCGCGGGGCCAGGATGCCAGCGTTAGGCTGTCGCACGATCAAGAGGCGCGGCTGGTGCGGGCGATCTACGCGCTCATCGACGGCACAGCAACTCGAACCGGCAAGCGCGGCAAAGAACGCAGCCACTCCGACCCCGTGGGTGGCGTGGCGCTGCTGACGTTGCTCGATACCGGGCGACGCAAAGGTGAGGTGCTCGCGCTCGAATGGCGGCGGCTCGACCTCGACGCGCAAACAGCAAACCTCGGGAAAACGAAAGGCAAGGCGGCTGGCGATACTGTCTATCTCACACCGCGAGTCTGCACTGCGATCCGCTGCCTCCCACGCATCGTCGGCAACCCGTTCGTATTCACCGGGCGCGGCAAAGGTGGCCGACGCGTGGGTCTACAATCCGCATGGGAAGGCGTCAAGGCCGAGGCTGGACTGGAGACGCTCTCGCCCGACCTCGTCGGCTTCCGGATGCACGACTTGCGGCATCACCGGATCTCCGAGTTGCTCGGTGCCGGCGTGGCACCGCAACTTGTGATTCGACAAAGCGGCCACACCAGCTTCGATCAGTTGAAGGTCTACGGGCACGTTCAGGTTGCCGACGTCGCCGCCGCGCTCTCGCGGATCGAACCGGTCGAGCCGGCGGAAGGTGGCGAAGTGGTCGCGATGCCGCAGGCGGCCCATTGACAGCTCTCTAGAGCTCCGGCTAGTATCTGGAGGAACTCGACCTGGTTTAACGCCGAGACCACGGTCGTAGGAGGAGGATCGGCAGAACTCCTGCAATGAGGAGATCCTTCTCATGTCTACGACCGAACCCACTCCCCACCAGTTTCCTTCTCTCGTCGCGCGGCAGGTCGCCGAGCGGATCGGCGTCTCCGAGGCCACGCTCTTTCGACTGCTCGCTCGTGGCGCGGCTCCGCCGAGCTACAAGATCGCCAAGCGTCGGCTTTGGCGAGAAATCGACGTGATCGACTGGCTAGAGCGCGAGTGCCGCGACGAAGGCCGGGCGGCGGGGTGACCCGTGGCCGTCTCCAAAAGCAAAACCGCCGCCCCTGACCGACGGGCGGCAGATAGCGGCCTTGGCGACAGTCGGCGCAGCGGTCCGAAGCAGGATACCAACACCCTCCCGGCGGCCGATGGGCGGTTCGATCGCGTTCCTGCAAGGGCCTGGGATCACATCGGTCGGATCGGTACGTCGGGCTACGCCGTACTGGCGGCGATTGCCCATCACGCGCGGCGTGGCACCGACGAGGCATACCCATCGGCCAGCCGCATAAGGCAATTCACGGGGTTGTCGGTGAGGCAGATCCACCGTCTAGTGAAGGAGCTGGAAACGGTCGGCCTGTTGAAGGTCACGAGAGTGAGTGGCCGCTCGAACCGATTCCGCGTCCTCTTCACCACCCCTGTCGGTGGCGTCACCAGTGACACCCATCTCACGGGTACGAACGCCGAACCAGTGACACCCGTGTCACCGACCCGTGACTCCCATGTCAGGGGACCCGTGACACCCGTGTCACCCAAACCAGATGAAGGAACTAGACAAAAGAACCAGAGTACTACTCGCCGAGGAATCCACGGCTTCCCACTCAAGATCGGTACCTGGCAACTATCGGAGGCGAAGGTCGCCGAGTGGAGCGACACCCACGCAACCCTGGACGTCGAGGCTGAGCTTCGCCGGGCTCGCCAATGGCTACGCGACAACCCCAGGAAACGCAAGACTGCCGGCGGAATGCATCGCTTCCTTGGTGGGTGGCTCAGTCGGGCCGTCGAGAAGCGCCGCTCAGGGGCACGGACTGGTCCCGACAAGGCTCGGCCCCCCTGGCGGCGACGGTTTACGACCAGAAGAACGTGGTCTTCGAGCTCCCCGACCGCTAGCGCCAGCCCTACACCGTCACCGACACCGGACTCGCAGAGCTAGAGGGCCGCCCATGATCGAGTCGCACCGAGTGATGAAACCCTCACCCCTCCCTACGATGCGGTATTGCTCGACCACTCGGGAGCCAATTAGTCGCAGCCGGCCGGGTAGACCGATACACCGACTCGCCAAGCCGCAGGAGCGACGATCTCCAATTCCAGGCTGCTACCCCCTGCCCCCGGCCCGGTCGTCGGAAATAACCCGGTTTGCGGGCCAACGGCGGCCCTTCTTGACTGGACCCTCTGATTCAGAGTCAGGTGCTTCACCTATTGTCATATACTTGATTTCTCCAACTGATACCAGCCATAAATACGACAGGTACTCGAACCGATGAAAGACCTTGCAAGACCGACTGCAAGACTGACGGGCGAATCGGCTCCGTCTGGCGGCGATGGAGGCGGAACGGCGGTCTGCCGCTGCGGCGCTGGTTCGCACGCGGAGCTTGAGGATCGCTGTGCCGCCGGGCACGTCCTTCGCGAGAACCGGCTCGCGGTGGTCACCGGCCACCGGAGCGTCCAGTTCTGGCGTGACCATGCGCAGGCGCGCCGGGAGATCGTCGAATCGGTGATCGCCGACGCCGGTCACGGTTCTGACGGCTCGGCACCCCGAGCGCTGGAGCTTGCGGCCGATGGCGTCGCCCAAGCGGCGCTTGTCCGCGACTCGGCCTATCACCGGATGGTCGAGGCCGGTGGACCGCTCACGTCCTCGGGTCGCACACGCCGAGCTTTCGAGGTTTGGGTCCGGGCGATGGATCGGCTGGAGCGGCATTTACGGATGGTCGGTCTAAGGCGACAGCCGCGGCCGGTCCAGTCGATCAGCGAGTTCGTCAGCGAGGCGGCTGGGGCCGCGCGGGAGGGTACCGAGTGAACGTTCTCGACTTCTTCGACGCGCTGCACCCTGGGGCATCATGGCGCAAGTGGCGGGCATTCGTCGCGGTGGTCTACGGCGAGCCTCTCGACGCCGAGGCGCTGGTAACGTTCCGCAATTATACCGGCCGACTGGAGCCGCGCCCCGAAGGTTACCCGGAGGCCGTCATAGTCGTCGGTGTCCAGAGCGGCAAATCGAGCGTCGCGGCTGCTCTGGGTGACCACGCGGCACTGACCGGCGAGCCCGGTACGCATGCGATCCTCGTTAGCCAGGATCACCGGGGCGCGATGAGGGCACTACTGCGGTATGCCCGCGCGCCGTTCGAGTCGGTCCCGGCTTTCCGCGCTGAGGTATCGCGCTCGACCTCCGATCTGCTGGAATTGCGCCGGGGAACGTCGCTCTCGGCCTACCCCTGCCGACCGGCGGCGGTTCGAGGTCTACGCGCGAATATAGTTATTCTCGACGAGCTTGGCTTTTATATCTCGACGGACGGCCGACCGACCGATATCGAGATGCTGAGGGTCGCGCGGGGCCGGGTCGCGACCACCGGCGGCAAGCTCATCGTCCTGTCGAGTCCGTTCGGCCAAGCGGGTGCCCTATTTGATCTACACCGCAAGCACTTCGGCCAGGAGGACTCCCCCATCCTGGTCTGGCAGGCGAGCGCCCCGGAGATGAACCCAACGCTCCCGGCCGACTACCTGGAGCGCATGGAGCGGGAGGACCCAGAAGCCTTTCGCTCCGAAGTACTGGGCGAGTTCCGGGCCGGCGTCTCGACGTTTCTCGATCCCGACGCCCTGGCCGATGTAGTGGAGTCCGGAGTACGCGAGCGACCGCCGCAGATTGGGGTCGATTACTTCGGCTTCGCGGACGCGGCCTCGGGTAGCGGGAAGGATTCCTTCGGCTTGGCTATTGCCCACCGTGACGGCGAGCGCGCCGTCCTCGACGTGTGTCGCGCATGGCGGCCGCCCTTCAACCCCTCGGGTGTGATCGCCGAGGCGTCGGAGTTGCTTGCGCGCTACCGGATCTCGCAGGTGGAGGGCGATCGCTACGCGCCGGGCTTCGTAGCTGAGGGCTTCCGGAAACACGACCGCCAGTATCGGCCGGCCGAGCGCACGACCTCTCAGGTCTACCTCGAACTGCTACCGCTCGTGAACGCCGGGGCCGTCGTGATGCTCGACGAGCCGCAACTGCTTCGAGAGCTTCGCGGGCTTGAGCGCCGGCGCGGAACTGCCGGCCGTGACCGAGTGGACCATCGGAGGGGCGCTCACGATGACCGTGCCGTGGCCGCCGCCGGCGCGCTGGTGGCCGCAGCGACGCGCGAGCGGGGGTTCGCTCTTACCTGGGACTTGGAGCCGTCGCCCGAGCCCGGAGAGCCGCGCGTATGGGTCGATGGACCGAACTCGCGACTCGTGACCCGGCCCGACGTGGACCGCTTCTTGGCGGCTGGATGCGGCGAGGAGAACGGGCTTCCGGACCTCGAACTCTACCGCCGCACCGCCGCCTGGATGCTCCAGCGCTGGCAACTCTTGAGCTTGAACACTTAACCCCAACCGTGGAGGAACGAAGCATGAAAACCAACAAGATCATCTGTCGAAAATGCGGACGGTACAAGATCGTCGCCGTGAAGCCGAAGGCCAAGCCGAAGCCGACGATGAAGCACCTCTATGAGCGGCCCGATCCACCGCCTTCCATGATCGACGCAATTCGGGCGCTCCGGGGTGGATCGACGGACGACGATCGTCTCACCAAGGCGCTGCGCGCGAGGATGCCGAAGCCGCCGACCGGCCCGGAACCGCCGCGCGTGGCCCGGAGCACCGTGCTCCCGCCGGACTGTGTCCCGAGCCCAACCAGCGAGCAGTTTCTCGCCGCGATCGTTGCCGCGAGAGGAGGTACAAGGTGAAGTTGCCCGAGATCCGCCGCGAGATCAAGAGTGCCGACATCCGCCTCGCCCGGCTCCGAGAGCACCGAGACAAGCTCAAGAAGCTGCGGGCCGGGCAGCTGCTCAAACCCCAGGACGATCGTAGGGCTCAAGAAGTGCTCCGAGCAATCGAGCGCGGATGGCTCCCTAGCGACGGCATACCGCCGGAAGTGGCCGAGATCGCCAGCGGACTGGCCAAGGGCCTGCCGGCTACCGAGACGGAGATCGCCGAAGTGGAGGAGCGCCGCGCCCTTCTCGTCGAGCAGCTACCGAGCGAGGAGGAGGTCGCCGCCGCCACCGAGCGCGCGTCTGAGCTAGCCGCGCACGCCGAACAGCACCGGCAGCAAGTGGTGTCGGTTTGGTCGGACCTCGTTGGCAGTCTTGAAGCTGCCGAGACGATCGCCCAGGATCTGGTCGCGAAGCGCCGCGAGGGCGAGAAGCCGCACCACGAGCTAACCGCTCTCGTTTCCGCGATGGGGCTCGACGTCACCGTGCCGAAGCCGTTCAAGCCCGAGGTTGCCGAGTCGAAGCTCGCCGGCCTCCTCGGGACCCTGCTCCGTCGCTGCGGTTACTCGCAGGAGATCGACGCGAGCCTCGCCGGCGAGGTAGCGGATGCCCGGCGATCGGTCGAGCGAGAGGAAGTGGCGGCTTGACCTTTTGAAACGGCGGGGATGGCTCCGGGTGCCGGGGGCGGTGCCTGAACCTCGCGACCGGACCCCGCCAAGCGGCTCCTTGATCCGCTCGTTCATCTGGTCGCGAGGACACCCCAATGCGCGATACCGGTGTCCCAGTCAGCTTCGCTTGCGCCGAGTCGTGCCCAGCCAGTCGGCCCATCCCTCGAAACCCTGATCGCTGTACACCTTGTAGGGATTCGTGGGGATATCCTGTGGCCTATTGCGCTTACCCGGCAGGCCCCCTTTGACCCAGAGCCTCCATTCCCTCTCGCCCTTGAGCCTTAGACTTCGGACGAAACGTCGGGCCGATTCGAAGTCTCGCCAGCCTGTACCTCTGCGCCGCTTGCCCGTGCCCAGCCAGTCGCCCAAGCTCTCCCAGCCCTGGTTACGGTATGCGCGATCGGGATGGGAGGGCATGTCGAGGGGACGCTTCGGTTTACCTGTAATCTGTCCTCTACACCAGGCGGACCAATCAGCCTGTCCCCTTAGCCCCAGCTCCCTGGCGAAGCGCCGGGCCGACTCGAATTCACGCCACTTTCTATTCTGAGGTGCTATGACGCCAGTGCCCAGCCAGTCACCCCAGCCTTTCCAGCCCCGATCGGAATAGACACCGGCTGGTTGGCCTGGAATATTCGCGGGCTTTTCGGGCTTGCCCGGCAGTTCGCCCCGGCACCAAGCTTTCCATTCACTGTAGGCGCGAAGCTTAAGCCGTTGAACCCAACGCCGGGCCGACTCGAAGTCGCGCCAATCACGACTGTGCAGGCGACCAGTACCCAGCCAGTCACCCATTCCGATCCATCCCATATGGAGGTAGACCTTGGACGGACTCGCGGGGATATCGGTGGGACGCTTCGGTTTGCCCTCCAGCTCACCTTTGCACCACGCGCTCCACTCGCTCCAGCTCTTAAGCTTCAAGCTGTGTGAGAATCGCCGTGCCGATTTGAAGTCGCGCCAAGCTCCCTCGTGTCGACGACCCGTACCCAGCCAATCGCCCCAGCTCTTCCAACCCTGATCCGCGTAGACCCGTTCTGGAGCCGCCGGGATATCAGGGGACCGCTTCTTCTTGCCAGGCAACTCGCCTTGGCACCAAGACCGCCATTCGCTGGAGCTCGCTAACTTGAGAGACCTTACATGCTCGCGGGCCTCCTGGAAAGGCCTCCACGAGAGCCTGGCAAGCTTCTCCCAAACTCGCAACTGAATCGCCTCAGCAAACTGCTCCAAGTTAATCTTCTCGGCGAGGACCTCGTCCACATCAATGCTCACAATTCCGCTGTGTGATCTGGGCCGCTGAGAGACTGTCTGAAAGTACTCGGTGATCCGCTCATCGTTGGACGCGAGAGCCCGGAGGATAGTCATCACTTCGCCAAAGGCCGTGCCGTTCACAAAGGCTTCTGAGTCCTGCCCGTCCGCGACCAGAACCGGCACAACAACGTAGCCCTTCTTCTTGCCCTTTGCGAGTCGTAGCGCCCGCCCGGTCGCCTGCACGATGTCAACCGTACTCCGGCGCGGATCGGCAAATAGCACGCAATCAATATCTGGAACGTCGACGCCTTCGGTGAGGCACCGTGCGTTCGTGATCAGCGCCCGACGCGACTTCTCGAACTCCCGCAGCTCGCGCACACGCTCTCCAGTAGAGACCTTCGAGGATACGTGGAAAGTGTCGAGCGAACCGTACTCAGGCAGCGACGAGGTGAACGCGTCGTTATACAATGCGAAGCGCCGTGCCCTCTTGATGCTGGAGTGGAACGAAACGGCGTGGCGGATACGGTGGCGTTTCATCGCCTTCCGCAACGCGGCGACCGTCGCGAGGGTCTCTGCCTCGACCTCGTCCCACCGCTCCTCGTCGGGTTTGACGAAAGCGTTCTGCTCGATGAGGTTAGCGATCTCCGCCTCGGAGACACCGAGCAGGAGGACCTGGTAGTCGCTCAGGATCGGCGGCTCAGCTTCAATCGCTTTCTTGAACGTCAGCAGCTCGAAAGTGTCGCCGTACGCCTCTGCATTGTCCATGCTCAAGATTTGGTCACTCGACCCCTGGTAG
>JADFQD010000134.1 GCA_022561975.1 Acidobacteriota bacterium
TCTACAGGTGCGCCGACTGCGACACCTTCGAAGTCATCGGTGGCAAGGAAGAGCTTCGAGAGCGCGCAGTCGAAGGCTGGGAGAGGTTCGACGGCAACAGCCCCCATCGCCCCTGGGTCGACGAGGTCAAGATCGCTTGCCCGTCCTGCGGCAAGCCGACGCCGAGGATCCCGGAGGTCGGCAATCCCTGGCTCGACGCCGGCATCGTCCCCTACTCCACCCTCGGCTACGACAGCGATCGCGAGAACTGGGAGCGCTGGTTCCCGGCGGACTGGATCTCCGAGAGCTTCCCGGGCCAATTCCGAAACTGGTTCTACGCCATCCTGGCCATGAGCACCGTGATGGAGAACCGGCCGCCCTTCAAGCTGATGTTCGGCTACCGCTTGATGAAGGACGAAGACGGCGAGGAGATGCACAAGTCGAAGGGCAACTCGATCGAGTTCAACCAGGCGGCCGAGAGCGTTGGCGCCGACGCCATGCGCTGGCTCTTCTGTTTGCACAACCCGGAGTACGACCTGCGTTTCGGTTACGGCAGAGTGCGAGAGAGCTGGCGCGAGTTCCTGGTGCTGTGGAACGTCTATCAGTTCTATCTGACCTACTCTCGGATCGACGGTTTCGATCCGGCCGAAAACGACATTCCCAGCGCAGAGCGCTCCGAGCTCGATCGCTGGATTCTCTCCTTGCTTTCGAAACTCGTGGACACCGCGCACGACAGCTACTCGGGTTCGAGCGTCCACCTCTTCATGCGCGAGATGGTGGCGTTCATCGGCTCGCTCTCGCGCTGGTATCTGCGCCGCAGCCGCCGCCGGATCTGGAAGAGCAAAGACGATGCCGACAAGGCCGCCGCCTACCGCACACTGTGGGAGTGCCTGGAAACCGTGACCCGGCTCCTGGCTCCCGTGGTTCCGTTCATCAGCGAAGAGATGTATCAGGAACTGGTGCGCGCTCAGGACGCCGACGCCCCGGTGAGCGTTCACCTGACCGAATTTCCGAGTCGCGAGGACTTCGCGGCCGACGAGAAGCTGGTCGCGGGCATGGATCTGGCCCGGGCAACGGTCGAGTTGGGACACGCGGCGCGTAACAACGCCGGGATCAAAGTCCGCCAGCCACTGGCCGAACTGCGCATCGTCTCGGACGATTCGGGGCTCGCCGAGAAGCTCGAGCCCTTTGTCGGCCTGATACTCGACGAGCTAAACCTCAAGCACCTCCTGTTTGCCCCTGGCTCCCCTGGCTCCGATACCTTCGCTGGCTCTGACACTTCCAACGGCCTTTTTACCCGCACCGTCCACCTCGACGGCAAGGTCGCGGGGCCGAAGTACAAGCGGCTCGTCCAAGCGGTACGAGCCGCCCTGGCCGCGGCCGATTCGGTCGAGGTCGAGCGCCTCCAGCGCGCCGGCGAGCCGATTCCGCTCGAGGTCGAAGGCCGGACGATCGAAGTTCCCGCCGAGGAGGTGACGGTCGAGAAGGTCGCCGCCGACGGCTGGGCAATCGCCGAAGACGGCGGCGTGCTCGTGGCCCTGGCCACCGCGATCGACGACGATCTGCGCAGCGAAGGCCGCGTGCGCGACCTGGTTCGCAAGATCCAGAACCTGCGCAAAGAAGTCGGCCTGGATGTCGCGGACCGCATCCGGCTCCTCTATTCGGTTTCGGACGCCCTCGCGGCCGACATCGACTCCTACGCCGGCTACGTCAGCACCGAGATCCTCGCCCTCGAGCTCGAACGCGCGGAGACCCTCACGGACTCGGCCCATACGATCAAACTCGGAGACGAAACCCTCCAGGTAACGATCGAGAAAGTCTAGCAGCCCGTGGTAGAAGTCCTGCGATAGCGCGCGCGGCGTGAACGCGGCCGACCGTTGCTCTTCCCATTCCCAGGGCTACTCCTACCCTGCGGCCTGCCCTGCGGCCGGCCCAGAGGCTGGGAACCCCGATCGTCGGACCGACCCAGCGGAAACGGAATGCTCTCGATACCGTCTACCTGCCGCCTCGGAATCGTCGCTCCGAGGCGCTGCTCGACTTGGAAAACCAGGCAGCGATCCTCGGCGGTCACGAAAGTGTAGGCCTTGCCCGGGTTATTCGAACGACCCGTACGGCCGATGCGATGGGTGTAGGCGTCGGTCGTATTGGGCATGTCGAAGTTGACGACGTGGGACACCCCTTGGACGTCGATACCGCGGGCCGCGATGTCGGTCGCCACCAGAACATCGAAACGGCGCTTGCGAAATCCATCCATGGCGCGGTCCCGCGCAGCTTGCGACATGTTGCCCTGGAGAGCCACCGCGCGATGGCCTGAGCGTTCGAGTTGCTGGGCAAGCCGCCGAGCCCGGTGCTTGGTGCGGGTGAAGACAATCGCAGAAGCGGTCTCGTCGGCAGCGAGGATGCGCTCGAGCAAAGCGACTTTCCGCCCACTCTCTACGGGATAGAGGGCGTGCTCGATCGTCTCCAGCGGTTTGCTGTGTTCTACATCGACCACCTTCGGGTCTCGCAGGATACGGTCGGCCAAGCCGCGAATCTCCTTGGGCATGGTCGCCGAGAACAGCAAGTTCTGACGCTCCGCGGGCAGAGCGGCGATGATTCTGCGGATGTCGGGAAGGAACCCCATGTCGAACATGTGGTCGGCTTCGTCCAGGATCAGGGTTTCGATGCGATTGAGACGCACGATCCCCTGACCCATCAGGTCGAGCAAGCGGCCCGGACACGCAACCACGATCTCGGGCTTGGCGGACAGGGCCTTGCGTTGACGGAAAACCGAGACGCCACCGAACACGGTCGCTACCTTGATCTTGGTGAACTTTGCCAGAGCAGCGATCTCGGCGCTGATCTGCGCAGCCAGCTCGCGGGTCGGTGCCACGACCAGGGCACGCGGACCGGGCTGAGGGCCTGCCGCCAGAATCCGTTGGAGGATGGGCAGTGCAAAGGCCGCCGTCTTGCCGGTTCCGGTCTGCGCCAGGCCGAGTACATCGCGTCCCGCCAGGGCCGCGGGAAGGGCTTGGGTCTGAATCGGTCGGGGCTCCTCGAAGCCCAGCGCGGCAATCCCGCGCTGGAGAGCAGGGCCGAGGTCGAAGTGTTCGAACCCGAAGCGGGAACTCGGATTGCTCTGATCGCTCTTCGGTGGACGCGACCCATGAAAATCTCGCGTTGGGTGGTTGTTAGCTGACATCTACGTATATATTTGTCTCTCTTCGACGGGCCGGTTCGCCTGCTTGACGACAGCGGCCGCCGCTATCCTTCCCACACAACAGCAGTAGATAGGGGGTACTTGCGAGCGACGCGATCGCGGATGCAGATCCTGTTGTGCGCCGTTGGCCGAAGTGTATCGGCCCGCGCAGTATAGGGTAGGTGTGCCGAAAGGTCTAGCGAGCCGAACTGCGATCTGCGATCATGACAAGGACAACGAATCCGCTCCTACCGAGCGCCCTGCTCTTGTCGCACTTGGTGCTCGCGTCCGTATCGACGGCCACCACGGTCGGGACCCTCGAACTCGAGCCCTGTCATCTGAGCAACTACCCGCAGGAAGTGCTCTGCGGACGTCACACCGTGTTCGAGAACCGAGTCCTTGCCGAGGGCCGCCGCATCGATATTCATTTTGCCGTTATCCCTGCGATCGATGCGACCTCTGAAGCCGACCCGCTGGTCATCTTTCCCGGTGGACCGGGACAGGCGGCGATGGAAATGGGGCCGCTGGTTTCCCTGGTGTTCGGGAAGTTGAACGAACGCCGTGATGTGGTACTGATCGACCAGCGCGGCATCGGCTCCTCCCATCCGCTGGAGTGCGAAACGCCCGATCACGCCTGGCGGACTCTTCCGGCCGACGAGCAGGCGCGTTTGACCCGCGAACTCCTCGAGCGCTGCCTCGAGGATCTGGACGCCGACGTCACCTTCTACACTCAGGACCTGGCCAACCAGGACATCCACGAGATCCTGATAGCCCTCGGCTATGAGCGCATCAACACCTACGGAGGTTCGTGGGGCACGCGCTCGGCCCTGCTCTACGCCCATCGCTTTCCGGAGCACGTCCGTGCAATGGTCCTGGACGGCAACTTGCCCCTCGGCAACCCCGCGCCCATGTACGCAACGGCCGATGCCGAGCGAGCCCTCGACGCGTTGTTCTCGGACTGCTCCGAAGACAGTGCCTGCCGCAAAGCGTTCCCCGACCTCGAGCAGGAGTTCGATCGGGCCCTCGCCGTTCTGGAGCCGAACGGCGTCCGCGTCACCATGAACGATCCCACCACAGGCAAGCCGCAGACCTTCGTCCTGACCAGAGATGTGTTCGTCAGCGGATTGCGCAGCATCCTTTACATGCCCGGTTTGAGCCGGATCGTGCCGCTGATCATCGAGCAAGCCGGCAACAGGGACTACCGCGCTCTCGCGGCCGCCTCGAGCTACTTCGAGACGGCCGGCGCCATGACCACCGGTGCCCACCTGACCATCATGTGCTCCGAGGAGCGACCGCGCATGGAGGCGAGCCGCCTCGACCGAGAGATGAACAGCGGGTTCCTCGGCCGCGCGTTCCTCGAGAACTACGACAACGCCTGCAGCGTCTGGCCGACCGCACCCCTGCCCTCGATTTACAGTGAGGACGTACACTCCGAGGCGCCGGCCTTGATCCTGTCGGGAGAGGTCGATCCGATCACGCCACCGCGCTGGGGCGAGGCGATGGCCGCGGCGCTTCCCAATTCCCTGCACCTCATCGCCCCCGAGACCGGACATGGTGTGGCGACCCAGGGTTGCGCTCCCGAACTGATTTCGAAGTTCATCGACCAGGGCCATCTCGAGGGCATCGAGGGCGATTGCCTGAGCGGCCTCAGCCGACCCTCGTTTTTTATCGACGCCAGTGGTCCGGCCGTGAGACTCGACGATGATTAGAATCGAGCATCTCTGCAAACGGTTTGGCGACGTGGTAGCGGTCGATGACCTCTCTCTCGAAGCAGCCGACGGCCGGATCACCGGTCTTCTCGGCCCCAACGGCGCCGGCAAGACCACGGCTCTGCGTACCCTGTACGGCCTGCTGAAGCCGGACCACGGCGTGGTCACGATCGACGGAATCAACGTCACCACCCAGCTCGTGGCTGCCGCCGAACGCATGGGGGTCTTCCCCGACACCCTCGGCCTCTATGACCGGCTGACCACCAGAGAGCATCTCGAGTTCTACGGAGGAATGCACGGCCTGGCAGGGCCGGACCTGGCGGCGGCGATCGAGCGGACCCAGTCCTATTTTCATATCGACAATCTGCTGGATCGGCGCTGCAAGGGATTCTCCCACGGCGAGAAAATGAAAGTCGCTCTGTCTCGGGCGCTGATCCATCATCCGCAGAACCTGATTCTCGACGAACCCACCAACGGGCTGGATGTGATGAGCATTCGCCTGCTCAGAGGGCTGCTGACCAGGCTCCGCGACGAGGGACAGTGCATCCTCTTCTCCAGCCACGTGATGCAGGAGGTCTCGGCGCTCTGCGATCACATCTACATCATGGCCAAGGGCCGGCTGGTGGCCGAAGGCACGCCGGACGAGCTCTGCGACATGGCTCAGACCCAGAACCTCGAAGAGGCCTTCGTACAACTCATCGGAACCGACGAGGGGATCGCGCTATGAATCGGTTCCTGACGGTTCTCGCGAAAGAGATCAAGGACAGCGCCAGGGATCGCAGAGCCTGGATGGCCGCGATGCTGCCGGCGATCCTCGGTCCGGTGCTGATGATCGTCCTGCTCAGCTCGGTGGCCAAGACTCGAAGCGAGGCCGAGGATCTGACCTTGCCGGTCATCGGAAAGCAAAACGCTCCCGATCTCATCGCCTACTTGGAAGAAAACGACGTCGTAATCGAGGTCTTCGGAGGCGATCCCAAGACCGAGATCCAAGCCAAGAACGAGACCGTGATTCTATCGATCCCCGAAGACTACGCCGAGAAGTTCTCGGCCTTCGAGCCCGCGGCGGTGCAACTGTTTACCGACGATTCCCTGGACAAATCGAGGATCGCGTCCCGGCGGATCCAGGAGCTGGTCGCGAATTACAGCCGTAGCATCGGCGCGTTGCGGCTCATGGTGCGCGGGGTGAACCCGTCGGTCGCATCGCCGGTACGAGTCGAAACCCGAGACTTCTCGACCCACGAGTCCCGCGCCAGCAAGATTCTGGCAACCCTGCAGATGCTCCTATTGATGGCGGCCTTCTTCGGCGGCGCGCCTTTCGCGATCGACACGACAGCCGGTGAGCGCGAGCGCAACTCCCTGGAACCGCTTCTGGTTCACCCCGTGACGTCGCTTCAGATCATGGGCGGCAAATGGATGACGGTCGTGATGTATGGCCTGCTCGCGACCTTGCTGGTGGTGCTCAGCACCGCGACAGCGCTGAAATACGCGTCCCTCGAAGCGCTCGGCGTGGACCCGAAACTCACACTCGCCATGCAAGGCAGTATTTTATTGCACCTCGTGCCGATGGCGCTGCTCGCATCGTCGGCTCAGATGCTGGCATCACTTTTCGCCAAGACCTTCAAAGAGGCTCAAACCTACTTGGGCATGCTGACCCTGGCCCCGGCGCTGCCCGTCATGTTCATCATGTTCAGGGACGTGAAATCCGCATCGTGGATGTATCTGGTACCGATCTTGGGGCAACAGCAGCTGCTGACATCGGTCATGCGCGGCGAAGGGACCAACCTCCTCGATGCCCTGACCGCAGCCTCGGTCACCACCGCAGTTGCCCTGGGACTCTTCCTCGTGCTTACGCGGCTCTTGCGAAGCGAGCGCGTGGTGTACGGCGGCTAGCAGCCCACATAGAGCAATCGATCTGGGGAACCGAGTCGGGAGTTTCGCTGAGCTTGGCAAGCCGAAGTCCAGCACGTTGGCGTGGCCGCGCGTGGTGACGAACAGGTTGGCGGGTTTGATGTCCCGGTGGACGATGCTTTGACGTCGGTCACCGGCTGTCCATCGCTCAGTCCCAATACGGTGCGAGCTCGAGGTTTGCCAGCCGGCGGAGGAATTTGCGATCAAACGAGGCGACCGCGTCGTGGCGGTCGGCGGTGGCCACCGCGGCGAGGACGGCATCAGTGAAACCGGAAATCCTCTCGGGCCAGAAATCAAGGACGAGGGACCAGCGGACTCGATCCTCTACGCGCAGATGGGGCATCATCAGAAGGTCGGCGAGCAGCTCGGCGATGTCCTGGTCGGGTCGTTTGTAGAGGTTGGCCATCACGTAGACGATCTCGGTAAGCACGATCTGCGGAAGAATGAGCTGGACCTGACCGTCAGCGGCACTTTCAAATAGGCCGGCAGCCTGCGCTTGCTGCCGTTGGTCTCGGTCGGTGACAAAGGACAAGAAGACGTTGGTGTCGACAACGACGGTTTTCACTACTCTCCGGTCCCTCGCGATCGGCGGGATCGGCGCACATCCTCAACAGTGGAGCCCTTTCCGAGAGAGAGTTCGCCGCGACGGCGCAAGAAGGCTCTTGCAGCAGGCCGCACGCGGGCGTAGCCATCCATCGCCTCCCAAAGCAGAGTGTCGCTGGGCCCCAGGCCCAATTTCTGCCGAATCTCTTTAGGAACGGTGGTTTGATTTTTCGAGGTAATGGTTGACTCGGCCATCTAAGTCTCCTTACCTAATGCTCTCATAAGTAAGGAGACGGGGCAAGCATCCGCTGGGATTCTACCGACTTCCTTCCCGGTCCGCGCCTTGCTGCAGTCTGCGCAAGTCGTCGATGTCGCACGCAGGATATTGTTCTTTTCAGAAACGAGGTACGACATCGAAATCCCGAGTGGCCCACAGATAGCCGTGGGCCACCACCGATCTGTTTTCCTTCGGAGTCGTCCTCTACGAGATGGCGACCGGGTATCAGCCGTTTAGCGGTGCGACTTCCGTCCGATTCCGATTTGCCTCACAGTCGTGGCGGCGCTCGTCCTGACGGCCGTCCCCGGCCGCGCTCAGGAGAGTGCTGCCCCCAACTCCGAGAACGCCTTGCACTCCGAGAACTCCAAGATCCTCTACGTCATGGGCCTTGCCATCGCTCAGAACCTCGGTCAGTTCGCGCTCACCGCCAACGAACTCGACAGCGTCAAGCAGGGCCTCGAAGACGGTGCGCTCGGCAATGAGCCCAAGGTCGATATGCAGGCGTACGGGCCGAAGCTTCAGGTCTTCGCCCGGGAACGCCTTGCCGCCGCCGTCGCGGCCGAGAAGGCTGACGCCGCGGCCTTCCTCGAGAAAGAAGAGGCCAACGAGGGCGCGGTCAAGACCGCCTCAGGCCTGATCCTGAGCCGGATCACCACCGGCGACGGCGCCAGCCCGACGGCCACCGACTCGGTGACCGTCCACTACCATGGAACGCTACGCGACGGCACGGTCTTCGACAGCTCGGTCGACCGCGGAGAGCCCGTGACCTTCTCCCTCAACCAGGTCATACCCTGCTGGACCGAAGGCGTCCAAACGATGCAAGTCGGCGGCAAGAGCCGCTTGGTCTGCCCTTCGGACATCGCCTACGGCGACCAGGGTCGACCGCCGACGATCCCGGGGGGTGCGGCGCTCGTGTTCGAGGTCGAGTTGCTCGGGATTGGAGACAGCGCAGACAGCGCAGACGGCGGCGACGGCTCGGGCGGTTGATTAGTTAAGTTAGTTAGCTACGACCAACCGCCTCGGGGCGGCAGAATTGAAGCCAGATTCGGCGGTTCACGGCGCCATCCCACGGTCGAAAAAACAGGCGGCCGGGTGCTGGGATCACCGGGCAGCCGCGAACGTTTCGACTTCTACCCGGGGACTGCGCCGAGAGCTGAGCCGGGACGAGCCGTCACAAAGAGACGCCCCGGCCCGAACCGAGATCCCCTGGGTGGTCGTCGACGGCGGCCTGCCCCCGGGCCTCGACCTCGAGGAAAGCGCTGCCATGCACGACTGGTTGCGCAGTCGCCGGGACGCGCGTGATCGCGCTTGATAGGGATCGACACCAACCTTCTGGTGTACGCCCATCGGGCGGCCGTACCGCAACACCAGGCCACGCGGCGAGCCATCGAGCAAGTGGCCGGAAACCGTCGTGGTTGAGGATTTGCGCCGGCGTCGCTTACCGAGTTCTGGAGCGTCGTCACCCACCCGTCGGCAGCCCGGGCGTCCGTCCACGCCGGCGGAGGCGGGCGCGTTCATCGTCGCCCTGACTCACGAGGGTGGCGCGCAGATCTGGCAACCCGGAGTCGGTTTCGCCGCTCGACTGCAGGCGCTGGCCGTCGAGCTAGACGTCAAGGGCACCAGAATCTTCGATCTGCAGATCGCACTCACCGCCTTCGACAACGGCGTGGTGGAACTCTGGTCCCACGACCGCAACTTCATCGCGTTTCCAGGCATCCAGATCCCCGACCCGATCGCCTGATCTCCTCTCCGGCTATCCACGACGCAAACAACCCTGTTCGCTTCCCCCTTCAACCACAAGGAGGAGCCGATGTCACTTCCCGGGGTCAGGAAGTTCGGCGCCCCCCACAGGTGGGGGCGCTACAAGCGGCCAAGCGGCCGCTGTTTGCTTTCCCCCTAAGGCAGCAGGGCGGGATCGATCTCCACGGTGACGTCGGCACCGGTTTCTACCTCCAGCGGCGTCAAGAACTTAACCGAAGACCCGGCGCGGAAGGTGATGTCGGCTCCCGTCTGAATGAGAATATCTTCCGCCTCAATGGAGGTGCAGGCCTGATGCACCTGCGTGCCGCTCAGGGTCTGGCTGGTGAGCACCAGGGTGTCGGGAAAGCCGCACGGGCCCACGGTGCCCACCGTCAGCGTCACCGGCACTTGGATCTGCGGCGTTACGGTGTCGTTGCTGTTCACGCAGAGCTTGGCCTCGTAGGTTCCCGCCGCCAGACCGGTGGAGTCTAGGGTCACGTCGACCACCGAACTCAACCCCGGCAGGGTCGTCCCGGCC
>JADFQD010000135.1 GCA_022561975.1 Acidobacteriota bacterium
AGCCCACCGCTGCTGATCGTCTGTGACATGGACCGTTTCGAGGTTCACACGAACTTCACCAACACTGTCACACAGGTTCATAGGTTCAGCACTGCCGACATTGACAAGCCGGAGACGCTGGACATTCTCCGTGCGGTCTTCTTCAATCCGGAAGCCCTACGCCCTGGTCAGACTACGACAGGACTTACGGAAGAGGCGGCGGCAGAGTTCGCAAGGTTGGCTGACATGCTCCGCGACCGAGGTGTTTCCTCGGACACGGCTGCCCACTTTCTGACCAAACTGATATTCTGCCTCTTCGCCGAGGACGTGGGCCTCCTGCCCGAGCTGCTGGTGACCCGGATGCTCGAGAAGACCCGGCGTGATCCCGAGAAGTTCGCCAAGTACGTCGCCGATCTCTTCGACGCCATGGCCGTGGGCGGCGATTTCATGCTCCAGGACATCCGGCGCTTCAACGGCAACCTGTTCGAGCCCGGCCCGATCCTGGAACTGACCGAAGACGAGATCAAGCGCCTCTACGCCGCCGCCCGGCTCGACTGGTCGGCGGTCGATCCTTCGGTCTTCGGCACTCTCTTCGAGCGCGGCATGGACCCGGCCAAACGCTCGCAGCTCGGCGCCCACTACACCTCGCGCGAGGACATCGAGACCCTGGTCGAGCCGGTGGTGATGCAACCGCTCCGGCGCGAGTGGGAGGAAACCCGGGCCCTGGTCGAGAACCTCCTCGCGACCGGCAAGAAGAAGCCCAAGGGAGGCGAGAAGGAACCCACCGGGCCGCGGCTCAGGAAAGCCCAGAAAGAAGCGGGAACCTTCCTGCGCCGCTTCCACCAGCGCCTCGCCCGGGTCAAAGTCCTCGACCCCGCCTGCGGCTCCGGCAACTTCCTCTACGTCACCCTCCAGAAGCTCAAAGACCTCGAGAAAGAAGTGATCGTCTTCGGTATGGAGCACGGCTTCCCCGGTTTCATCCCCCTGGTCGGCCCCTGGCAGCTCTACGGCATCGAGAAAAATCCCTACGCCTTTGAACTAGCCCAGATGACCGTCTGGATCGGCTACCTCCAGTGGACCCGCAACAACGGCTTCGGCCACCCCGACGATCCGGTCTTGCGGCCCATGGACACCTTCGAGTGCAAGGACGCGATCCTCGATTTGTCTGACCCGGAGAACCCGAAAGAGCCCGAGTGGCCGAAGGTGGATTTCGTGGTGGGAAACCCGCCGTTCTTGGGGGGGAAGCTTCTCAGGAGAGAACTGGGAGATGAGTATGTCGACCAGATGTTTCGCCTCTGGGACGGGCGAGTACCTCGTGAGGCCGATCTTTGCTGCTACTGGTTCGAAAAGGCACGCAAGCAGATCGGAGAGGGACAACTGCTGCGGGCTGGGCTCCTGGCAACCCAGGGCATCCGGGGCGGAGCGAACCGGAAGGTCCTTGAGCATGTCAAGGACGCCGGAGGAATCTTCTTCGCGGAGAGCGACCGGCCCTGGGTACTCGATGGCGCCAACGTTCATGTCTCGATGGTGGGTTTCGACTCTGGAACCGAGACGTCGAGACTCCTGGATGGTGCCGCCGTCGAGCAGATCAACTCGAATCTCACGGCGACAGCGGATATCGGACGAGCCCGCCGACTCAAAGCGGCCAGGGGCATCGCCTTCATGGGCGACACAAAGGGAGGGAGCTTCGACATTCCAGAAGGAACTGCACTCTCTTTGCTCCTCGAACCGAACCCGAATGGCAGGCCGAGTTCGGATGTCCTGACACCGTGGCAAAACGCGCTGGATATCACCCGAAGGCCCAGAGGAAACTGGATCTTGGACTTTGGTTTGGGAGCTTCGATCGAGGAAGCAGCTGGCTATTCTGCGCCCTTCGCTCTCGCGAAAGAGAGGGTTGAAGCAGCCAGAAAAACGTCAAGGACCACGGTTGCTGCTTGGTGGCTTCATGAGCGACCACGGCCCGATATGCGCTGTGCTCTCAAGAAGTTAGTAGACCGATTTGCTGTGACGATAGCAGTTGGGAAGTACAGGCTGTTCACTTGGATCTCTGAGCCAACACTCCCAGATCACGCGCTCTTCGCCTTCGCCCGCTCCGACGACTACTTCTTCGGCGTGCTCCACTCCCGCCTCCACGAGGTCTGGGCGCTCCGTCTCGGCACTCGCCTCGAGACGCGGCCCCGCTACACCCCCACGACCTGCTTCGAGACCTTCGCCTTCCCCCGACCCACCGAAGAGCAGAAGGAACCCATCGCCGCAGCCGCCAAAGAGCTCAACGACCTGCGCGAGCGCTGGCTCAACCCGCCCGAGTGGACCCGCGAAGAGGTCCTCGAGTTCCCCGGCTCGGTCGATGGGCCGTGGAAGCGCTTCGTCCACGAAACCGATGACCACGGCATCGGCACGGTCCGTTACCCACGTCTCGTCGCCAGGGACGACGACTGCGTCGCCCAGCTCAGGAAGCGCACCCTCACCAACCTCTACAACCAACGTCCCACCTGGCTCGACCTCGCCCACAAGAAACTCGACGAGGCGGTGTTCGCGGCCTACGGCTGGCCGCCGGAGCTGACCGACGAAGAGATCCTGGAGAAACTGCTGGAGCTGAATCTGGAGCGGGCGGAGGAAGAGCGAGTGGCGAAGGACACATGACGGACACCGATTGAGTCGAAGACGGCCGAGACATCGCTCGACCGCTACAATCTCCGGACCATGACCATCTTCGAGATCTTCGCCGCCCTGATCACCCTGGCCGCGGTCTTCAGCTACCTGAACTTCCGATTCCTGAAACTGCCGACGACCATTGGCCTCATGGTCATGGCTCTGGTCAGTTCACTGATTCTGATTTGGACCGGCCGGTTCTCGCCGACCGTCTTCGAGGCGGCACAGGACCTGCTGAACTCGATCGACTTCAGCCAGACCTTGATGCACGGCATGCTCGGTTTCTTGCTGTTCGCCGGGGCGCTCCATGTCAATCTCAACGACCTACGCGAGCAGAAGTGGGTGATCGCGCTCCTGGCGACGGTCGGCACCGTGCTCTCGACCGCGCTCGCGGGCGGCCTGGCCTGGTTGATTCTCAACCGGGTGCTCGACTTCGGCGTACCGTTCATCTATTGCCTGCTGCTGGGCGCGATCGTTTCGCCGACCGACCCGATCGCGGTGATGGGCATTCTCAAGACCCTCGGCGTGCCCAAGTCGCTCGAGACCAAGATCACCGGTGAGTCTCTGTTCAATGATGGCGTCGGCGTGGTGATCTTTCTGGCGATCGCAGGCGTGATCGGCTTCGGGCATGCGGCGCAACCCGGACCTGCCGGCGCTCTGGTCGAGCCCATCACGCCAATCGCGGCAGCCGTGGCCACAGCGACCGACGAGGTCAACCGGGCCGGGCAGGTCGGAGACGAACCCGGGACCGATCACGAATCCGCGCCGGAGAAAACCAACGAGCGGGCAGAGGTCTCGGCCGCCGACATCGCCAAGCTGTTCGGGTTCGAGGCAGTGGGCGGCGCGCTCATCGGGCTCCTTCTCGGGCTCCTGGCCTTCTACCTGCTCTACACCATAGACAACTACCACCTCGAAGTCTTGATCTCGCTTGCCCTGGTTGCCGGCGGCTACGCGCTCGCCAACCGGCTTCACCTGTCGGGTCCCATTGCCATGGTCGTCGCCGCTCTCATCATCGGCAACCACGGCCGCGAGATGGCGATGTCGGATTTGACCCGCAACAACCTCGACACGTTTTGGGAGCTGATCGATGAGATCCTGAACGCCGTTCTTTTCCTGTTGATCGGTCTCGAGATCCTGGTGCTGCGTTTCAACCGAGAGTTTCTCGTGGCCGGCCTGCTGATGATCCCGGCGCTTCTGGTGGTGCGTTTCGTCTCGGTCGGAATCCCTATCGCCGTGCGGAGGCGGTTCCGGAGCTTCACGCCCCACGCGGTCAAGATCCTCACCTGGGGCGGGCTGCGCGGCGGAATCTCGGTTGCATTGGCGTTGTCGATTCCCAAAACGCTCCACGGAGAGGCGGTTCCCTATCGCGAGGTCATCCTCGCCGTGACCTATTCGGTCGTCATCTTCTCGATCATCGCCCAGGGACTCACCCTCGGCCCCTTCGTGCGCCGTTGCCTATATAGCTCGACGGCCGGCTCGACGGCCGGTTCGACAGCCGAACCGTAGCTCTGAGCCGATAGCAGCCCGGCAGCCACTCGGCGAGGCAGCCACCGTGAAATACTCCCCCATCGAGGCATAACGTCGAAAGGAGTTGGGTAATGCCCTATACCGTCTACAAGCTGATTCACCTCGTTGCCATCCTGTTCCTGTTCACCACCGCGGGTGGCGTGGCGCTCTATGCCGCCAACGGCGGCACCAGAGAGAACAACGTCGCCAGAAAATGGGTCGGGGCCATCCACGGGCTGACCTTGGTTCTGATTCTGGTCAGCGGTTTCGGGCTGGTGGCGAAAATCGGCACCGGATTCGAGGTCTGGGTCTGGGTCAAGTTTGCTCTGTGGTTCCTGATCGGAAGCTTGGCTCTGCTGCCGCTTCGCAAACCCCACCTCGGCTATCGCTTCTTCTTCCTGATCCCAGTGCTCGGCGCTCTGGCGGCCTTCGTGGCCGTTTTCAAGCCTTTCTAGGGGCGGGGCGGCGATGAGTCTCGGCGAGAGCGGCAAACCGCTCACCTACAGCAGTTATCTCAAGCTCGACGAGCTGCTCGATCTCCAGAAGCCTCTTTCCGAAGGACCGGAGCACGACGAGACCCTGTTCATCGTGATTCATCAGATCTATGAGCTTTGGTTCAAACAGATCAATCACGAGGTCGATCACGCCCGGGATTCGCTCGAAGCCGATCAGGCCGAAGTTGCCCTCGCCACTTTCAAGCGCATTCTGACCATCCTCAAGATCATGGTGTCTCAGGTCGACGTGCTCGAGACCATGACGCCGGTTTCGTTCAGCTCCTTTCGAGCCCGGCTCGAGTCGGCCAGCGGTTTTCAGTCAGCGCAGTTTCGGGAGTTCGAGTTTCGGCTGGGCTTGAAGAAGCGGGCCATGGTGAAACACCATCCCGCAAATACCCCGGGCGGCAAAAGGCTGCGCGAACTTCTCGACCGGCCGACGATCTACGATTCGTTCCTGCGATTTCTCGCCGGCCGCGGATACGCGGTCCCGAAGGAACTGCTCGCGCGCGACTTCAGCGAACCAATCCCTGAGTCGGAGACGCTTCAAGAGGTGCTGATCGACATCTACAAGAACGACCACCTTTGCTCGACGGTGTGCGAGCGGCTGGTCGATCTCGACGAGGGCCTCCAAGAGTGGCGCTACCGCCACCTCAAGATGGTCGAGCGCACGATCGGGTCCAAACCGGGCACCGGCGGCTCAGAGGGCGTCGCGTACCTAAAAGCAACTCTCTTTCAACCCTTGTTTCCCGACCTCTGGGCCATTCGGAACCGCCTCTAGCCGGTTAGCAATGGCTAGGGACCCCGAAGACTTTCGCGCCGATCCCAACCCGCTGGCCGCGCACTACACCCGCTTTCGCGTCGGCGAACGGCTGCTGCTGAGCGGCCACTCCCATCAGGCCTGGCCGGACCGCGGCTTCCGCGGGCAGCAGTTGGCCTGGAAGGACGCCGCGCTCTGCGTCGACGGCAAGTGGGAGCGAGCCTTCGCCAAGGCCGACCGGGTTCGTGAGGGCTACCGCCGCCTGCTCGGTGATCCCGATGGTCTGTATTCGCTCGCGGCTTCGACCCACGATCTTGTGATCAAACTCTTCTCGGCGCTGCCGTTGGCCGAGCGGCCCAAAATCGTGACCACGACCAGCGAGTTCTACTCCATGGGCCGCCAGCTGGCGCGGTGGGAGGAAGCGGGCATCGAGGCCGTGCGCGTGCCGTCGCTGCCGGCGGCCTCGGTGGCTGAGCGGTTGGCCCGAGAGGTCTGCGACCGCACCGCGGCCGTCTACACCTCGACCGTTTTCTTCGACACCGCCGCGATCGCCGGAGACCTGACGCCGGCAGCAGAAGCCTGCCGCCGGCACGGTGCGGCGCTGGTCCTCGACGTCTATCACCAGTTGAACGTCGTACCGTTCTCTCTGCGGGAACGAGGACTAGAA
Source organism: Acidobacteriota bacterium (assembly GCA_022561975.1). Taxonomy (GTDB): domain Bacteria; phylum Acidobacteriota; class Thermoanaerobaculia; order Multivoradales; family JAHEKO01; genus CALZIK01. The sequence goes on from JADFQD010000135.1 coordinate 6,056, forward strand.
GACGCCTTCGTCACATCGGCGGGCTACAAATACTGCCAGCTCGGCGAAGGCAATGCGTTCCTGCGGTTTCCCAAGGACTGCGCGCTACGGCCGGTCGTCACCGGTTGGTACGCGGAGTTCGGCGAGCTGAGCGAAGCAAAAGAGCCCGGGGCACTTCGCTACAGCGCCGGTCACGATCGTTTCGCCGGAGCGACCTACGACCCGACCAGCCACTACCGTGCCGCCGAGGTGTTCGATTTCTTCCATGAGCAGGAACTCGAGCCCACGCTACTACGCGCGATCAGTCAGCATCAGATCGGCTTGCTGATGCGGAGCTTCGACGCGCTCGATCTCGACCCGGAAGTCATTCGCCGCAATCGAGACCTGGCGCTGGCCGAAACCGGCGGCTTCCTGGCGCTGACCTCCCCGCTGGCGGGCAAGCTCCAGAAAGCTCTCAAAGACGCGGGGGTCTTCACCGACAGCCGAGGGACTACCCTGCGGCTGGGGCCTGCGCCCTATCTTTCGGACCGTCAGATCGAGGAGGCCATGGAAATTCTCGGCAAGAGCGTTCGTTCTCTGTCGGCGCGCTGAGCCGCTCCTCCCAGGCGAACGCCCTCGGGACTCGGCCGTCGTTCGACAGCATCCCGCTCGGGAGACGGCCATTCCCGAAGATCAACTGCGCCAAGAGTGCACCCTGGGAGGCACTCGACCGATCGCCAAGCCCGCCTTCAGCGAATGAACCTGACTGGAAGTCTTCGATTCTCAGCGAGGCTTGTCGTCGACAACCTCCTGTCCTGGCACCACAGCGGCTTCTCAGCGCATGGAGCGGCCAGATGTGGAGGACCGCCAGGGCGCCGTACAACTCGGCCGGTACATGATTCGCTCTCCGATCGTGCTGAAACGGCTGAGCTGGGAGACAGAAACCTGCGAGGGCCTTCCCCAGATGCGTCTATACGAGTTCAGGCGGCGGCCCCGGATCCTGAAACAGCAGGAGAATACGCCCTGTGCCGTTTCGTGGCCACGCCACGGCCCAAGACCCCGCACCGCTGAAAAGGAAATTTCCGCTCCGCCGGGACTCGGGAAGAGCGGTTAGACGCCCGTACAGCTTCTCGAGGTCCGCAAGAAAGCGGTCGCCGAGGCCGTCACGGAAGTCTTCGAGATAGTCGAAAACCTCTGTGACTTCGTCTTCAACCGATTGAGAGGCGCCAGCCACTTTTTCTGGTGCAGCGCAGCGTCGGACGGTGTTTGAGCGACCGGTCTTGACAATTGTGGGCCGCTGGTGCTAATTTTCCAGCATGCTAAAATTTCAGCCTTGGGGGCAATATGAGTAGGCCCGCCGAACAGGGGCTCAGCCGTCGCGAGCGCGAGATCATGGACATCGTGTTCCGGTGCGGCCGGGTGGGGGTGCTTGAGGTGCTCGAGGAGATGGAGTTGCCGCCGAGCTATTCGGCCGTACGGGCAACCCTGAGGATCCTCGAGGGCAAAGGGCACTTGCGTCACGAGGAGCAAGGGCAGCGTTATGTTTTCTTGCCGACGGTGCCGGTCAAGAAGGCGCGGGAATCGGCGCTCGAGCGGCTGGTGACGACCTTTTTCGGCGGCTCGCCGGAACAGGCGATCGTTGCGCTTCTGGATATTTCAAAAGACGAGTTGGACTCTGAACGCCTGGCCCGCCTCGAGAGACGGATCGTGGAGGCAAGAAAGGGAGAAATGAAATGACCTGGGATTCATCCATCAGCTTCGAGTTCGTGTTGAAGATCCTCCTGCTGCCCGCGATGGCGAGCGCGCTTGCCCTGCTCTTCCGGCGGCGCTCGGCTGCGGTGCAGCATCTGGTGGTGGTGGCCGGCCTCCTGGGCCTGGTCGCCCTGCCGGTTCTCGCCGCGCTGACCCCGAGCTGGAGCCTTGTCGAGATTCCTGGCACTCCCGAGGCGCTCGTGCGCTGGTCGAACATCGAGACGAGCGGTGCTGCCGCTCAGCCGCCGATCGGTGGCCCTTCGCCTCCCGGGTTCCGGAGCTTCACCTCGCTTTCCGCACTCGCCGGATTCGGTTGGCTCGCGGGAGTTCTGGCCGTGGTGCTTCGGTGGTTGGTCTCGCGGTGGCGAAGCCGGAACGTTCTGCGCGAAGCGGTGCTCGAACGATCGCCGAGGCTGTGCAGGACCATGGAGGAGGTCTGCCATCGGCTCGACGTACGGCGCCGTGTCGGCTTGCTGCGGGGTGGTCAATCGCAGATGCCTTTCACGGTCGGTGTTTTGAGGCCGCGGGTCGTGCTGCCGGCGGACGCCGAGCAGTGGTCGTCGGAGCGGCTGGAGATGGTTCTTCTTCACGAGCTGTCGCACGTGCGGCGATTCGACATCCTGGCTCAGCATCTCTGTTCGATTGCCTCGGCGCTCTATTGGTTCCATCCCCTGGTCTGGTGGATGTCGCGGCGATCGCGCGCCGTTTCCGAGCGAGCTGCCGACGACGAGGTGCTTCGCAGCGGCGCTTCAGCGCCCGACTACGCCGAACAACTCGTGCTGCTGGCGCGACGGTATAGTGGGTCGCCGTCGTGGAGTCCTGCCATGACCGGCGGCCCCTTCGAAGAGCGCCTCGAGGCTCTGCTCGCCGAGGGGCGCCGCCGGGTTTCTCTCGGCGGTCTGAGGTGTGCGCTGGCGCTCGCTTTGGCACTGGTCCTGACCGTGGCGGTATCGGCGTGCTCTCGCACGGACGCGACGCCCGTAGAGGCCGAGGCCGAAGCCAGTGTCAACGCGGAAAGATCGCAGACACGGGCTTCAGACCTGCAGCTTCTCATCGACATCGTCATCGTCGAAACCAGCGAGGCACTCGTCAATTGGGACGCGATCGGCGACGCCGCGCGAGGTAATCCGCTCAGCCTGATCTCGATCGGCGACGACTCCCAAAGCCTCGAACAACGCCTGATGACGGGAGAGCGCGACGGCCGGCTCAAGATTCTGTCGGCACCCAAGATTATGACTGTCGACGGCGAGCGCGTCTTCGCCCAGAGCGGCTTACAGATACCCGTCCAGACGGCCCAGGGCGGAACGATCTCGACTCAATACGTGAATGCGACGCTTCGTATCGAGATCCGGCCGCTCATGGTGGGGGACGATGTCGTCGAAGTGGAGTTAACGATCCAGAAACGGTTCCCGCGACACGAGCTCGCCAAGGGCGATATCAACGTGCCGATCTCGACGATCGAGGCGAGCTCGCGGTTTCGAGTGCGACTCGGGGGGACCATGGTGATCGCCGGTATGAGAGATACCAGCCTGGGGTCCGAGCAGGACCTCATCGCTTTCGTGACCGTGCGCGAGATCCGGTTGTAGGGCCTCGGGAAAAGCGGTGGCAGGATACTCATTTGAGTTCCGGTTTGCGGCCGACTTTCTTAGGTCCTGGGCGGGTGTCCCGGATCCTACCGATAGGTATCTTTGCGATGCGCAATCGCGACAATCAGGACGATGATCTTCTGGTCTTCGATTCTGCAGACGAGTCGATAGTTGCCGACGCGGAGCGCCAGAGTCCTGTACGTGGTCCGGTTAGCGCTTGGCCCACATCGAGAAGTGCAGAGGGCACCGCGTACTTGAAGACAACTCTCTTTCAACCCTTGTTTCCCGACCTCTGGGCAAGCCAGAATAGGTGGCTGAGACTCCTCTAGGCGGGGGAGGCTCAATGAAGAGCTCCTCCCCGGTGGTGGCATGCTTAGGTTTACCGAAGTATCCACTGCCACAACAGAAGGAG
>JADFQD010000136.1 GCA_022561975.1 Acidobacteriota bacterium
GGCAGCAACGAGGGCGATGGACTGGCGCTCTTCGAGGCCACTCACGGCACCGCGCCGAAGTATGCGGGCCAAGACAAAGTCAATCCGGGATCGCTGATCCTCTCGGGGGTCATGATGCTCAGGTGGCTGGGCTGGGGTGAGGCCGCCGACCTGATCGAGGCCGGCATCGCCGCGGCCATCCGTGAGAAGCGAGTCACCTACGATTTGGCGCGGCAGATGAAGGGCGCGACCAAGGTCAAGACTTCGGAATTTGCCGAGACGATTGTTTCGGCGTTTTAGAACACTCGCTTCCTGCGTCGGGCTGCAACCTTGCGTAGGCGGCGGCGTATCGACACCTGAGAAAACCCTTTGGTGCTACCAATCTGGACATGACCATGACCTCTGATCGTCGCCGCGGCGACTTACTCTGGGTAGCAGCCGGTTTGGTCGCTGCGCTCGCCCTGGTTTGGAGCTTTCCGCGCGCCTACCCGCTTTTCCCCACCGACTGGACCGTCTCCAAGGAAGAGGCGGTGGACATCGCCTTGGAGAGAATTCGAGACCTGGGTGAATTGCCCGCGAGGCCCTACGTTCTTGCCCACCTCGATGGGACACCGGTTCTCGAGCGGATGCTTCAGGCAGCCGATGCCGGTTGGGCACGGGTTCGTGAAAGCGCGCCGGGACGCGAGCTTCTGGTGTGGGAGATCGTGGTCTACAAGAGAGACGTGCCGTCCAATGAGTGGGAGTACCGCGTTCGGATCCGAGGCGACGCCGAGGTCTCGGAACTGCGCCGTAGAGTAGGGCCCGACGAAGCCCGCCCTGATATCGACGATGGCGAAGCCGGCCGCCGCTCACACGCCTTCTTGACCAAGCAAGGTTTCGCGCTCGCTGACTTTGGGCCGGCGGAAGTGCGCCAGCGCCAGCTTCAAGCGCGTACGGATCGGGTGCTTCGATATCGCGCTCGCGACTCGGTTCTGGGGGAGGACTTCGACAGCGGACTCGAGGTCCATTTCGCGGGTGACGAGATCACCGGCTTCGCACGCTACTTCGATGATCCGGGCCGAGAGGCGTTTCGGCGTACGCTCCAGACACTGACTCTTCTGCAGCAGGCCTGGATCTTCATGGCGGTGCTTCTGGTTCCGTTGATCGCGATCCCCTTTGTCCGCCGCTACCATGCCGGTGAGATCGGTGTACGAAGAGGGCTGCAAATTTTGGCGGCTGCGATTTTCTGCGGTGCGGTGATTCTGTTTTTCTGCAGCCGCATCATATCGGCGGGCTTTACCACCCCCGCTTTGACACGCCCACAGATCACCCTGCTCATGGTCTTCCAGCTCATGCTTCTTTATTTCTTTCCGATGGGATGCGCTGGTTTCCTGAGCTGGTCGGTCGGGGAGTCACTTTGCCGCACCAAACACCCACACCGTCTCGCCGCCTTCGACGCTCTGTTCAAGGGTCGCTGGCTCAACGCCACCTTCGCCCGCTCTTCCCTCCGAGGCTTGGTGGCGGGCCTTCTGGTATCTGCCGCACTCCTAGGTCTGGCAACTCTGGTGCGAGGCTATGGCGCGTGGGCGTCGACCGCGTTCCTGTTCGGCCCCTGGTGGGAGAGCGCGTCCTGGTTCAGCGTGCCCTTGCTGGCCTTTGTGGTCGTGACCGGGCTCTACGGAGGACTGTTTGGCCGGCTGTTTCTGGTCAGCTATCTCGAGCGCCGGATCGGAACTTGGGGTGCTGTGATCGTAGCGACGGTGATCGGAGCCTTTCTTTTTTTCCCCATGCAGATCGTGTTTCCGACCAGCTGGAATCCGGTGTTCTGGATTCTGCCGTCTTTGGTCTTTGTCCTGCTGTTCGTGCGCTACGGCATTCTGACAAGCATCTTGGCCCAGATGACGGTCATGGTCGCTCTCGGGGCGGGGCCGTTTCTGACCGTTTCCGATCCGGCGATGCAGTTTCAGGCAAGCCTGGCGTTCTTGGCCGTGTGGTCACCCTTCATTGTGAGCGCGCGGTATCTATGGAGCGGCCGGGAGTTTCTCTACCGCTATGAGGACGTGCCGCCGCATGTGCGCCGAATCGCCGATCGAGAGCGCCAGAAGGTGGAACTCGAAACCGCCCGCAGGATCCAAGCATCTATCCTTCCGGAACTCCCGCCGCAGCTAAACGGAGTGGAGCTAGCCCATAGCTACCTTCCGGCCACGGAAGTGGGAGGCGACTTCTTTGATGTCGTGGCTTTGGAAGACGGTCGCCTCGCCGTCGCGGTGGGAGACGTCGCCGGGCACGGGGTTTCGAGCGGCCTGGTGATGTCGATGGCCAAATCCGCGCTAGCGGTGCAGGTGACCTTCGATCCCGAAGTCGAAGCGGTGTTCAAGACCTTGAACCGGATGGTCTTCCAGAGCGCCCGTAAGCGTCTGCTGACCACGCTCTGCTACGCCCTGGTCGATCCGGTGAAGCGCGAAATGTTCTTCGCCAGCGCCGGCCATCTCTTCCCGTACCGGATCACCAACCGCAACCAAGTGTACGCGCTCGAATCGGTGTCGTACCCGCTGGGTGTGCGAGCTGAACTCGACATTCGTGTGCGTTCGGCGAAACTCGAGCTCGGCGACTACCTGTTCATGTTCAGCGATGGGGTGGTCGAAGCTCGAGGGCCGGTGGATGATGAGGTGTTCGGATTCGACAGACTCGAGCGCAGTCTGGAGCGGCATGCCGGCGGGTCGGTCCAGGAACTTCGCCGCGGAGTACTGGCAGACCTCGACGAGTTCACCGGTCCCGGTCCGCGCGACGACGACCTGACGGTTCTCGTGTTGCGGATTCCTTGACCACCGTGGGTGCTGTAGCGGTCCAGCTCTGCCTCGACCGTCGATCGGTAGACGCGGAGGTCGGTCGAACGAACGGTCGCCTTGCCGGCGGGTCTTCGAGCGTTGTTTCAGCCCCTCGTGCAAAACAGTGGAGCGGGGACATCAATGAATGGTGTCCCCGCTCCACTGCGTTGATCGTGTCCCCGAATGATAGACTGCCGCTCCCCGAGAGGCGCTCGCGACCCTCACCCCCCGACAGATTCACCGGGAGAAGACCTTGAAGATTCACGAATATCAGGCCAAGGAGATCCTGCGCCAATACGGCGTGGCGACACCCCGCGGCAAGATGACCCAGGATCCGGCCGAGGCCGGCAAGCTCTGCGAGGAGTTTGGCGGGAAGTGCGTGGTCAAGGCTCAGATTCACGCCGGCGGACGCGGCAAGGGCGGCGGTGTCAAGCTCGCTGGGTCTCCGACGGAGGCCGAGAAACTGGCCGGCGAGATTCTCGGGATGCAGCTGGTTACCAAGCAAACCGGTCCCTTGGGGCAGAAGGTCCGGCGGCTGTTGGTCGAAGAGGCGGTCGATATCTCGAAGGAGTTGTACCTGAGTGTGCTGCTCGACCGGGGTAGCGGCGCGCCACTGGTGATGGCGTCGGCGGCGGGCGGCATGGACATCGAGGAGGTTGCCGAGAAGACGCCGGAGGCGATCGTGCGTCAATCGATCGACCCGCATCTCGGCATCCAGCCGTTCCAGGCACGCCGGGTGGCCCGGCGCCTTGGCCTTAGCGGTGCTACCGCCAAGCAGGCCGCCAAGCTGGTGACCGCGCTGGTCAAGGCGTATCTCGCAATTGACGCGTCGCTGATCGAGATCAACCCACTGCTGATCACCGGTGGCGGCGATGTCATGGCGCTCGACGCGAAGATGTCGTTCGACGACAACGCGCTGTTTCGCCATCCGGACTTCCAAGAGCTGCGCGACCGCGACGAGGAAGATCCGCTCGAGGTCGAAGCTTCGAAGCACGACCTGAACTACATCAAGCTCGACGGCGAGATCGGCTGCATGGTCAACGGGGCCGGTTTGGCGATGGCGACCATGGACATCATCCAGCTCTACGGTTCGGCGCCGGCGAATTTTCTCGACGTCGGGGGTTCGGCCAGCCAGGAAGCGGTCAAGAGTGCGTTTCAGATCCTGATCTCGGACCCGAGCGTCAAGGCGGTTCTGATCAACATCTTCGGTGGTATAGCTCGAACCGACCGCATCGCCCGTGGCGTCGTCGCCGCGATCGAAGAGCTGGGCGACGTCCGGGTTCCGGTCGTCGTCCGGCTGGAAGGCACCAACGTCGAAGAGGGCCGGAGGGTGCTCCAGGAGGCCGACTTTGATTTCGTCGTGGCGCAGAACATGGCCGACGCCGCCGAGAAGGCGGTGGAGGGCGCGGCGTCTTCCGACCCCGGCGGAGGTGCCTGATGGCGATTTGGGTCAACCAGGACACGCGTCTGTTGGTGCAGGGAATCACCGGCACCGAAGGCAAGTTTCACGCGCTCGGTTGCCGCGAGTACGGCACCCAGGTGGTTGCGGGGGTCACGCCCGGCAAGGGGGGCCAGTCGGTCGAGGGCATCCCGGTGTTCGACTCGGTCGAAGAGGCTCGAGAGCAGGCCGGCGCCAATGCCTCGGTGATCTTCGTGCCGCCGCCGTTCGCCGCCGACGCGATCATGGAAGCAGCCGGGGCGGGCATCGAGTTGGTGGTCTGCATCACCGAAGGGGTTCCGGTGCGCGACATGCTCGCGGTCAAGGATTTTCTACGCGATCATCCGACCTGCCTGATCGGGCCGAACTGCCCCGGCGTGATCTCGCCGGGCCTCGCCAAGATCGGCATCATGCCCGGACACATTCACCTCGAGGGCAAGGTCGGAGTCATCAGCCGGTCGGGAACGCTCACTTACGAAGCGGTCTGGCAGCTGACCAACTTGAAGCTCGGTCAGTCCACCTGCGTCGGCATCGGCGGCGACCCACTCAACGGAACCAGCTTCATCGATGCCCTGCGCGCGTTCAAGGACGATCCGGAGACCGAAGGCGTGGTTCTCATCGGGGAGATCGGCGGCTCGGCCGAGGAGGAAGCGGGCGCCTGGGTGGCCGAGAACTTCGACCGCCCGGTTGTCGGGTTCATCGCCGGCCAGACCGCGCCTCCCGGGCGTCGGATGGGCCACGCGGGCGCCATCGTTTCGGGCGGCAAGGGCACGGCCGCCGAGAAGATGGCTGCGCTGCGGGACGCGGGCATTACCGTGGTCGAGTCACCGGCCGAGATCGGCCGGGCCATGCAGAAGGCTCTCGCTCGCTAGCCTTCAGGCCGCTGGTTTCGCCATGCTCGAACGAAGCAACAGGCTCGACGGCGAAGGCTGGCTCGCGCTCCTGGGCGGCGGTGAGTTCAGCTTCGGTGAAACCGAAGAGGCCGATGCCGCGTGGCTGGCAAAGACCCCCGAGGGGCCGATTGCGTTTCTGCCGGTGGCGAGCGGTTCGGCCGACTATGCGACCCATTTCTCGACCTATGTCTCGGAAGTCCTCGAGCGCGAAGCGCTGACCGTGCCGATCTACCGCGCCCGGGATACCCGGCGTGGCAAGAACCTCGCGCGAATCGCCGAGTCCGCTGCGGTCTACCTCGGCGGCGGTGTTGCCGAGACACTCGTCGGCGCGCTCGCCGAGTCGCCCGCCTTGGAGGCCCTGGAAACAAGGGTCTCGACGGGTGGCGTTGTGGTCGCCATGGCCGCCGCGGCCCAAGCCCTCGCGGCCCGCTACCGCAGCCTGACCGGACGCGAAGCCTTGACCGGACTGGCCTGGTTGCCGAGAACCGCGGTCGAGACCAACTTCGATCCGGCGCACGACCGGAGAATTCGCGAGCTTCTGGAGGCGCCGGGGATGACTTGGGGGCTCGGCTTGCCGAGCGGCTCGGCGATTCTGTTCGGACCGGACGGCACGATCGAGACCGCCGGTGCTGTCATGATTCTGGAAGAACCCGAAGGGGACTGGAAGCTGCTCTAAGGGGGACACAATACGTAATACAGAAGTCTGGCGCGCATCGGCGCAAACCCGCTTCAATTCTGTATTACGTATTGTGTCCCCTCAGATACGGAGAGTTCAGATGGAAACTACCTTGGCGATCATCAAACCCGACGCCGTTGCCGCAGGCGATGCCGGCAACATCCTGGCGCATCTCGAGCGCGAGGGGTTCGAGATTCTCGCGATCACGAAGTTGAGGCTGGGCGAGACCCAGGCCCGGGCGTTCTACGAGGTCCACAGGGAGCGGCCTTTCTACGACAGTCTGGTCGAGTTCATGACCAGCGGAGCGGTGATGCCCGTAGCGCTCGAGCGCGACAATGCGGTCAAGCGCCTGCGTGAGGTCATGGGCGCCACCAATCCCCAGGAAGCGGCTGTGGGAACGATCCGGTCGCTGTATGCGACCTCGATCGAGAAGAACGCGATCCACGGCAGTGACTCGCCGGAGAACGCGGCGATCGAGCTGGGCTTCTTCTTCTCCCGCGCCGAACTGCTCGCCGCCGGACGCTGAGGCGGCCATGTACCGCTCTCCCAATGGTGCCCCGGCCAGCGCCGTCGCCGAAGAACTCCGTGGGCCGAAGCTCGGTCGGTTCTGTCGCGGCTGCGGCGGAATCTACCCGCTTTACCGCGAGCGCCATGCGGGCAAGTCCCTGAACGGGTGCGACCACGTCTCGCCGTGCGCTCACGAGGGTGAGTCTTTCGATGACGGTGAGAGCTGGTGGGAGGACGCGGTTCAGGTTCTGCCGACTTCGCCCCGATAGAGTGGCATAGCCGGGCACAGGCCTTCGCGTCGACTCCGCTAGCTGGCGTCTCTTTCATGGGCGCCTTCGATCATCGGTACCACCGTCAAGAGCTGCGAAGGCATTAGAATGACGGCGGTGACTGGGCAGAACCAGACCGACCGACTGGATCCAGACATGGTCAAGGTTCTTCGGCAGAAGACCGGATCGGAGCGTCTGGCGATCGCGAGCCGGATGTTTGCATCCGCACGGCGGATGCTGTCGAGCCACCTGCAGAGCCTGCATCCTGAGTGGGACAGAGAGCGGGTACTACGGGAGACCGCTCGGAGGATCTCGCTTGGACCAGGATGATCTGCTGCTCGAAGTCAGTCAGGTTCTCGAGCGGCTCCGCATTCCGTATTTCGTAACCGGCTCGATCGCGACGATCTTCTACGGTGAACCGCGCTTCACGAATGACATCGATATCGTTGTCGTTCTGGAAGGCAGTACCGTTTCACGACTAGTGGAGGAGTTTTCGCCGGATGACTTCTATCTGAGTCTGGAGGTGGTAGACCGAGAGCTTTCCGATCTGCCGAACAAAGATGCTGCGCTCTCGCCACCCGGGCAGCTCGGGGATGAACTGATCCGGCGAGGCCAGCTCCACGTTGATCTCGAGCTTTTCCTTCAAACGAGGTAGTTCGCGTAGCAGTTCGTCGGACTCCGGCTCGAGTTTGAGATCTACGTCGATCGTCGAGGGACGCCACCCTCGCAGGACGGCGGTGGCACCGCCGGTGAGATAGATCCGGGTCGGCCGCGGGGCGAGCCGGCCTAGTTCTTCGAGGAAGCTCTCGACGCGTGCCGCGTCGGCTAGCCGACGCATCGCTCGAAACTGACCAGTCGCCGAATGAGCGCGTTGTAACGCGAGTGTGTCGAGTCCGGGTCCTGTTCGGCGAGTAGCAGATAGAGGCGATGCTCGGGGTCGAGGAAGGAGTTCTCGGTGCCTTCCACGCCAAGGCTTCGAAGACGCGGGGCACCGATGGATACGAGGAGCGAGGGCACGGTCTCGGCCGCAGCCTCCAAGTCGCTCAGACCCTGCTGGATGAGTTCACCGCCCGGAAGGAGCTGCCATTTCACACGGGAATTGTAGCAGCGGGGAGGATCTGCCGGCATCGCCGACTCGAACTTGATGGGGGACCGCTGCCTCTCGGCTGCTCGATTTCGACACTAGATCATCGCTTTCGAGCCGATGTCGGGGTCCTCGCGCACGAACTCGACCAGCCGAGGCATGTAGGCCTCGAGACGGGGCACCGTGCCGGTTCGCGGCGGACAATGATTGGCCCCTTTGGGTCTTTAACCCTTTGGGGGGTGCAGGGGGGCGGTACGGCACAAGTCGGTGGGGCGGCACAAGTCGGTGGCACCTTCTTTGGGGGGGTGAAACTTGGTTGCTCGGGGGGCCATGTAGGTGCCGGGTGGCCCCGCTTCGGCTCACGAAACTTCGAAAGGATTGAGGAGCTCCAGACCACAGTCTTCGAAGTCTCGTACGTTGCGGGTCGCGACCGCGAAGCGGTGGGCACGGGCGATCGAGGCGATCTGGCCGTCCGCCACACCCAAGGGCTTTCCAATTTTCCTGCGATGCCCCATCACCTCGGCGTACTCTTTCGCCGCTTTCCGATCGAAATCCAGAATGCGGCTCTCAAAGGCCACTTCGAGGTAGGCGTCGAAGCGATTCTCGAGATCTCTTCTTTTTTTCCCATCGGGAAGGACCCATAGGCCATAGCCGATCTCGGCGAGGGTGATCGTCGATAGGTAGAGCAGGGAACTCTCCTGTCGGTTCAGCCACTCGGTGACCTGACTCGTCGGCGACGGCGCCATGATGGTGGAAATGACGTTGGTATCAAGAAGAATCACTCTTCCATCACGATCGGCTGATGAGGATCCCTGGGAGGTAGGTCGAGCTCGATGCCGTCGGCTCCGAAGTAGCTCAGAGCGAGGTCACCCAGACGCTCGGGCGCCGACACTGCGGCCCGCAGAATCCGCCGCACCTCTTCCTCCATGGAAGCTCCATGCTTGGCGGCTCGTTTCCTCAGCCGCTCATACACCTCATCATCGATTCTGCGAACGCTCAGATTGGCCATTCTTCTCCCTTTTGGTAGGCAACGGCGATGTTCTGCGGGCGCCGTGCTAGCACATGCTAGCACGGCTGAAAGGTCAAGTGGGAAGGCCGTTCTCGAGCCGCTGGGCGGCTCTCAGATCATCGCCTGCGAGCCGATGTCGGGGTTCTCGCGCACGAATTCGACCAGCCGAGGCATGTAGGCCTCGAGACGGGGCACGGTGATGCCGGCCGTGTCGAGGTCACGGTTGGCATTGTCGGTGGCGTAGTAGGTGGGATGGGCGAAGTAGTCGATCGCCGCGGATGGAATCTGCATTAGCGCTTGGAGCCCGGGGACGTAGTCCAGAGAGGCCTTGGCGACCGATCGCAGAGCCGGAACGCGAAGAACCCTGCGTCCGGTGGTTTTGCCGACGAGGTCGATTAGTTGATCAACGGTCAAGGGGTTCGGATCCGCCAGCTGGTAGACCTCGCCCAAGGATTCGTCCAGGCTACTCAAGTGAGAGATCGCGTCGATCACGAAATCTCTCGGAACCAGATTGACGCAAACGGACGTCGGGTCGCCGACCACGGGCAATATCGCCAATGAGCTTAATGTATTCGTCTAAAACTGGCTTGGCATTGCTTGAGGCTCTCAGTTGAGGATAACGCTCAAAAAGAGCATTAAGATCATCCAGGTTTCTTTCCTTTACAGCTAAAGTCAGATTCTCATCAAGCCCGACATAAGATTCTACAAGACCCAGAACCTTAGGCTCCAGTTTTTCTGCCTTCGTATTAAAAACACTCGTATTCGCTATGGCAGCATGGTAATCTGCGTTAAGATTGTAGAAATTGTTGGTGAAAGAAAACCACATGC
>JADFQD010000020.1 GCA_022561975.1 Acidobacteriota bacterium
ACGATCGCTGGGACACCCTCCAGGTGACCCTCGACCACGACTACGGCCTCTTCTTCACCGCTGGTCTTGGCGTAGTCCTTGACCCGATCTCTGTACGTCTTGCGATCTCTGAACTTGAGTGGGTCCGCCGGCAGCAGGCCTCCGAATAATTCGACGGGAGCGTCCTCGTCGAGCAGCAATCGGATTCTGGCTCGGCTACCGATACGAAAATGGTAGCCGCACTTCGGGCAGATCTGGAGATTCCTATCGAGCTCTTTCGAATAGATGATCTCGCGACAGCCTCCGCATCGTACCCAGAGCCCCTCCGGAACTGAACTTCGCGGCCGCTCTGAAGCCGCGCTGCGAGGTTTTTTGGTTTTTCGGAACCAAGCCATGGCAAATGAACGAGACTCCAAGGGATGTGCCGGGCAACCGCAACGTTGCACTTTAGCAGCTCGTGGTAGGAGGCGAGACGAGCCGCTAGCCGAGGACCAGCTCGAGCAGAACCGCACCCAATCCGGCCGCGAGCAAACCCGCCGCGACGCCCCACCAAAAGCGAGCTACCCTGTTGAGCGTCGAGGGCCTGCCGCTTGGCCAACTCCGGGTCGCGGCATCCGATCCGTCCAGCGTCGCTGTGACCGCTGACGCGGAGGCGACTTCCGCCCCGGCCGGCCTTTCTTCGGTCGCGGTTCGCTCCGCAAACAGCTCCTTGACGAAGCTGCCCAGGACCTGCGCCCCTGGAGCGGGCTCAACCGTGCGCAGGAGCGCCCTCAAGTCCTGCTCGAGAGCTCCCGCGCTCTGGTAGCGCGCCGACGGCTTCTTGGCCAGCGCCTTGATCAGAATCCGCCGTACCTCCTGTGGCAAGGCGGGACAGTGCTTGCTCGGATCGTCGAAATTTCCGGCACGAGCGGCATCTAGCAGAGATATCTCATTGTCCGCCTCGTACAAGCGACGCCCCGAAATCATCTCGTACATCACGCTGCCTAGCGAGTAGATATCGCTCCGGTTGTCGACCGACCTACCTGAAGCCTGCTCCGGAGACATGTACTGCAGCTTGCCCTTTAGGGCCCCGATCTGCGTTTGAATCACCGAAGACACGGCCTTGGCGACGCCGAAATCGCAAAGCCGCACTCGACCGTCATGCCCGATCAACACGTTACGAGGAGAGACATCGCGATGCACCAAATCCAGAGCCTTGCCGTCGCTATCCTCACGCGTGTGAGCGTATTCCAGGCCCCGGGCTACCTCGGCGGTGATCAAGAGAGCCAGACCGATCGGCATTTGCTCCGAAGCCTGACGCAGTCGGTTCAGCAATCCGCGCAGGTCTTTGCCATCGACAAATTCCATGGCAATGAAAAAACTCTCGCCGATCTTGCCCAGATCGTAGATCTCGACCAGATTCTCGTGACTGAGCTGAGCGGCCAGCTTGGCTTCCTCGATGAACATCGCGACGAACTCGCTGTTCTCGGCCAGGTGCGGCAAGATCTTCTTGATCGCAATGGTCTTGCGGAACCCCTCCATTCCGAGCATGCTGGCTCGCCAGACCTCGGCCATACCGCCCACCGCAATGCGTTCGTCGAGCCGATACTGGCCAAATCGGCCCCTATCCCCTTCGACCGGCGTCTCGGGCAACGAAATCGGCGACGCAGAATCCGCACGATCCGATGGAGAATCTTGCTCTTCTGAGCCGCCTCCGCCGGCCTCTCCCGCACCTGCCACGGCCACCGCAGCACGGTCCTCTTGCTCCTCATCCCCCAAGACCTTGGGGTCGAATGTGAACGAAGGGTCCTCGGGCGGATCTTCCGAACCCAAGCCGAGACCTGGCTCGCCGGTCTTGCCGGCCTCGGCGCCTTGCGCCCCTCTCGGCAGTCCGAGAGATGAGTTCGCCTCTTCAATATTCGCAGCCGTACTCGGCGCGGCCTCTTCTGCGCTCGACTCGCCGGAGAATCCTGCAAGGCTCTCGCTCGGCGTCTCCCTCTCGCTCGGCGGATCCAGCTCTCTCGGCCGCTCCGGCCCGGCCGAGACCTCGGCCGAGACCTCAGGCAAAGGCTCAGGCGATTCGAGCGCCGTACGGCCCGTGGTCGTCCCTGGCTTGGTCGTCCTTGGCTTGGTCGCCTCCAGCTCCATCAGCAGCTCGCCAAAAATCTCTTCGGCGCTGAGCTTCTCCCCCGCACCGGCGACGCTCGCCCCGGCCGACTGATGGGGCAGCGCCATGACTCTCTCGGCGGCCTCGAGCAATTCTCTCCCTCGAGGTGGCTTGCTCAGAATCTGGTCGGCACCCGCCTCAAATGCGTGAAAGGCGCCGTCGCCATCGCCCGGCGGCTCCAGCAGGAGCACGCCGGGGCCACCGTTCTTCGCGCCGAAGGTGCGGACCAGCTCGGCAGCGCCCTCGATCTCGCAGTCCACGATCACCAGGCCCGGCTGCTGATCCGCCGACGCCCTCAGTGCCTCTTCTCGATCTGCGGCCGTCGTCACCCACCAACCCTGTGAGCCGAGAACACTGCGGACGTGGCGCCCGATTCGCTCTTCGCTGGATACCACGAGGATCACGATCATGACGACTGGATTCTTAGCAGGCGCCTCCGGCTCCGTCAATCGTGGCGGTCTCGTACCATCCCGACTTCAGCACGCTACACTTGCCGTGAGCGAGGTTCGGTCGAGCGGACAGCTCCACGTCGGGAGGATCGAATGTCTGGTCATAGCAAGTGGGCTAGCATAAAGCGCAAGAAGGCCGTCACCGATGCACGGCGGGGGCAGCTCTGGACGAGATTGCTCAAGGAGATCACCGTCGCGGCCAGACTGGGGGGCGGCGATCCAGAGGGCAACGCACGCCTGCGGGTCGCCGTGCAGGAGGCCAAGGGAGCCAACGTCCCCAGCGACAACATCGATAGGGCCATAAAGCGCGGCACCGGAACTCTCGAGGGGGTCTCCTACGAAGAGGTCTCGTATGAGGGCTACGGACCCGGAGGGGCGGCGATCCTGGTGGAAGCCGTCACGGACAATCGCAACCGCACGGTCGCCGAAATCCGGCACGCGTTTTCCAGAAACGGCGGTAGCCTGGGCGACAGCGGCTGCGTGTCTTGGATGTTCGACAAGCGCGGCTACGTCGCTTTCGAGAAAAGCTCGATGACCGAAGAGCAGTTCATGGAGTTGGCTCTGGAGCTCAACGTCGACGATCTTTCATCCGACCAAGAAGGGTACGAGATCTTCACCTCTCCGGAAAGCTACCTGGACACCAGAGAAGCGGCCGCTGCAAGCGGCTTCGAGCCCGCGGCCGGCGAGATATCGATGATCCCGCAGAGCTATGTCGAGCTTTCCGACGAGCACGCAAAGACGGTGATCAAGCTGATCGAATCCCTGGAAGAACTGGACGACGTTCAAAATGTCTGGTCCAACGTCAACCTCGACGCCGCCCTCGCAACCGCAAACTGAATTGCCGAAGACTCCGATACGAATCCTCGGTCTGGATCCCGGCAGCCGGCACACCGGCTTCGGAGTGATCGACAAGGACGGAGGGTGTCTGAAAATGCT
The DNA here is from genome assembly GCA_022561975.1 of Acidobacteriota bacterium. GTDB lineage: Bacteria > Acidobacteriota > Thermoanaerobaculia > Multivoradales > JAHEKO01 > CALZIK01. Next base: position 3,511 of record JADFQD010000020.1, read on the forward strand.
GCGCTTCGGTCGATTCTCTCCACCTGCCAAAGCCCAACTCGGAACACGCCTCGCCGGTCTGGCCATCGCGCTCGACGCTCTGCTCGACCAATTGCGGCCGGTGTACGCAGCCCTCGAGACTCCGTTTCAGGGGCTCAACCCTCGTTCTTTGATCGTGCTCTCGCAGGCACGCGGAGCCCTGCTTGCGACACTCGCCAGGAGAGGAATCGAGATCCGCGAGTACACTCCGACCGAAGTCAAGAGTGCCGTATCCGGTTATGGAAGAGCCAGCAAGGACCAAGTAAATCGCATGGTCCGAGAGATTCTGTCGATTCGTGACGCCGTTCCGTCGCCCGATGCCGCCGACGCGTTGGCGGTGGCGATTTGCTGCGCCAATCGAAGCCGGTACGACGAGCTCGTTCGAGTCCATGGGTAATCGAAGCCTGCCAACCGTTGGCTTTTCTTGTCATCGCCAATACCTTGTGCTAGGGTCGCCGCTCATATCGATAACGGGAATAGTGTTCAATTAGCTATACGGAATGTGGTTTTTTCGCTCCGATCGGCATCTCGAAAGACTTTCCAAGTCACGGGTGCCGATCAACGAGAAACCTGGAACTGGACTCCGACACTAGGAGTCTAATTCAAACGCAGAGGAGGATTAGCGTGGCAAATTTCGGCGGTACTTTTGTGCAGATCTTCAAGGACGGCGGCTTCACGATGTGGCCGCTCCTGCTCTTCTCGATACTTTCGATCGTGTTCATCATCGAACGCTGGTTGGCGCTGAGGAAAGCAAAAATCAACGTCAACGAGTTCCTCGCAAAGACTCGCAAGGAGTTGATCGTCAATCGCTCGGTCAAGAACGCGATCAAGGTCTGCGAGACCTATCGAGGCCCAGTGGCTTCGATTCTCAAGGCCGGCCTTCTCAAGTACGAACAGCCGCGTGAAGACATCGAGAGAACGATCGAGAACGCGGCTCTCTATGAAATGGGCCGTCTCGAGCGCAATCTGGTTTATCTGGCCAGTATCGCCAACGTTGCGCCCCTGCTCGGATTCTTCGGAACCGTCGTCGGCATGATCAAGTCCTTCGACGCGCTCGCGGAAGCCGGCCTCTCCGACCCCGGCTTGGTGGCCTCGGGTATTTCCGAAGCTCTGATCACCACCGCAGCCGGTCTCTTCGTGGCCATTCCGGCGCAGCTCTCCTACAACTTCTTCATGAGTCGAATCAACACGTTCGTTCGGGACATCGAAACCTCGTCGAACATGCTGCTCGAGTCGTTCAGCGAGATGAAACGGAGCGGAATCGGCGGCGACGCATCGTCTCAGGGCACCTGATCACAAGAACTCCTAGGACTACCCAATGAGGCTTACATCCCGCTCAGTCCAAAACACCGGAATTCCCACCGCCTCGATGGCGGATATCGCCTTCTTGCTGATCATCTTCTTCATGGTCACGATCTCGTTCGAGGTCGATAAGACCCAGGTGACGCTCCCGAAAACCGACATCCGGATCGAGATTCCGAAGCAGGCGGCCTATGTCTCGGTCAGCCCGAACGGGACGATCCGAGTTTCGAACGGCGAGGAAATCAGCGTATTCGTGCCGGGTCCGGACGAAGTACTCTCGTTCGCTGCCGGTGTTGTTCAAAACGATCCATCCAAGCCGTTCGTGCTCAAGGCCGACCGGGACGTGCCATATCGGTACGTCGACGGCGTGATCGACGCTCTCAAACAGGCTAAGGCGCAGGTCATTTATCTCCTGTCGAACCAGGAGACGGTGGACAGCGCTGGCGCCGGGGACGAATAGATGAAAATCAAGAAACCGAAGGTCAGTGAAGAGATCCCCACGTCATCGATGGCGGATATCGCGTTCCTGCTGATCGTCTACTTCATGGTCACTACGACCTTCGCCGCCACCCGCGGTCTCGACTTCTCTCTCCCGCCCGAGGACGACACGCCTCCCATGGTGGAAAAAGAGGAAGCCGTACTGATCGACATCCAGGCGGGTGGGATCTACCTTGTAGACCAGAAGCCGATGCTGCTCTCCGAGATTCTCGAGTACCTCAAGCCCAAGCTGGAGCGCAACCCGAAGAAACCGGTGATCATTCGCCCGCAGCCGAACGCCGAATACGGGTACATGGTCAACGTCTTTGACGAGCTTCGCCAGGCCGAAGACAAGATCGGGATGAAAGTACAGAACATCTCGATTCCGACGCAGCGCGAAATAGACATGTTCTGGTTCTAGCCTGGACTATTCACCAGGATTCGTAGCGAGGAGGTGTAAGTTGCTGAAGATACAAGGCGTCGCGACCGAGACCTCCGCAGGTGTAGCCATAGCTACGGCGAGGAGGCCGACCGAGCGCAACGCTGTAGATTCAATAACTTGCGCATCCGCAGTAGAAGCTTGGTGAATAATCCAGGCTAGGAGCACACGATGGCGAAAAAAGAACAGACCCGACTAGAGAGCGACGCATCGACAGAACTAGCGGCTGGCGATTTCCTCACCTTCGCGCAGGAGTACGAAGAAGACCGCAAGACGATGCGCTGGGCGGGAATTGTCGCGGTCGTTCTTCATGTCATCTTCTTCGCGGTTCAGCTACCGAAACTCGTTGCTGAAGAAAAGGCCCCAAAGAAAACAAAGGTCTACGTCGTCCAGCAGGTCCGGTTCAAGCCGCCACCGCCCAAACAGCAGCAAGAGATTCCCAAGCCAAAGTCAAAGAAAGTGCCGATCCCCGATCCGACTCCCGACGAGCCGGAACCACTTCGACTACAAGAAGACATAGAGCCCGACGTCGACATGCCGGACACCGACATCATCATGGGTATCCCCGACGGCCCGCCGCCGATGGAGCCCAGTGGTCCGATCCGCGTGGGAGGCGACGTCAAAGCTCCGAAGAAACTCTTCTTCCCGTCACCCCAATACACCGAGATCGCCCGCAAGGCCCGCATCACCGGCGTCGTCATTATCGAGGCCATCATCGACAAGCAGGGGGACGTGACCAACGTCAAGATACTCAAGGGTCTGCCTATGGGCCTCGACCAAGCAGCAGCGGACGCAGTCGCACGATGGAAATTCGAGCCGGCCACTCTGAACGGCAAACCGGTGGCGGTGATCTACAACCTCACCGTCAACTTCCAATTGCAGTGAGGATTGGCCCAGCGAGGAACGGTCACGGCCTAGCAGCCGACCTCGCGGGCCGTCCGCAGATGAGGACGCGGCCTCCGGAATACGCCGCGCGGCGCTCTGGAGAGACTCTCGCCGCCCGCTCGATGACGTCTATTGGCGACAACCGCCCGTTGGCATCGAAGACCCGTGCGTGGCATGCCGCTTGCTCTTTCAAATACGCGTGAAGAGTTCTCGGAACCCCCGAAAGGAGACTTAGAAATGAAACGTACAACCCTGACGGCGCTTTCGACTGTACTCGCCATGGCGCTTACCACCGCCCTCGCGCACGCAGACTGGAATAGCGGCAAGACCGCATTCGAAGCCGGTAACTGGGCCGCGGCCGCGGCCGAGTTTCAAGCCATCATAGACGCGCAACCGGATTGGTACGGCGCTCATTTCATGCTCGGCTGGACCAAGTTGAAGCAAAAGAAAGGCAAGGAAGCCGTTCAGGCCCTACGCAGAGCCTATGACCTCAAGCCGACCGGCAAACCCGAGCACAAAGCGGTCCAAGCGAATATCCAGCTCCGCCTGGGCGAAGCCTACGTCCAAACCGGACGTTATAGCGACGCGGTGGCCTTCTTGTCCAAGATCAATACCGCTGACTTACCGAGCAAATCTCACGGCTATCTGGCTGAGCTCAAGGCGGTCGCCCTCACCAAGAGCGGCCAGGCTGCCGCCGCAGTGGCCGAATTGAAAAAGGCCACCGACGCCAATCCCAAGGACGCCGATCTCTGGTTTTCATATGGTAAGACCGCCTACAGCACAGGCAACACCAAGACCGCAATCCCTGCTCTGGCGAGGGCGGTAGCGCTCGACGGAGGCGACCTGGAAAAGCAAAGAATCTACGCGCAGGCACTCGTCAGCCAGGCTCGCCGGGCTCGGGGCACCGACAAGACGAGTCAATACGCCCAGGGCGCAGTGGCCGCCCAGAAAGTCGTCTCCGGTAATCCATCGTTCGACAACCTGATGCTTCTGGGGGGTGCCCAGCTCGGTGCCAAGCAGTACGACGGGGCCGTCGCAACCTACCGGCAGGCGTCGAAGAAGAACTCCACCGACTGGCTGCCCGGTTATCACCTGGGCCAGGCCTTGACGGCCAAGAAGCAGTACAAGTCGGCCGAATCGGAGCTCAAGACGTCTCTCGACCGCGCCAAGAACGCCTCGGACCAGGCGACCGTCTGGAAGCAGCTGGGCTTTGTCTACGAAAAGCAGAAGAACTACCGCGAGGCGGTCACCGCCTACACGCGCGGCGGCGACAGTGCCGGAGCCGCGCGAGTACAGAAAAACAAAGAGACCCAAGAAGAGAACCTGAGGATCGAGGCCGACAACCGCGAGATTCAGCGCATCAGAGACGAGCAGGCCGCGATCGAGGCCGAACTCAAGAACCTGCCGGGAGCAGCGCCGCCGCAGTTCTAGCAGCAAGAACCATCCGCGCTCAACAGACGATCGGCTACAACAAACCGGCGTCTTGTTACCAAAGCTAGCGCTAGCGAGAAGATCCGGCTAGCCAAAGACGCCGGAGCGCTCGCGCAAGGGAATGAGTCCGCCAACGAGTCCCGCGGTTCCACCGAGAGCGAGTAAAGCCAGCGCCTGGCGCGGGGTCATGAAAGAACCGAGCAGAGCGTCTCGGACGAACCAAGGCACGTCGAGCCGGCCAAGACCCCAAAAGGCCAGCCAGAGAGCCCCAAGCGCCAAGCAAGAACCTGCCAAGCCCTGGACCAGGCCTTCGACCACAAATGGACCGCGGACGAAGAACTCGGTCGCACCGATCAGCCGCATCGCCGCAATCTCCTTGCGGTACACGAAGGTCGACAGCCTCACCACGCTGGCGATGCTGATTGCCGCGGCACCCATCAAGATCCCGCCGACCAACAACCCCACGGCGCTCGCCGCGGAAGCGACCGCGTCCAAACTCTCCAGCCACTCGGCATCGTCATCCACCGCCGACACTCCGGGCCGGTCGCTGACACCCGCAAGCCACTCGTCGATGGCGCCGCGGTCGCCATTCGCCTCGATCTCGAGCGAAATCGGAAACGGAGAACGCTCGAACTCCAGCAAAATCTCTCCGAGCTCCGGGAACCTCTCGCGAAAACGCTCTCGGGCCTGATCAGGCCCGATTTGAATGACCCTGTCGACACCCGGGAGTTCCAGCAGTTCCTCGGTCAAAATCGCAATCTCGTCGTCCGTGAGATCGTTGTCCAGGTAGACGACGATCTGAGCGTCGGAACGCCAACTCTCGATCGCTCGAGCCATGTTGTTGCCCGCCAAGAGCAACACGCCACCGATGAAGAGGCTCAGAGCCGTGGTTGCCACCGCCAGAGCGCTTATCCGCCAGCCGCGAACAAGATTGCCGATCGCTTCACTCGCAAAGTAACCCAGGGCCTGGAAAACGTTCATTCGAGCCCAGCTCCAGCGGTCGAGAGAGTTCTACGCCCTAGCTCTTCATCGGCTACCAGGCGTCCTTCGTCCAGCACCAAGAGCCGCTCTCCGAACTCCCTTCTCAGCTCCGGGTCATGAGAGGCCAACAGGATCGTCGTGCCCTGCCGGTGAATTTCGGAGAATAGGTGCATGATTCCTCGAGATAGATGCGGATCGAGGTTGCCCGTCGGCTCGTCAGCGAGCACCAAGTCGGGCTTGCTGATCAAGGCGCGTGCGATGGCCACTCTTTGCTGTTCTCCCCCGGAAAGCTGCGCCGGGTAGGAGTCGAGATGACGCTGGAGCCCCACGCGTTCCAGCGTGCGCTCGGCAAGCCGACGCCGGGTCTTTGCATCCACACCGAGGATTTTCGGAAGAAAAGTTACGTTGTCCCACACGGTCTTGCGCTCAATCAGTGAGAAATCCTGAAACACGACACCCATCGTCCGGCGCAAGTAGGGGACCTTCTTGCTCGGCAAGGAACCCAGATTGCGGCCATTCACCACAATCTGGCCCGCGGTTGGAACCGCGGCCCGGTAGATCAAACGCAGAAAAGTCGACTTGCCCGCGCCGCTCGAACCGGCCAGTACGACGAACTGACCGCGTTCGATGCGAACCGTAACGTCAGCAAGCGCGACGCGGTTGACCGGGTAGATCTTGGAAACGTTAAAAAACTCGATCACGATCGTTGGTCCTTGCGATCCCTGGCTATCTTAGCGAAGGGGCGCTTGAGGAGGCCGTGGTAGCGTCGAAGCGTGAGCGGCGACTCCAAGCGGGCGCAATATCGCTCGCAACCGTTCCCGCATTGGCGCCCCCAGTGCTCGCACGTTTCGATGCGGTTCACTGGACGAATGCGCAGTGGCGAAAGGCCGAGCAGAAGCGAAGTGCTGCAGCAGCTCGACGGCGCTCCACAGAATCTCGCCTGGCTCACCCAATGCCACTCCGCAGACGTCCGCTCTGCCTCGATCGGAGCCTGTGGCAAAGGCGACGGGCTCTGGACGCAACAGCCGGGGCTGGCCCTTTCGCTCGTGACCGCCGACTGTGTGCCGATCGTATGCGGCGGCGAGCGAGCCGTAGCCGCGATTCACGCAGGCTGGCGCGGGCTCGTAGCGGGCGTCATCCGGGCGACGCTGGCCGAGCTTCCCACACCCGCCTCGGAGCTAGACGCCTGGCTCGGTCCGGCCATCGGACCCTGCTGCTACGAGGTCGATGAAGATGTAGCGGCACTCGTGGCCGACGCAACCGAAGCGCCCATTGCGGACATCGCAACCATCGACGACGCGGGCAGACCGCACATCGACCTTCACCGCGCGGCCGAGTGTCAATTGCGCAGCCTCGGCGTCGAGCGCATTCACCGAATCGATGTATGTACGCGGTGCAATGCGGATTTGCTTTGGAGCTACAGAGGCTCCCCAGGAGCCAACGGGCGCAACCTGACCTTCGCCTGGCTCTCAGGCTGAGAGGGCGACTCCGCGGCTGCCGAAGGCGCCGAAACCGCACTCCGATGACCGCGGACGATGACGCCCCTACTGCTGACGGCGACGCCGAGTCGAACGTGTCGGGTCGATCCCGAGGCCACGCAGAATGGAAAGGTCTCGCCCGTCGATCTTGAAGACAGGGGTGGTCTCGGTCTCGCAGCTGTTGCCGAGGTCCTGCCGCGCTCCGTCTCGGTTCACCTTGCGATTGACCACGAAATAGAGAGAGTAGCCCTCCTCCCGAATCTGGTCGAAGAGGCCGCGGACCTCCGACGAGCCGGAAAGAGCACGCACGATCGCGGCACGGAGGTCTTTCAGCAGATTGGTCGCGCGAGGATTCATCGCAAGGCTTCCGGCTACGGCGCGGTGATTATGAGGTGGCCTCCTGGGGCTGTCAAACTCTTGAGTTTGGAACAGACCCATGTGCTACGGTTCGCGAATTGAAGGGAACTATTGGAGCCAGTGCTGCCAGTCGAGCCAGTCGAAGCCGTGGCGGAGCGTTTCCTGATTTGGCTCGACTCGTTGGGCATCCAACCGGGCGAAGTGACTCCCCTACCGGGCGATGTGTCTTCCCGCCGGTACTTCCGAGTCCATGGTGCCGAGGGCGAGCCAGCCGTTCTCGCCGTGTATCCGAGTTCGGCGAGTCCAGAGAGCGCCGCATTCGAACGCTTTCTCGCGACCACGCGTCTGTTCGAGGCTGCGGGAATCCGGATTCCGCGCATTCTCGCCTCGAACGCGAGCGACGGCCTCATGCTACTCGAAGACCTCGGAACGGTTTCCGTCTTCGACCTTTCGGAGGGATCGTGGTCGGATCTGCGGCCACATATCGAAGCCGCGATCGAGACTCTGGCATTGCTCGCCGCTCGTCCGGCCGCCGAGTTCGCCCAGATCAATCCGCTTCTTGACGCCCAGAGGCTCACGGACGAGCTTCGAGATGCCCAACAGGTCTTCCTCGGCTTCAGCGACTTCTCGGGGCAAGAGCCCGAACGAGAATCGCTCTACGCAGCTCTCGACAAGCTCTCGAGAGCTTTGGCGTCCGATCCCTTGGTACCTAGCCACCGCGATTTCATGAGCCGTAACCTCATGCTTCCCTCCGACGGCTCGGAAGCGGCAGTCATCGATCATCAAGACGCATGCCTTGCACCACGCTTTTACGATTTGGCCTCGCTACTCAACGACAGTCTGTTCCTGTCGAGCTCGCAGGAGGAACAGCTCCTGGGACGAATCACGGCCGATCAAGACCTGCTCATGTCGTACCGGCGCTGCGCGGTCCAACGCACCTTGAAGGCCACCGCTACCTACGTCAAGTTCGCGCTCAGAGGGTTCGATCGACATCTTCCCCTGATAGCGCCGACTCTCGCCAGAACGGCGTTCCAGCTCGAGCGCCTGCCCGAAGGAGGCTCGGTCTCCCCCTCCATATTTTCTCGCTGGCGTGATCGCGAGGCCATTAACGAGGGCGTCGAGCGCCTGCTCCGAACGTCGCAGAAGGGTTCGCAAGCGTAGCAGTTCGTGGCAGACGGCCTCCAGGCCGTGCTGGCAGAGCTGGCAGTGCTAAACTCGTCTCTCAGAGCGAAACGCCTTTCGTTTCGCTGGGAGGAAGAACGATGCCGACACTTGGTGTACAAGAACTGTTGATCATCCTGCTCATCGTTCTGATCATTTTCGGAGCGTCCAAACTGCCCCAGCTCGGCAAGGGCCTTGGAGAAGGGATCAAGAACTTCAAGAAAGGTATCAGAGACGAGGTCTCTGACAAGAGCGGATCCTCGGAGAGCGACTCGACAGACCAGGACGGCTGAACGCTCGCGCCGTTGCGCGACCCATGAGGGTTTTTCAGCAGCTGCTAGGATCCGAACAAGTCGGTTCGGCCCGAGTTGCGCCAGACCTCCTGGTGGTGGACGACATAGCGCGAGAGCACTCTACCGACATAGGTCTTGGTCTCCTGGAACGGCGGCACACCATTGAAGCGCCGAACGTTGCCCGGCCCAGCGTTGTAGGCCGCCAGAGCCAGCTCGAGATCGCCGTCGAAAGTATCGAGCATCCGGCTCAGGTAGCGCGCACCGAGGTCGACATTGGCGGCCGGGTTCAGGGGATCCTTGTATCCATAGAGCTCGGCCGTCGAGGGCATGACCTGCATCAACCCGAGTGCCCCGACTGGGGAAATCGCCCCGGCATCGAATGCCGACTCGACTTCGATCACGGCAGCGAGTAGTAACTCATCCAGGCTGTATCGTGAGGCCGCCCGCTCGATCAATCGAGCATATGGCAAGTTGTTCAAGAGAGCCAATCGCTCGTCGCGCGGGTTCAGCGAGCGGAACAGCTGAAAGCTCATTGGACGCGAGCGCACCGCCTCTGCCACGTCTGCCGGACGCACCGCGATGAACCCCCGATCCTCCGGACCGATCCACTGGAGCAGGTCGTTGAGAACCGCGATTTCCTCGGGCGATGGCGGCGCCGGCCGGTCTTCCGAGACCGACGGAATCGTCGGGGGCGAATTGAGGGCCACGACCAGAAACAGAACGGTCGCCAGAGTGACGCGGGAAGCGCGGGTTCGAATCGACATTACGGCTGTAGTGCGGGGTAATGGAGAGCCGGCAATCAGCCGGGTCAGCAGACCGGTGTGCAAGCTCGGTACCACCCGTCGGCGGGCGACCGAAAACAGTCCAACTGCCTGTATCGATTGAACTTACTGTCTCTCGCGCGGCCGCGACTGACGCCCTGGGCGCCGGCGCGTGGGTGCCAAATAGTCAGACGCCTCGATACCCAGGCTGCCGACCTTGTTCCGCAGCGTGTTGCGGTGAATCCCCAGATGCTGAGCAGAACGGGACAAGTTGCCTTCGTTGCTGCGCAGAGTGGCCAGAATGAACTGCTTCTCGAACTCGCGCGAAACCTGGGCAAGCGTCAAGCCATTGCGGGCCAACTCCTCGACCAACTGGCTCAATTTGCCGTTCAGGTTCTGCCTCATCTCTGCAGCCTCACACGGTGCGGATAGGTGGCGAGGATAGCAGAGTCTCGGTGGCGAAGGCCACTCAAAACTTTGCTACTCCCGTCCTCGAACTAGCAGCTAGCGCTTGGGATCGATGCGATCGCCGACGTACACCGCGTATCGCGATTCCAGCACCTTGGCGAGCGAACTCTTCTCCCTGACGGAGAGGATGCCAAGCTCTCCGATCACGACCGGTGGATGCCCCTTGGGATTCATACGATAGATCGAGTAGATATCCCCCGGCGTAACGCCTACCTGCTCTCCGAGGTCGAGATAGACCAGGTGATCGCGGCCGATCGTGACCAGGTTGCGCTCGGAGCGCACGATGATGGGGGCGGTTCTCAGCACTTCCGCGCTGACCGGATCATTCACTCCAACCGCTAGAGTCCGCCTTGCCAATGGTACCGGCTCCCGCACGTAGGGAGTGAGCGCCGCTCCTACGCGCACCGGCATACAGCCATGCACGATCTCCGCGATTGCGGTCTCCTCCTGCACCGAAAGAAGTCGAACACGACCCACGTAGCTGTAGAAACGGCCGATCGGCTTACCGGTAGCTGGATGCTTGACCCTCTCGCGCGGAATAACAACCGTAAACATATCGCCGGGTAACAGGTTGGCCTCACGGCCGCCGTCAACGTAGACGATGTCGCCGAGCGACAAGTCAATTTTGACCGTGTCGATCTCGCCGAGCGCTGACAGGTCGCCGGCGACCTGGGCGGGCACCAATGTGGGCGAAAGACTCTCGTATTCCGAGCCTATGATGCGCCGCGGGAAGACCTCGTCGAACTCACCGATGTAACCCGAGCACTGGATGTCGTCCTCGCTACCCAACGCGACCGGCGCAGATTGACCGCGCGCCAAGCGCAAGCTCCCGCCCGATCGATCATCGTCCGTCGCTTCCGCTTTCGCCCCCCGGCTGGCGGCCTGTATGTCCTCGATGGGCGTTACCTTAAAGCCGACTACCAGAGGATCACCGGGATAAATCCAGTGCGCATCGAGCACATATCGGTTCTGTTCCCAGATCTGAGGCCACAAGTAGGGATTGCCGTAGAAGCGCCCGGCGAGGTCCCACAGCGTATTCCCTGACTCGACGGTATACACCTGCGCACCATCGGGGAACGAAGACGGCGGACTCCAAGCCGTCCAGTGGTCTCCAATTCGTTGCAGGCCCGTGGGCGGCTGGTGGGCCGCAGCCAGCCCGGCCCACCCTAGGGCAAAAAAGGTGACGATCGCTGCTGTCTTCCGAGAGTTCATGAACATATCGGCCCCCGCTCAGGAAGCATCAAGTGGGAAATATCGGCGTCAGGTCAAGCTATAGCCTTTTCTTCACACCTGTCAAGTTTTAAGGTCACAAGGTTCAACCACTACTTGAAGTGCCGCACACCCTTCTCACCCAGCGCGCTGAGCCTGATCTCCTCACCACCGTCCACTCATCTCCGGGGCGGTTTGGAGGCCGGTAGGGTCTGGTTCCAGAACACTGGGGAGAGAACCGGGACAAGTGCCGGCCTTCCGGCGGGCCGTCAAGGGGACTGAGTGAGGCGCTCTCGAGCCGCCGTGGCGGCGGCAGCGCTTGGGAATTCTCTAATCACCGAGCGATAGCTCTGCCGGGCCGCCTCGGTCTCGCCCAACTCGCGCAGGCAGTCGCCGATCTTGAGCTTGGCATCCGGCACCTTGTTGCCGGCAGGAAATCGTGCTGCGGTCTCCCGATAGGCGGCCAGTGCGCCATTCACGTCTCCGCGCGCATAGCGCGCCTCGGCAATCCAAAACTGGGCATTGTCACCGAGCACGGTCGCCGAGTAACCAAGCAAGAACTGCTGAAACGCGGTTTCCGAGTCGACGTAGTGTCCTTGATGAAAGAGTGTGTAGCCGCGATCGTAGAGTTCTTGAGCGGAAGCCGTCAGGGCTGCGTCCGCGCCGGCAACACCATCGCTATCGCCACCGGCGCCAGAGCCGATGCCGGCGCCGGTGGCAGTCGCAGAGACCACCGGCAAATCCGAACCTTCGAGACTCGCCCGCCCCGAGCTGCCGCTCACCGGTGAATCGGCGGACTCGAGGCGCGGCCTGACCTCCCTTGGAGGAGCCAGACTCTTCGCTTGGGTGCCGTCGTCGGCCGGTCTCTTCCGAGCACCGCTCTCGAGATCGGCCAGTCGCCTCAGAAGTCTGCCGATCTCGACATCGGCCACCACCGCGCGTCTCTGAAGCTCGACGATTTGTGCCTTGAGTACTGCTATTTCTCTCGAGTCGGACGCAGCCGTCGCCCCGGAACGCTTGCCTGTCGAGCCCAGAGAGCATCCGTTCGACGCCAGCAGCGTCAGAGCGAGCCCGACGGAGAGAATTGACTTGCGCATCCCGTCACTTCGCCAACTGGCTCAGCTGGCTCAAATACTCGCTCCCGGGATGCTCTTCGCGCATCTTCTTTTGAACTTCCGCGGCCCTATCGACCTGCTCGAGCACCTGTAGAGACCGAATAAGGTGGAACAGCACTTTGTCGGTCTCCAGGAACTCCGGGAACTCCTCGAGAAGGTAGTCATAGCGATTCACGGCCGCTTGATACAGCCGAAGCTTGTGATTGAACCGGCCCTTGATGAACTCGGACTCTGCGAGGATCTGCCGGATTCCCGTGATTCTTTCGCGCGACTGCAACGCGTACTCACTGGTCGGAAAGACCAGGATGACGTCGTCGAAGGCCTCCAGTGCCTTGCGGCTGATCGACTGGTCGCGGTCAGGCGGACGAACGCGCTCCTCCAGGCTGCGCGCGATCTGAAACTGAACATAGGCCGATCGATCGCTGGTCGGGAACCGGTTCTGAAAGTCTCGGTACTTGGCTTCAGCCTTGAGATAGTTTTGCGAGCCTCCTTGCCCAAACAAAGCGTCGGCAACCAGCAAGAGCGCCTCTCGACCCATGGCCGAATTGGGCTCGACCTCGAAAGCGTGCTGAAAGTACTCCCTCGCGAGACCGTACTTCCCTCTCTCGACCAGAGCTTTGCCCTCGGCCATTGCCTCGGCCGCCGATAGTCTCAGTATCGGATCTTCGGTAGCACCTTTCCCACAGGTGCCGAGGAACGCCAGAATGAACAACCAACACAGTGAACGCTTCACTCCGCCCCTTTCGCCAGCTTCCGGAGTCGAGCGATGGCCTGTTCGGGCTCGCCCGCGCCGAAAACCGCCGAGCCCACAACCGCAAGGTCAGCCCCCGCTTCGGCAACGCGGCGAATCGTGTCCGGCCCGACGCCGCCATCGACGGCCATGCCCACCGAAACCGAGTCGCCATCAATCATCTCGCGGAAGCGTTTCATCTTGGTGAAGATATGGGAAATAAAGGTCTGGCCGGCAAATCCGGGATTGACCGTCATGAAGAGCACGAAATCGGTCAGCGGCAACACACTTCTCAGACACTCGATGTCGGTGGCCGGGTTGACTGCGACGCCTGCCTCGACTCCGGCCTCGCGAATCCTGGCAAGAAGGCGGTCCATATGGGGTACCGTCTCCCAGTGCACCGCCAGCCGTGCGGGCCTCACTGCCAGGTAGTCGTCTAGCAGCAGATCAGGGTTCGAAACCATCAGATGGATGTCCAAAGGTACATCGGTGTGCTCTGCCAGCGCGGCAACGACCGGAGCGCCAAAGGTCAGATTGGGTACAAAGTGGCCGTCCATCACATCCAGGTGCAGGAAATCGGCCCGTCCGTTCCGGCAGCGGGCCGCCTCGTCAGCGATCCGAGCAAGGTCCCCCGCAAGCAGGGAAGGGGCGATCCTCATCAGCTCTCGAACTCCTCATGCGTCACCACCAGCGAGATGACGTCGGATCTGCGCAACGGGTGGCCGGGCAACGGATGCTGCCTGAGGATGACACTCGGAGCGATGCCTTCGTAGGACTCGAACTTGACGCTGCCGAGCCGCATGTCCCGCCGTTCGAAATAGCGGCGAACCTCAGAATACCCGCGATACACCAGATCGGGCATCACAAAGACCGAGGCTCGGTTGTCCAGATTCAGGTACAGATCCACCGCCCGCCCGCGGCTGACACTGGCACCGGCCGGTGGTGATTGGGTCACGACGGTTCCCGGCTGACCATGTTCGCTAAACACATTCGCTACCTTACCCAATGCCAGACCTTCGGCAGTCAACGTCACCTGCGCCGCTTGCAAGGCTCGCTCGGAGACATCAGGGACAATTACGACTTCCTGGCCCAACGAAACGATCGCCTTGACCAGTGAGCCACGTTTGACCAGGGAGCCGGACCGCGGCTCTTGCCGCATTACGCGCCCCTCCGGCGTCGACTCGTCGAAGCGAGGGTCCTCCGACCACTCGATGCGCAGCCCTTGGTCTCGGACCAGAGCCTCGGCGTCCGCGATCGAAGCTCCCCGAAGGTCAGGAACCGCTGTAACCCCACTGCGAACAAAGAAACTGAACGAGAAATAGGCTGTGATCGCGAAAACCACCGCAAGAACTCCCGCATACACCAACCAAGCCAGCCAACGAAGCGGTCTCGCGGACGAACCGCGGGGTTTGGCGGAGCGACTCACGAGTATTTCTTGAACCGGCGTTCCCAGCTGGCACTCGGGATGGAAAACCGCTCAGTTAACCCAAAGGTCCACGAGACGATTGATCACTCTTCGAGGATAGTTTACGGTCGAAGAGATCTTGTTCGCGGCCGCGGCTGCGGTGCGAATCACTTCCGCCACGACCGGAGCTCGATCGGTCCAAAGTACCTTTTGATCCCTTCCTACGAGCACGAGAATCGACGCTGGACTCTCTGATTCGCTCGCGGCTCCAGCACCGTAGGCCGCCGACAGGTTGCGGTCGTCGTGCAGCAACGGAAACCCCAGGCTCAGCTCTCTTTGCACCACCTTGAGCTCTTCCAGCTTGGCCGCCGAAACCGCCATGACCTTGACGCCCGACTCGGCCAATTCGCTCGCAACCTCGCGCAGCGCTTCGAGGTCGGATTTGGCCGCTTCGACTTGACCGAAAAAGAAAAGCAGCACCGGAGTACGGGGGACTTCGTCTCGAAGCATGAGAACCACGTCCTCGGTCGATGCGAGGTCGAAGTTGGGTGCCTGGTCTCCAATTCCGAGCGTTCCGGGCATTAGCAGTACCTCACAATCACGAACCCGGAAACATACCTTCCGGAATAACCTTGCGCAGGTCGAAGTAAAGGACCATCACCATGAGCATGATGATGAGAACGAATCCGACTTGATTGAATCGCTCTTTCAGAGTCAAGGACAGGTCGCGCCGAAAAAGGCTCTCGACCAGAAGAACAGCGATCTGACCGCCATCCAGAACCGGCACCGGCATCAAGTTGAGAATGGCGATACTGATACTGATCAAGCCCATCAGGTACAACAGATTGGGGAACCCCGAACGAGCCGCGGCCCCACTCAGGGCGGCGATCTGGATCGGACCGGAAAGCGCGCTCTTGGCAGCCAATCGGCCTGAGAAAATTTTTCCCAGCACGGAAAAGGTTTGCCGGGTCACGTCCCAGCTGAACCGACAGCTTTGGACCACGGACTCGAGCGGGCCGTATTGCTGAAACGAGGTCGAAGCCAGACTGACGCCGATCCACCCCCGCCCCTCGTTCTCCCGAGGGACCACCGCCAGCGTCAGCACCGTGTCGCCACGCTCCACCTCGATCTCGATCGACTCACCCGGCCGCGCGGACAGATACTCGACAAAGTCCCGTTGCCCGCTCAGCGGACGACCATCGACCGCGCGAATCTCGTCGCCCACTTGGAGTCCCGCTGCTTCGGCGGGATCGCCCGGGAAAAGCCCTGCGATACGAGGCAACATTTTTGGAAAAACACCCGCATCGCCGAATTCATATTTTGGAACGGTATCGGGCACGAGGGTGGTGGTGAGTGTCTGGTCCAGTCTCTGAAATCCAATCTCGACGGGCGTGCCGGGAGACGTCAATATCGCAAAGCGCACCTCCTCCCAACGGGTAACGGACTTCTGGCCGATCGCGGTAATCACATCCCCAGGCGCAAGCCCGGCGCGATCGGCGGGTGAATCGGGGCGCACACTGCCGACGATCGAGGGCAGCTCCGGCGGCGCCGCAACCTCGATTCCGACCATGAACACGACCGCGACCAAGAAGATCGCGAGCACAATGTTCATCATCGGGCCGGCCAGATAAACCAGCACTCGCTGCCAGCGCGGTCTGTTCAGAAACTCGCTCGGATCATCTCCAACTTCGCTCGGGTCCTCACCACTCAGCTGGACGTAGCCGCCGAGGGGAAAAAGCGAAACCCGGTAGTCGGTGCCGCCCCGTTCGAATCCCCATAGGCGCTTACCAAAGCCAAGCGAGAAAACGTGAGCTTGAATCCGAAAGAGCTTGGCGGCCAACAGATGGCCGCCCTCGTGGACGAAAATGATCACCCCTAGGGCGAAAGCAAACGCCGCTGTATTGATAAAAAACGTGGTCATGAAATTTGGTGGCCTATCGCAGATCGGCGCAGGGCGCCCATCATACACCGGAGTCCTGGCAGCCCGGTCAGCTTGCGGCCGGCAGAACGAGGCGACAGGTAAGCTCGAGAACCGGTGCGGCGACGATAAGGGAATCCAGGCGATCGAGCATCCCGCCATGGCCGGGAAGGAGCGTGCCGGAGTCCTTGACCCCGGCGGACCGCTTGAACATCGACTCGAAAAGATCTCCCAGCTGACCTGAAACCGAAACCACCAGGCCCGCGAAAAGCCATGAGGGCTCGAGCACTCCCAACCGCCACCAGGAGCACACGCCGGCGGCCAGCAATCCGAGGAGCAGTCCGCCCCAGGCTCCCTCCCAGCTCTTGTTCGGGCTTACCTCGGGCGCCAGCTTTCGCCTGCCCCACTTGCTTCCGATCAGAAACGCCCCCGTGTCCGTGAGCCAAACGGTGGCGAGAAGCAGAACGACCAGCCATGGATCTCGCGCCCTCAGTTGATCGAAAGCCGCTACTGGAAGTGCGAGATAGAGCGCGCCAAAGCCCAGAAAAGAGGCCGCCAGGCCTCGGGCGCGGACCTTGCCGCCGGACCAGAGTCCGGCCAACGACGCCCCCGCCGTCACCAGCAAAACCAGGAGCAGGATTCGCAGGCCGGAGTCCCGGTCGGCGAAACCAACGACCGCGGGATCGACCAAGAGAATCGCGGCCAGCAGTACGAATACCGGCAGTAAGTACACTCCCCGACCGGCACCGGTTGCCCGGCCCAGGCGCGCCAGTTCGGCGGCGGCAATCAGACACAGGCCCCCAACCAGGGCCACGAACCCCCCAGGTGGAAAGAGAAATAGCGCGGCCACCACCAGCGGTGCGCCGATCGCCGCCGTTAGGACGCGGGCCACAGCGCTGCTAACCCGACTGGTTATCCTGCAGGTCTCGCTCGGCGTCTTCCGAGAGACCACCGAAACGCCGAACGCGAGATTGGTACTCGAGAATAGCCTCGAACAACTGGCCCCGGCGAAAGTCCGGCCACAGAGTCTCGGTCACAAAAATCTCGGTATACGAAATCTGCCAAAGCAAGAAATTGCTCACTCGCATCTCACCGGAAGTGCGAATCAACAAATCCGGGTCCGGCTGGCCCGCAGTGTAGAGGTAACGTCCAAGCGTCTCCTCGTCGATATCGGTGCCTTTGCCCTGTGCCCAGTCGGCGACTATCTGCCGGCAGGCGTCGACGATTTCGGCGCGGCCCGAATAGTTGATTGCAATATTCAACTGCAGACCGCCACAGTCCGCAGTCTCGCTCTCGGCGCGTTCGATCAGCGACACCACCGAGGGATCGAGTTCGCGCCAGCGGCCGAGGATCTTGAGGCGTATATCGTTCTTGACCAAGCCCTCCAGTTCCTTGAGCAAGAACTCCTTCAGGAGATTCATCAGAGTCCAGACTTCGTAGCGCGGTCGTTTCCAATTCTCGACCGAAAACGCATACAGCGTCAGCACCTCGAGGCCCAGTTGCGCAGAGGCTTCGATGGTGTCCCGAACCGAGGCAACGCCGGCGCGGTGGCCCTCGACCCTCGTTTGCCCATGACTTCGCGCCCAACGGCCGTTGCCGTCCATGATGATGGCGATGTGGCCGGGCAGCGCATTTAGATCCAACTTGCGCACCAACATTTCGTCGGCGGTACCCGGTTCCGCCAGCTGCAGCTTGTTCATTCTCGAAGACTCTCGCGTTAAGGGTCTGAATCTAGCACAGGCTGGAACCTACTCCGCCGTCCCGGACGGATAGAAAACGCGCTCGAGCACCAGTCCCTGAGGCGGCGCCGTCGGGCCGGCCTCGGACCGCGGCGAGCCCGCCAGGAGTTCGCCAAACTCTTGCGGCGTCCTCTTGCCCAGCCCAACCTCGAGCAGCGTTCCAACCAGAGAGCGAACCATCCCCCGCAGAAAACCATCGCCCTCGAACTCGAAGATCAAGTGACCGGCTCCGCTCGTGCGCAGTTGCGCTCGGAGGATGCTTCGATGCGGATCCGAGTGAGTGCCTCCGGCGAGAGCAAATGCGGTGAAATCATGCCGCCCCACCAGGCCCACAATGGCCTCCTTCATCGGCTCGGCGCGAACCCTGGGGTCTACCGCAGCCGCGAACATGCTGTCGAGGGGAGACAGCACCCGGGTCGGTATCACCCGATAGGTGTAGATCTTGCTGAGCGCGCTCTTGCGAGCGTGGAAGCCCTCGGCCATCCGACTCGCCCCCAGGACGCGTATGTCGGGTGGAAGATGTCGATTGGTACCGTGAACGAAGGCCGTATCGGGAAGATCTCCTCCCGTCGAGCGGTTCGGATCCCGCGGGTCGCCGACCACGTGCACCACTTGACCCCGCGCATGGACCCCCGCATCGGTGCGACCCGCACCGACCACTTTCACGTTCTGGTTCAGAAACGCCCCGAGTGCCTCTTCCAGCCGCTGCTGCACCGTGGTCGCGTTCGACTGCCGCTGCCAACCGGCGTAGTCGGTGCCCCGATACGCCACCGTCAGCGAGCGAACCATCGTCTCCCCGGTCCTCTCCTCAGGGTCATCAGGGTCATCACGGCGTACGGTCCCCAGCAAGCCAGAAAGATCCAAGGCATCAAGGGGATTTCGGTGAACTGTGGAATGTAGGCAATAAAGGCCGTGCAACACAGAACCAGCCAAGCCGCATGACCTCTGAGCGCGGCGAACGGCAAGAGCCACAGCAGGTACCACGGATATACGGTCGCCGAACATAGCAGGACCGCTTCGAACACCGAACCCGTAGCTGCGATCACGTCTGAGTGGCGCCAAGCCAAGGCCAAGAGAACAAGAAGCACCGCAGCCAGGAGCAAGCGAGCATGCATACGAGAGTAGTTGTACGGGTACCAACGGTTCCAGAATTCGTGATCCCCACTACCGACCTTCCGCCGATCGAGCGCCCGCTCGACAACACCACGAGAACCGGCGCTCTCGAGGCCGCGCCACAACGGCTCGTACAAGGGGCCATTGAATTCCCACGAAGTACCGAACCGAAGATAGCCGCCGGGGATTCCACCACTGGCCGCGACCACGGGCCCGAAGGCGGCGGCGAACACCAGAGCCGAGACCCCGGTAAACAGCCAGCGACGGCGGCTGTGACGCAACCAGATCGGATAGGCGACCAGCGGCACCAGCTTTGCGAGAACTCCGGCTGCCGCCGAGAGAGCGATCGTCGTGGTTTTCCGTCCGGCGACCAGGGCCCATACCGTAACCACCACCGCGCACACACCCAGTCCATCGACATGCCCCATGCCGGCGATCTCGAGGGTCACCAGCGGATTCCACGCGTACCAAACAACCGCCCCGCCATCTCCCTTTCCGAGAGCGGCAAGTTTGAACAGGAAGACGCAGGTCGTAAGATCCGCCGCAATCAAAATAAGCTTCCACGAGAGAATAGGCCAGGGAAACTTC
Organism: Acidobacteriota bacterium; assembly: GCA_022561975.1. Taxonomy (GTDB): domain Bacteria; phylum Acidobacteriota; class Thermoanaerobaculia; order Multivoradales; family JAHEKO01; genus CALZIK01. Next base: position 23,379 of record JADFQD010000020.1, read on the forward strand.
GCCGCTACACTGAAGAGCGTCAGCGCCAACGGCGGATACACAGTTGCGACCTCCCGATGTGGCAGCTTCTGCCAGAGATCGTCTCGCAAGCCGGCAAGCTCCGGTGCATCCGGCGACAGCTCATACGGATTGAAACCGGCGCCGGCAACTTTCCCATCCCAGATATAACGAAACACGTCGCCGGACAGTGTCGGCGGCAACGGGAGCGCCAGAAGACGCAGCCCGGCCGCAATCAAGAGGACCAAATGCAGCGAAGGAACCGGCCGCCAACGGCTAGCCCAGCACAGAGCGCCCACCGCCGTGGCAAACCACAGCAAGGTGATGGGAAGATGGGCGCCAAGGTTCCAGGTCGCCAGAAACCCAAGATGGGGCAAGACCACTACCAAATAGCGGATTCGCCTGGATTGGATCGGCAAATTCAAACCCAACGGCTCGGCACCATGCCCGATAGATCCTTCGAGAGAATCCCCGAAAGAGTCGAACAATGAGCGCGCTCGTGCTGATCCTGTATTACTCGACGCTTGGAGTGCTGGCCGTGTTTGGCGGACATCGCTTGGTTCTCCTGATTGTCTACTATCGTACACGCCACCAAACTGCACCCCAGCCAAGGGATCCCTCCGAATGGCCGGTGGTCACCGTGCAACTACCTCTCTACAACGAGATGTACGTCGCCGAGCGCTTGATCCGCGCGGTCGCCGCGCTCGACTATCCTCGAGATCGTCTGCACATCCAGGTTCTAGACGACTCCACCGACGAAACTTCCGAGATCGTCGCGCGCGCCGTTCGGAAACAGCTCGCGCGGGGCATTTCGATCGAGCACATCCGAAGGGAGGATCGAACGGGTTTCAAAGCCGGCGCCCTCGAGCACGGGCTGGCTACTGCGCGTGGCGAACTGATTACAATTTTCGACGCCGATTTTGTGCCCCATTCGACCTATCTCCGAGAGATCGTCCCGTACTTGACCGATCCGGACACCGGCACCAACCTCGGCATGGTGCAGGCTTGCTGGGACCACCTCAATCGAGACTACTCGCTGTTGACGCGAATTCAGGCCATCTTCCTGGACGGTCATTTCTTGATCGAGCACGCTGCGCGCAACCGCAGCGGCTGCTTCTTCAACTTCAACGGTACTGCCGGAATCTGGCGAAAGCAGGCCATCCTCGACGCCGGTGGGTGGCAACACGACACGTTGACCGAGGATCTGGATCTGTCCTACCGGGCGCAGCTCGCCGGTTGGCGGTTTCTCTTCCTGCCTGATCTCAAGGTGGCGGCGGAACTACCGGTGGATATCAACGCCTTCAAGCGTCAGCAGTTTCGGTGGGCCAAGGGCTCGATTCAAACCGCGCGCAAGCTCTTGCCCCGAATCCTGCGCGCCCCGATCGCCTTCAGAGTCAAAGCCGAGGCCCTGATTCATCTGACCAACAACATAAGCTATGTCTTGATGGTGGCACTCTCGATCCTGGTCTTTCCGGCGATGGTGTTGCGGCGCGGCGCGCCCACATCGACCCTGCTTCTCATCGACCTACCGCTTTTCTTGACCGCCACATTGTCGGTATTGGCGTTCTACGCGACCAGCCAGATCTGCGGTCGCCAGGGCGGGCACAGACGCCTGCGCCACCTCGCCCCGCTCATGGGACTGGGCATCGGGCTCGCGATCAACAACTCACGAGCCGTTCTCGAGGGGTTCTCCAACAAGGTCGGGGTCTTCGAGCGCACGCCGAAGTACAGCATCGAAGGCCGCCGCGACAACTGGCGCGGCAAGAAGTACAAGGTGAGAACCAACCTTGCCACCGCCCTCGAGGGGATCTTCGCCATATGGTTCGTCGCGGCCTTCACGATGGCCTTTCAATGGGGAATGTGGTTGTCCCTCCCCTTTCTCTATCTCTTCCTCCAAGGCTATTGCTATATGTACTTCTTGTCGCTGCTTTCGGGCGGCTTCGGTGGCTCCAGGCGAGCCGGCAAGGTTATCGCCGCCGAACCACTGGACACCGGCTCCTGATGCACCCGCAACCCGCACAGGATCGGCGAACATCGGTCACGATCCGCCCGGTCAGACCTGCGGACGCCACCTTGCTCGATCGTTGGCGTCTCGAGCCCAGTGTGCGCGAGCACCAACCGCTTTCCGACGCTTCCGCCGCACAACTGCTCGCCGACCTCCACCGCCAACGAGACGATGATCTCTACGCCTCTGAGGGCCAAAAATTTCAGTGGCTGGTGCTCGAAGACCTCCAGCCGGCCGGTTGGATAACCCTGGTCATCATCAATTGGGGGCACGGTCTGGCGGAGATCGGGTACGCCCTCTCGACCGAGTTCCAGCGCCGCGGACTGATGACCGACGCCCTGCGGGCCCTGTTGGCCGATCTCTTCGAGCGCACCACCATTCGACGCCTCGAAGCCAGGTGCGCGGTCACCAATCGCGCCTCACAACGAGTGCTCGACGCGGTGGGATTCAAACGTGAAGGGCTTTTGCGCGGCTACTTCGTGTTGCGCGGGCAAGAGGTCGACAACTATCTCTATGCGATCCTCAGAGAAGACTGGAGCCGGCACGATTCGTGACGGGTCGAGCCGTAAGCTGGTCGAAAGCGGTCGCCTGACCTACAGGTACTCCAGACTGGCGTACTTCGCCACCAGCTTGCGCTTTCCTACCCGGTCGAAGTAGACCGTCAGCTTGTCGCCGTCGCCTTCGCTCTCGAGCACTACGCCGTCGCCCAGCGTCGGATGGCGCACCCGACAACCCCGTGAGAGGCCTTGCGAACTCGAAGCCGTGGCCGATGAATCCGGCTGGGAGCGGCCGAAAAAACTGTAAACACCGCTGGTCCGGGCGTTGGCAAACAGATCCGGACTGTCCGAGATCGTCAGACAGTCCTCCGGTATCTCGGCGATGAAGCGTGACGGGTCCTGATCCTGGTAGCGACCCGCGATCCGGCGTCGGCGGCAACAAGTCAGAAAGAGGGTCTTTTGTGCCCGTGTCATTCCGACGTAGAGAAGCCGCCGCTCTTCTTCGACGTCCTCTTCTCCGCCCAAGGCATTGAAGTGCGGCAGGAGCCCCTCTTCCAGCCCGGCAACGATCACCGCCTGGAACTCCAGCCCCTTGGCGCTGTGAAGGGTCATCACCGAAACGCCCCGGTCGGGCTGCCAGCTGTCAATGTCTGCAACCAGCGACGCGTGGTCGAGAAAGGCTCCCAATAGATCGTCCACCTCGTGGTTCTTCTGCTCGGCGAACTCGTGAACCGCGGTCACGAATTCACTGATGTTCTCGAGCTTGGCTTGGGATTCCTGATCCTCCTTGCGGTAGAGGTCAGCATACTTGGTCTCGCTGAGAATCTTCTCCAGGAGGTCGGGCAGCGCGAGCTGGTCGGCGGCTTCGGTCAGCCGGAGAATCAAATCGCGAAAGCCGGTCAGGGCCTTGGCGCTGCGCTGCGGGAACCGCCCCGGCTCGAGATGCAGCAGGCCATCCCAGAGCGTTGATCCGGTCGAGGTCAGGTTCTGCTCGAGCTGATCCCGGGTAGCCTTGCCGATTCCACGCGGCGGCCGGTTGATGATTCTGTTCAGAGAAAACTCGTCTTGTGCATTGCGCAGGAGTCGCAGGTAGGCGACCAGATCCTTGATTTCGGCTCGCTCGTAGAAACGCAGACCGCCAACCAACACATAGGGGATCCTTCGGTCGAGCAACCGCTCCTCGAGCACTCGTGTCTGAGCGTTGGTTCGAACCAGGACCGCCATCTCACTCCAGCGGCGCTTGTCGTGCAGCTGCTCGAGGGTGTTCGCAATCCACCGGGCCTCGTCTTGCTCGTCGCCCGCGCGATAGAGTTCGACCGGATCCCCGGCGCCCGAATCCGTCCACAACTCTTTGCCGCGGCGCCGGCTGTTGTTCGCCACGACCGCCCCGGCGGCGGAAAGGATGTTCTGCGTGGAGCGATAGTTACGTTCGAGCTTCCTTACCGTTGCCTCGGGAAAGTACTTCTCGAAACCCAGTACGTTGTCCAGGTCCGCGCCGCGCCAGCGATAGATACCCTGGTCCTCGTCGCCGACCGCCGTCAGGTTCCCGCTCGGGCCGACCAGCTCCAGCACCAACCGCATCTGGGCGTGGTTGGTATCCTGAAACTCGTCCACCATCAGGTAGTTGATTCGACTCCGCGAACGCTCCTTGACGTCCGGATGGTCGATCAGCAGCTTGACCGCAAGGCGAAGCATGTCGTCGAAATCTACTCCCGCGCCTCGCCGTAGCTGGCTTTGGTAATTGCGGTAGAGAATCGCCACTTTCTGATCAAAGAAGCTGGCTGCCTGGGATTCGAAGGCCGATGGATCGAGCAGCCGGTTCTTGGCCGAGCCGATGGCAGCGAGGACGCTGCGCGGCGGATACGAGGCATCGGAGAGCCCTTCGCTCTCGAGAGCTTTCTTGACCATCGACAGTTGATCGTCACGGTCGAAGATGAGAAACCCCGGCTCAAGTCCGATGCGCTCGCCGTAGCGGCGCAGCAACCGTAGCGAGAAACCGTGAAAGGTTCCGACGAAGGTGGGTAGCGAATGCATCCGAACCAGACCCTCGACACGCTCGCGCATCTCGGCTGCGGCCTTATTGGTGAAGGTCATCGCCACGATCGCCGCCGGGTCGATCCCCCTGTGCGTTACCAACCAGGCGACGCGATGGGTTATCACTCGGGTCTTGCCGGACCCGGCACCGGCCAGCACCAACTGCGGGCCTTCGCCGTGCGTGACCGCCTCGCGCTGCTGGGTGTTGAGATCGCGTTCGAGGTCCAAGGCCTATTCCACGGTCACACTTTTCGCCAAGTTGCGCGGCTGATCGACATCGGTCCCCCTGCGCACGGCGGTAAAGTAGGCAAAGAGCTGTAACGGCACGACATTCACGACCGGCTGAAGCAACTCGGAAACCCGAGGCACCTGAAGCACCTCGTCGGCGACGCTCGTGAGCTCCTCTGGATCACGATCGGTGAGCGCGATCACGATGCCGTCCCGCGCTCGAACCTCCTGCATATTTCCTCGCATCTTCTCGAACACCCGTCTGCCGGTCGCGATCGCCACCACCGGAAGGTGGCGGTCGATCAGCGCGATCGGACCGTGCTTCATCTCGCCGGCAGGATAACCCTCGGCGTGAATATAGGAAATCTCTTTGAGCTTGAGCGCTCCCTCGAGTGCGATCGGATAATTGATGCCGCGCCCGAGGTAGAGAAAATCCTGAGCCTCCGCGTAGCGACGGGCAAGCTCGTCATAGTGATCGAGGCGGGTCAACACCTCGCCCACCGCTGCCGGCAGGCGCGCCAGATCGTCCAGGAGTTCAGCTTTCATCTCGCGCCCGACCTGCTGGCGCAAATAGAGAGCGAGCAGATAGAGAGCGATCAGTTGACTGGTAAACGCCTTGGTCGACGCCACGCCGATTTCGGGCCCGGCATGAGTATAGATAACCCCGTCCGACATCCGGGTGGTCTGGCTCCCGACGACGTTACAGATCGACAAGAGCCTCGCGCCTCGGTCCCGGGCGGTCTCCATCGCCGAGACCGTATCCGCGGTTTCGCCGGACTGCGAAATCCCCACCGCGAGGTCACCCTCGGCCACCAACGGCCTGCGATACCGGTATTCGGAGCCGTAATCGACCTCCACCGGGATACCGGCCAACTCTTCGATCAAGAACTTGCCAACCAGTGCCGCGTGCCAGGAAGTACCGCAGGCCAAGAGATGGATTCGGCGCACCGCCTGGATCTCTGTCGAGGAAAGCTCCAGCGTGTCGAAGCCAACCGAGCCGCTTTCGAAGTCCACTCGGCCCGCGAAGGTGTCCTGAATCGCCTGCGGCTGATCGTGAATCTCCTTGAGCATGAAGTGCTTGAAGCCGCCCTTTTCCGCCTGAATCGGATCCCAGTTCAAGCGCACGACCGGGCGCTCCACACGGGTCTCGCCTTGGGACCAAACCGCGACCTTCTTGGGCGACAGCCGGGCGATGTCGCCATTCTCGAGAAACACCACGTCGCGGGTATGGGCGAGAAGCGCCGATGGGTCCGAGGCCAGAAAGTTCTCACCCTCACCCAAACCAAGAACCAGCGGAGGCCCATTGCGGACGGCGACAATCTCCGCCTCGTCGGATTCGCCGGAAATAACAGCGAAAGCATACATGCCCTCGAGATCGGCCACGGCCTTGCGCACCGCCTCGAAGAGATTGCCGTCGAGATACGAACTCACCAGATTGGCGATCACCTCGGTATCCGTGTCCGAGGCGAACTCCCAGCCGTCGGCCCGAAGCCGCGTCTTGAGCTCGAGGAAGTTCTCGATGATGCCGTTGTGAATCAAGGCCAGCCGTCCTCGACCGTCGCTCAAAGGATGGGCATTGCGCTCGCCGGGTACACCGTGCGTCGCCCAGCGTGTATGGCCGAGGCCATATGAACCGACCAAGCCACAGCCCTCGAGTTTGGCCGCCAGGCGATCCAGCTTGCCTTCGGCCTTGATCGTCTTCAGCTCGCCGTTGCTGCGCACGACGACACCTGCGGAATCGTAGCCCCGATACTCGAGCCTTCGCAGGCTGTCGATGAGCAAGGGCACAACTTCCCGGTCACCCAGGTAGCCGACAATGCCGCACATCAGTCCTTCGCTCTTCCTTTCTCTTTCCTATCGGCCCATCCTGCGAGGTTCTTCTGCCGCGCCCGGCCGACACCCAAGGCCCCGTTCGGAACGTCGCTGGTGATCACCGACCCGGCCGCCGTCGTGGCTCGCTCCCCGATCCGAACCGGCGCAATGAGCATCGTATCGCTGCCGATAAAAGCTCCGGCTCCGATTTCGGTCCTGTGCTTGCTCTCGCCGTCGTAGTTGCAGGTCACTGTGCCCGCACCTATATTCGCGCCGTCGCCTATCTGTGCATCTCCCAGATACGCGAGGTGACCGGCCTTGACGCCGACCCCGAGCTGGGAGTTCTTGATCTCGACGAAGTTACCGATGCGGTTTCCGGCGCCGAGGCGGGCGCCGGGACGCAGACGCGCGTACGGACCGACGCGACTGCCGTCGCCGACTTCAGCCTCCTCGACGACCGTCATCGGACCGATCTCCACACCGTCTCCCAGTATCGCATCTCGAATCCAGGAGTTCGAGAGAATCGTCGAGCCGGCGCCGATCACCGTATGCCCAAGCAGGCTCACGCCCGGGTGAAGCACGCTATCTCGCCCGACTCGCACCTCGGCCTCAATCACCGTTCGCCCCGGCTCGAGAATCGTCACGCCACTGGTCATGAGCTGTGCGCACTTTCGGTTCAGAAGTGCCCTGTGCACACGCGCCAAATCCGCGCGGTCGTTCACACCGAGCGCTTCGTCCGGATCGGCAAGAGAGAACAACTCGACCGCGGTACCCTCCGCGGCTGCGGAGGTGAAGGCATCGGTTAGATACAACTCACCTTGCGCGTTGGCCGGCTCCAAGCGGGCCAGCCGAGGCTCGATCTCCGAAGAGGGAACGACGTAGAACCCGGCGTTGACCGATTGGACCTCGAGTTCCTGGGCGGTTGCGTCCACCGCCTCGACGATTCGTGACAGACAGCCTTTGGAGTCTGCCACAACCCGACCCAGAGAACCCGGGGCTTCGAGATCGGCCACCGCGAGCGCCCAGCCGTTGCCGGCCGCGGCAAGCAGTGCCTCCAAGGTCTCGCCGCGAACCAGTGGCACGTCGCCCGAGAGCACGAGCAACCGGGCCGGTGCGTCGAGATGGGCGAGGGCACGCGCAAGCGCGTCGCCGGTCCCTTTCCGCTCCGCCTGCTCGACCCAGTCGATCTCGACGTCGAGGTCGGATGACTCCAAGGTCGCCCGGACCCGTTCAGACTGATGGCCGACGACCAGGAGAATCTTCCGACAGCCCGCGTCACCGACCGCTCGGATTACCCAATCGAGCAGCACTCGACCGGCGGCCCGATGCAGGACCTTGGGCTCATCCGAACGCATTCGCCTCCCGTGGCCGGCAGCCAGAACGACCGCGACCGTCGGCAGGAAAGTTTTCACCTTTCTCCGCGCGCTCAGCTGGCAACAAAGAGTGAGGAGAAGTCGGGATCACTCCGCAACGAATCGAAGTCCTCATCGCGAGTCGCGACAACTCGATTTCGAGAGTCGGCCTCTATCGCTTTGCCCAGAAACTTGGCAGCCTTCGCGTGATCTCCCTGCGCCGCGTGAATTGCAGCCGCAAGGTAAGCGAAGCGCTGGTCTTTCGAGGCTCTACCGCTGCGTAAGCAAACTTGGAGCGCCCTGTCCAGCTCGCCGCGATTTCTCAAGAAGACCGCCTCCAGAAAAGGGTCCACAGTGGGCTCTTTGGTCGTCAAGCGGTCCTCGCAAACCATCAGAAAGCGGTGAGCCTGCTCAGCCAAGGACGACAAATCCGTCCGCCGCCGAACCTGCTCCAGCATCTTAGCGGCTTCACGCCATTTCTTCTGATAGGTCGCCTTGACCGCCCGTTCGAAGAGCTGAACGTTGGGATCATCCGCAAAGCTACGCGCCGCCACCATGTCGCGCGCCGCCACACCCACCTCGGCAAGTTTCGCCTCTACCGTTTTGGAATCGGTCTTGAAGCGCTCGGCCAGCTCCGAGAGCTGCCGCTTCGACGCATAGCGCTTCAGGTAGGTAATCTCTGCGGGCTTCCATCGCTTCGCCATGTCTTTCTCCAAGCAGCTAGCGCTTTCTCAACTCGACCAAGATCTGCTTGGCAACAGCCTTGAGCGTGTCGAAAACGCCGACGCCTTGCGGCGCGACCGCCTCAAACGTCGGCTCGCGCTTGTAATTGAGCATGCGGTACATCTCGTCCACGGGCATGGAGTTGGGGAGATCTCGCTTGTTGAACTGCAGCGCCGCGGGTACCTCCTTCAAATCGAAGCCGTGGTCGTGCAGGTTGGACTCCAGATTCCTAATCGATTCGACATTCGCCTCCATCCGCTCTCGCTGGCTGTCGGCCACGAAAATCACGCCGTCTACGCCCTTCAAGATCAGCTTGCGGCTGGCATCGTAGAAGACCTGACCGGGCACGGTGTAGAGATGGAAGCGCGTCGTGAAACCGCGAATCGACCCCAGGTCGAGCGGTAGGAAGTCGAAAAACAAGGTTCGATCAGCCTCCGTTGCCAGGGAGATCATCTTGCCTTTGCGCTCGGGAGCGGTCTTGTTGTAGATGTACTGGAGGTTGGTCGTCTTGCCGCCGAGCCCGGGTCCATAGTAGACGATCTTGCAGTTGATCTCTTTGGCTGCGTAGTTGATGAAGGTCATTGCTGAACTAATTCTGCCGCTCGGTCACTCACTGAAGAGCGCGTCGATGTCTTCGTCGGTGATTTCGGAGAACGGACTCGGCTCCGTGACGCCAACCTCGGGCTCGTTCCTCGCGTCCATCTCGTCGAAGACTTTCTTCAGCTCGACGCTCGCCCGCTTCACTCTCAGGCGAACCAGCCCCAGAGAGGAACGCTCGTCGAAAATCACCAGCAGAATCGCCCGCCGAGCGACAATCGAGATATGGATGTGATCGCGCTGCCCTTCGTGGAAGAGAACCGAAAACTCCCGTTCCCCGATGAGCTTTGCCAAGCCGTCGGTGGCCGCGACATTGCCAGCGGTCAACGAGGCCAATGAGGTCGCGTCGAAATTTTCGGTCTCACCGGCGGCCGCAATGTTCTGGCCGTTCTTGTCGATCAAGAACACCACTTTGGCGTTGGCGTCGCGCTCGAGACGCTTGAGTGCGTCCTCGAGCCGCCGAAACTCTGCCTCAAAAACTTCTTGCATGATCGGTGTTTGGATGAACCTTACGCTGAGTGAACCGAAACAACGCCGCGAAAAAATATCACAACCCACGCAGGACGCTTCAAGCGCTTGATGGTACGGTATTTGGCCTTATAGGAGAAGGATGCGCGCGCTGGTACCCCCCCGATCCACCCCGGACCGAGACCATGACTTCGCCCGGCTCGGCGCCGAGTCTTGGGACCTTCTGGTGATCGGCGGTGGTATTACGGGGACGGCAGTGGCGCGCGATGCCGCGCTACGGGGTCTCAAGACCGCGTTGGTGGAGCAGGGAGACTTCGCCTTCGGCACCTCCAGCCGTTCCTCTCGACTGGTCCACGGAGGTCTGCGCTACTTGGCGAATTTCGACTTTTCGCTGGTGCGTGAGGGGCTGGTCGAGCGCCGGCGCCTCCTCGACTCCGCTCCGGGATTGGTGCGACCGGTGCGCTTCATCTACCCCGTCTACAAGGGCGACCCAGACAGACTGGGGAAGGTCCACCTGGGCGTTCGGCTCTACGACGCCCTCTCTCTCGGTCACGGCCTGGGGGGCACCAAGCGGCTCCTCCGCAAGCAGCTCTTGCACTCGATCCCGGGGCTTCGGCGCGACGGCCTTCAGGGCGCCGTATCGTATTTCGACGCCGCCACCCACGATACCCGGCTCACACTGGCCGTGGCGCGGTCCGCCCTACGGGCCGGTGCCGTGCTGGTGCCGCGCTGCCGCGCCCTCGGGCTTTCCGGAAACCAGGACCGAAACGGCGGCGCAAGAATTTGTGACCTCCTCAGCGACCAGAGCCAGCGGGGCGGCCAGGGCGACCGGGAAATCGAGGTCCGTGCCAAAGCGACTGTCCTATGCTGCGGCCCCTGGCAGACACTCTACCCACCCGCGACCGTCAAACTTCGCACCGCGCGGGGTACTCACATCTCGATCAAAAACCGGCGTATCCCCCTGGACGGCTACATCGCCCTGCGCTCCCCTCGGGACGGACGGCTCGCTTTCGCCATGCCGATTGGTCAATACATCGTCTTCGGGACAACCGACGACGATGACCGTACCGAGCCCGGTCTGGTTCGACCGACCGCCCAGGACGCCGGCTACCTGCTAGAACTCGCCAATCATGCCTTTCCGGCCGTAGACGTGACCCCCGAGGACGTTACCGGGATCTGGGCGGGTCTCAGGCCCCTGGTCGCGGAGGGCAGCGGGGAAGACGCCGACGCGCTGTCGCGGAGACACCTTGTGGTTCGAGGACCGCCGGGACTCTGGATCTTGACCGGCGGCAAGCTCACCACGCACCGGCGCATGGCCGAAGACCTCGTCGACGCGATTGTTCCGGCTCTGGCCGAACAGGGCGTGGAGGCCGGCCTGTGCGTGACCACCGAGGGCAAACTCCTCACCGGAGACCTCGAGGCCGGGCGGGTTCGGCTCGAGGCCTTGGGCCTGTCCCGTGGGGCTCTCGACTCGGCGTCGGGGCTCTACGGAAACAGCCTCGAAGAGCTGATCGAGTTTCTTCCGAAAGAGCCCACCGGCGACCCCGACGCACGTTTCCGGCGCGCCCAAATCGCGATGGCGGTCAAGCGGGAGTGGGCGCTCTCGCTCGACGACCTTCTGCTCAGACGCCTCGAGCCCGGGCCACTCGACCTGAAGCAATGTTGGCGCGAAGCTCCCGCTGCGGCTCGCGAACTGGGTTCGCACCTCGCCTGGAGCGATCGGGAGGTCACGCGAGCGGCCGCCGAACTGCGCGACGGCATCACCCGTGATCTCGGTGCCGCCGGAATTCCTCTCCCCACCTGATCGAACTGCAAAAAGGACTCTCTCGTTGGGCCGACTACTTCTTCTCTTCATTCTCGTTCCGATCGTCGAGCTTGCGCTCTTGATCGAAATCGGCACTCGCCTGGGCCTACCGGCCACCCTGGTGCTGATCGTTTCCACCGGCGCGCTCGGAGCCTACCTGGCCCGTCGCCAAGGTCTCGGCGTCCTCGCGAAGATCCGGTCCGAGATCGGCGAGGGCCGGCTCCCAGCGGGCCAACTCGTCGATGGCGCGCTGATCATCATCGCGGGGGCGGTGCTCATGACGCCCGGCGTGCTTACCGACGCTTTGGGATTCCTTTGCCTGTTCCCGCCCGCCCGCAGACGCCTCAAGAGCTACTTGAGCCGCCGCTTCGAGCGCGCGGTCAAGAGCGGCAACATCAAGGTGTCGGCCGACTTCGGTGGCGGTTTTCAAAGGCCGTACACAAACGAAACCCGCGACGTCACGCCGCGGCCGGAGAGTCCCAAGGGACTCCCCGATCGCCACGATTCCTGACCCGACCTCCGGCAGCGATTCCGCTCTCCGGCCGATTCGAGAGCCTAAATTTACTAAGGCTAGGCGCTCTCGCGTCCGTTTGTGCGCCCTTCTTTACGTTGGCTCGGGCGCTTGACCGGGCGCCGGCGCGATCGGCCGCCGCCGAGCAGCTCGCTGACCACATAGGTCCCAGCGCGCGAGTCCTTCTTGAGCACGATCAGCTTGTTCTTCTCGGCATCCTCGAGCAGCTCGGAGAACGACGAGTAGCCATAGTAGCTCTCGCTGAACGACGGCCGTTTCCGCTGCATCGTCTGCTTGATCATCGAGCCCCAGAGAACATCCTTGTTCTCGCGCTGAAGCGCTTTGATCGAGTCCACCATGAGCGCAAACGCCTCGGCGTTCTTCTCCGGCACACCGGCCACCGTCGAGAGTTTCTCTCCCTTCCGGCTGTCCCGGTAGATGTCCTCGTAGAAGAGAAACTCGTCACAGTTGTCGATCAGGAGATTGGCCGACGAGTTCTTGACTCCGACGCCGATTACGATCTTGTTGTTCTCTTTTAGCTTGGTCACGAGGGGCGTGAAATCACTGTCGCCCGTGAGCACGACGAAGGTGTCGATGTGATCCTTGGCGTACGAGACGTCCATGGCGTCGACCACCATCTTGATGTCGGCCGAATTCTTGCCCGAATAGCGCCGTTTTGGGATATCGATCAGTTCGATGCCGGCCTCGTGAAACGCGCGCTTGAAGTCGCGATAGTTATCCCAATCGGCATAGGCCTTCTTCACGATGATCCTGCCCTTCTCGACCAATCGCTCGAGAACCAGGTTGATGTCGAACTTCTTGATGTCCGAGTCGCGCACTCCGAGCGCAATGTTTTCCAGATCGCAAAACAGAGCGATCCGCTTTTCGTCATTCACAGGTTGTTCCTTTTGTCGGTTCAATTCTTGGTAGCCAAGCTTTGGGGGTTCGAGGCCCGGCGCCGTCGTGTCTCCTGGCGACCTTGTCTTGGAAAAAGAGAGGAGAGCCAGGGCTCGAGAGCACTTGGGCTCTGAGCTTAACACTGTGTGAGCCGGCTGTCCCTCTATTCCTGCTATTCCTGCGCCGGCAAGCGCTCGGCAGCCGCCCGCATCCAGGCGGCAAAGCCCTGGGCGTCGCGACCCTCGATCAGCTCCCGGAGGCGGCCTCCTTTCGGTGGATGGTCGGTGGATGGTCGGTGGATGGTCCGTGGATCGATCGTTACTCTAGCCTGCCTCTTTCGAGAGTCGCCCGACTTTTTGGGCGAGAGCACGATTGTGCTTGATACGATTCCGGACTCGATGTCCGAAACCTTCGCCCTTTTGGTCAGTGGCGCATCCGGCATGAGCCTTCCCCAGGCGCTCCTCGGCGCCCTGGCCCGTCATCCGGATGTCGAGCGTGTCCACTTGGTCGTTTCGGCCGGCGCCAGCCAGGTCTTGAAGCACGAGCTCGCCCGGGACAAGACCGGCGCCGAGGATCTCATCGACGCCGCTGGTCTCGGTGAGAACGAGCGCGAGCGCATCACCGTCCATCGCGACAGCGAACTCGACGCAGCGATCGCCTCGGGTTCCTATCGGTTGTCGGGCACAGCCATCGTGCCTTGCAGTGCCGGCACTCTCGGGGCCCTGGCCACCGGCTCGGCGCGAACGCTGGTGCACCGTGTCGGAGCGGTCGCGCTCAAGGAACGCTGGCCTCTGGTCGTGGGGTTTCGCGAAACGCCGCTTTCGATCGTTCATCTCGAGAATCTGCGTCGTCTCGCCTACGCCGGCGCGGTCATCTTGCCGCCCATGCCCGCCTTCTACATCGGGGATAGCTCGATGGATCGATTTCTCGCCCACTACAGCATGAGAGTCATGGATCGACTCGGCCTGGCAGCCGTCGATTCGGGGGATCTGCGCTGGCCGACCTCGGGGACACCATCTTGATGGTGTCCCCTCTGCCTCCATGAGGGAAGATCCCCAGCTTCGAGAACCAGTTGGGAGGGGACACCAAGGAATGGTGTCCCCGATATACTCCTGACTCCGGTGCACGCCGGTTCCAAGACCCCATGACGACCCTAAGAGCCGACCTTCGACCCGAGCGGTTTCCGAAACCGCTGCAAGAGCTTGCTGCCAAAGTACAGAGCGGCGAGAGGCTCGACGAGGCCGACGCCCTGCTTTGCTTTACGACGCCGGATGTGCTCCATCTCGGCCGGCTGGCGAACGCCGTACGGCGAGAACTCCACGGCGACATCGCGTTCTTCAACGTCAAC
>JADFQD010000137.1 GCA_022561975.1 Acidobacteriota bacterium
AAGTCCTGGTCGGGCAACACCAGAAGCTGGCCGTGGCCGTAGCGCCCGCCCTTCCACTTGCGCTTGCCGTCCTCGAGGTCGATCGACGCGAGAATGCGCCCGTCGAAGCCGAAGGCATGGCCATCGTGCACGACGAAGTCGTTGAAGTAGGGCTTCAGCCGGTTCGACGTCCAGCGCTCTTCGGTGGTCCATCCGTCCGGTCCGTGCGCGACCGCGATGCGGCGCGTGCCGACTCCCGCGCTGGCGCTGAGCGCGCTGAACAGGACGTCGCCGTCCGCGGTCAAGGCCGGCTGCATGATGCCGGAGCCCGGCCACGGGTGCTCCCAGAGCAGCGTGCCGTCGGCCGGCGCGAAGCTGCTCGCGCCGGCCCCGTTCAGCAGCAGGACCTGCTCGACTCCCTCGATCGTCACTAGATGCGGCGAGCTGTAGCTGACGCTGCCGGCCGCGCCGGACCAGCGCGGCTCGCCGGTGGCGAGGTCGTAGGCAACGAGCGCGCCGGCGTCGACGATGACGATGTCGTCGACCACCAACGGCGAGCTCGTAAAGCCCCAGATCGGGACCTCCGCGCCGGTGTCGGACGCCGCGTTGCGCGACCACACGACGGCGCCGTTCCCGGCGTCGAGCGCGTTCAGGATTCCGGTCGCACCGAACGTGTATACGCGACCGTCGCGCAAGGTCGGCGTCGCGCGCGGACCGGCGCCGGCATGCGACTCCCAGAACCGGACCGCGTCGCGGTGTCTCCACACCGGCTCGCCGGTGGTCACGTGGTAGCAGGCAACGACCTCGTCGTCACCGCGCTGCTCCTGGGTGTAGAGGAGATCGCCGCGGACCGCGAATGACGACAGGCCCGGTCCGATCGGCCGGCGCCACAGCTCGACCGGCGGCGACCGAGACCAGTCGGTCTCGATCCGCACGCCGCGGATGATGCCGTCGCGATCGGGTCCGCGAAAGCCGGGCCAGTCGGCTCCTGGCTCCCCTTGCTCCACTGACTCTGACACCGCCGACGCCAGTACGGAAGCCATTGCCGCCGGCCCGTGGCCGGCTTGGGCCAGGAGCCGCTCCTCTGCCGTCTCCGCCCACCGCCACGCGAAATCCTGAGCGCCGTCGCCGGTAATGCCATCGGTCCGCACGAGCGTCCACACTCCGCACGCGAGCACGATGGTCGCGACCATCGCCGCGCGCCGAGGCCGGTCAGAGAGACGACGGCCGGCCACCGCCCAGCCGACGAAAGCGAGGCACAGAACCGGGATGGCTAGGATGAAGAAAGAGATCCCCATTCCCGCGGTCGCAATCGACTCGTGGAGGATGCGCTGTGTCGCGGCCAGCGCGACGATCATCAGGACGACGGCACCCCAGCGCTCGGGCCGAGGCGCCCGGCTGAAGAACGCCCACCACACGACGACAGCCAACCCGCCGAGGAGCCCGGCAAACACACCGAAGACCCCGGCCTCGGGCACGACGAAGGGGACGACAAACCGGGCCAGCCACTGCAGCGCCACGATGACCACGCCGGGCCACAGCCGGAGCGGCTTCTGCGGCTTCTCAGGAATCGGTTCGCCGGTCTGTTCGATTGTCATATCAGGACTCCCCCGATGAGTCCCGTCATTCTATCCGGCCCACCTCGACCATCGCCACGCCGACAGCCAACCACACCGTCATCTCCCCGGTTGCCGTGAGGACTCGAATTGAATGGTGATCTGCGCCCCCCGCAAGTCCATTTCCGAAGTAGGTCGACAGGCCGAAGTCATCGAGCTGGGCGGCATGGGAGAGGTGTATCGACGCCGCGATAGGATTCAGCGATGATAGACAGAAGGGTCCTGCCACAGTCCTCGAGCCAGTGGGCGAAGAACGTCGGCCTTGCCCTGGCGCTGGGTGGCACGATCGGGCTCGTTCTGGGGCTGCAAGACCAGAGCGGGCACTTGCTGCTCACCGTTGCGATCTCGGCATGGATCGGCCTCTGTATCTACCTGACCTGCATCATCGCCCTCGCCTTCCTCTCCCCATTCCTCGATTTCGAGGCCCGCTTCAAGCTCTGGATGCCTCTCGGCCTGATCTTCTTCGTGTCAAGCGGCGTAGGCTTCTTCGTCGGTGCCCACAGCGTCGAGTGGCTGACCTTCGGATCAATTCACGTGACGACTCCGGGTTGGAGCGAGGGCTTCGCCTTCGCCGGCGTCCTCGGCCTTATCTGCAGCGCCCTCTGGTTCACCTACGAGAGAATGAAAGGCCGGCTCGAGGAGAGCATAGTTCGCCTCAAGGATCAGGAGCTCGCGGAGCAGGAACTCGAGACCGCCCGCAAGATCCAACGGCGCATCCTGCCACCGCCGACCCTGGAGGGAGAAGGTTTTCGCCTCGCCGCACTCAACCTTCCGGCAAGGGTCGTAGCCGGCGATTTCTACGACGTTCTCCCCAGGGCCGACGGTGCCCTTGGACTCATCGTCGCGGACGTGGTCGGAAAAGGCCTAGGAGCGAGCCTGATCATGGCCGGTGTCAAGGCGCGACTCGGCTACATTGCGATCGGACGATCGGTGACCGAGACCATGGAGGAGCTCAATCGAGTGCTGCTCGAGGAACTCGGCGCGCGTGAGTTCGTCGCCCTGTGCTATGCCTGCTACGAACCGGCTAGTGGCCGGTTTGAGCTGGCGAACGCCGGCCTCCCCGATCCCTATGTGCTCAAGCGAGGTGCGGCTCCGCAAGCGATCGCGGCGGAGGGTCCGCGGCTGCCGCTCGGAGTTCGCGGAAACCTAGGGTATCGGAGCGTGGAAGGGCCATCTGGAAGGTGGCGATGCGCTGCTGCTCTTGACCGATGGGATCCCAGAGGCCCCTACCCCGACCGGGGAGCCTCTTGGCTACGAGCGTCTGGAGTCGCTTCTGGTCAACGACGCTGCCACGACAGGCCCATCGGATCGGCTGGATGCTCTGGTACAGCGTCTGGAAGCCGCAACTACCAAGCCACGGGACGACGACTGGACCCTGGTACTGGTTGAGCGAGGCGTCCCAACGTAAGGACGACCACACAGGGTCTGGGGATCTCCGGGGAACAGGGCAGGAGAGCCGTTCTCAAGAGGCGGAGATGGACCTGTCACCTTTTCTGGCGCGACCAGCGGCCAGATCCTCTTCGGCACTACCGAACGACCGCCTCTCCAAGCACTTTCCCGGGTGGCCACGCGGAGACGAGATCACGATCCACCACTTGCTCACCGGTTCCGCCGGCTTTCCGAACATCAACTCGATGCCCGACTACGGCACCTGGCAGATGTTCTCCCAGACTCCCGAGATCCTGGTCGAGAAGTTTCGTGACCTCCCGCTCGAGTTCGAGCCCGGAGAGCAGTCGGTTCACAGCAACTCGAACTACAACGTGCTCGCCCTGCTCATCGAGAAGCTCTCAGGACGGACGTACGGCGAGTTTCTGGAGGACGAGATCTTCACCCCGCTTGCGATGACGCACACCGCCCACCACGGCGACCCGACACGGATCGTTGCTCACCGTGCGACCGGCTATACCCCCGCCGGCGTGGGCAAGAGGATTGACTGAGGAGGCCTGTAGCCCGTGTCCCTGTCGCAAACCCCACTCAGCGCTCGGGTGTTCGGCGACGTTGAAATGCAGCAGACGCCGCCGGTCGTGGGCGAGGACAAGACGAAGACGAAGAAGATCTGGAAGGCCGCAACTTGTATCGTCGGGTCCTGATGAGGCAGTATGGCTCTTCGGCAGGGCGGCCCACTCGAGTGGCCGGTTCCCGGAATCAGCCTGGTGTTCACCGTTACCCCGCGAGATCGATCGTGAAGGCGAATTCGTAGAGGTAGTCGATATGCGAAAATCCGGATCAGAGACCCTCCTCGCCGCGCTCTGCTGCGCGGCGCTCTTTCTTCTGCCGACCGTCGTGACAGGGAGCGAAGCGGCACCCGCTGCGGGCCTGTCCAAGATCCAGGAGCAGACGACCGCAGCGTCGCTGTTTCTGGTCGGAACGGATTCGGCGGGCGAGCGGCTCCGGATCCGCGGGACGATCGAGGATGCCGAAGCGGAGACGACCGCGGTGTCCAGCGAGCGGCGCAACGTCGTCGCGTCGGGCGAGTACACGCTCACCGTGGGTGTCGAGACCCGAAACGGAAACCTCTACCGACCGGTTTCGCGCCGCATCACGGTAGCACCAGCCGGGAGGACGACGGTCGAGGTCGAGGTCGCGCGGCCGCCCTCGGTGCGGGTCAGGTTCCTCGAAGAGGGCCAGGAGCAGACAGGAGCGCTGGTCCACGTCTCCCAGGACGATCGCGAGGTCTTCACCTTCCGCCACATCGACGAGGTCTTCGTCGACGAGGGCACCTACGAGTTCCGGTCGACGCCCAACGCCGAGAACGAGCTGAGCGTGACGGCCGCGATCGCGACCGGCGAGCGCAAGGAGGTTGTCTTCGAGATGGTGAAGACCGTCCACGTCTATGTGACCATGGCCGCCTCCGGCTCGGGCATCGTCTTTCATCAGAACTACGAGTTCTTGCAGGGAGGCGGGAAGCGCTACCGCGTTCACCAGACCAACGGTGCCCGGGTCCTGCCCGGCACCTACGATCTGCGGCTGCCCGACCGACTGACGCCGTATGTGCGATTACTGGGCGGATGAGTAAACGGTAGGGACAGTGATTTGCGAATCTGAGATCTCTCCCCGTGTTCAGACCGAGGTCGCGACACGGGTTGACCAGCGGCGGTCTTGCTTGCGGCTTCGGTGGAGCCCGGTGCTCGCGCTAGTGGTCTGTACTGTAGGGTCGGGGATGCCGGTGGCCGCGACGATGGGCCCCGCGACGGACGAGAGCGTCGGATCGGCCATGCAGCTGACCTTCGCAGAGGAGTCCGCGGAGCGTGTTCGAGCTTGGGCTCGCGCTTGGTCGGAGCAGAGGGTAGAGGACTATCTGTCCTTCTACTCGGAGAGCATGCGACCGCCGGGAGGGGCCACGCGGAAGGAATGGGAGGCCGGGCGTCGGGCCAGACTCACGGGCCCCAAGTTCATCGACGTCGGCGTCGAGTTCCTCTCGGCTCGATTGTGCGGGCCGCTCGACGCCGAAATCCGGTTTCGACAGTCCTACGTTGCGAGCCACTATCGCGACGAGGTCGTGAAGGTCCTCGAGATGATCCGCGAGAGCGACGGGTGGAGGATCGCTGCCGAGGTGGTCGAGCAGAGTCACTCCGAGCAGAGCGCTGGCCAGGTTGGCGACCGGTGGCAGCGGTGCGAGGGCGGCCGAGATCCGGTGCTGTACAGGTGGCAGGACGGGTGGAGAGGCGTTGTCGAGGGGGCCGAGAAGAGCCGGCGATCGGCGTCTGTCGAGGCGCCCGTAGAGACCGGTCGGCCGGCCGAGCCGGAGCGCGTGGGGGAACCGACCGACGAGGAGCCCATCGAGGAATCGGCGGTCGTCGAAGCCTCGCCACCGCCGCAACCCGAGCCCCGCGCCGACCAGCCTGCGGAAGCTGCGACAACCGCAGAGCTCGCAGAGGCGGCCGGCTACCCCTCGCTCAAGATCTTCGTCTTCAGCGACTTCACGTACGATAGCGCCGAGGATCGGGAGGGTAACGTCAGCAGCGAGGGCCACTTGGCGCTCCATCTGACCTCCGCGCTCACGCCGAGAGTCAGCTTCTTCGGCGAGGTCACCGTCACGGCGGGCGGGCACGACCAGTCGGAGGCGACCCTCGAACGCGCTATTCTGCGCCACGAGTGGAGCGATGCGGTCCAGCTCTCAGGGGGGCGGTTCCACACGCCGATCAGCTGGTGGAACACTGCCTATCACCACGGGTTCTGGCTCCAGACCACCATCGACCGGCCCAAACTGAGCGAGTTCGGGGGTGGATTCCTGCCGAACCACTTCGAGGGTGCTTTGTTCGAGGGCACGATTCCGCTCGGCGGCTGGTCCATGAGCTACGGGGCAGGCCTCGGAAACGGCCGCTCGGTGGACAACGCGGCTGGCGCTCACGCGCCTCGGTTCAGCGACAGCACCGTCCGGCTCGCCAACCTCTTCTTCCGGCCCGAGCGGTTCGTTGGTCTACAGGCGGGTGTCGCTTACTATCGGGACGAGTTCGTCCTCGACGGCAGCCAGCGGCTGCGGGAGAGCATCGCCTCCGCCCACCTCGCCTGGACGAGCGAGACACCGGAGTTGATTGTGGAGTTTGCGACAGTCGAGCATGAGGATCGGACGACGGGCCACACCTTTCGCAGCGAGGCCTACTACGGCCAGTTCGGATACCGGCTACCGGGTGTGCAGGAGCAGCTTAAGCCCTACCTACGATACGAGGCTGTTTCGGTCGATCGGGACGACCCGCTGTTCACCACGCCACTCGACTTCGAGAGGCTGCTGGTCGGCCTGAGATGGGATTTTTCGTTCCCGGCCATCCTTAAGCTCGAGGTACAACAGGACCAAGCGGAGAACCGAGAGACGGAGGAGGCGTTCCTTGCTCAGATCGCTGTCACGTTCTGACGGCCGTGCCACCCGCGGGGGGCCGAAGCTGTTCCTGGTGCTGGTCTACGTCTTGGTCGGGGCCGTGGCAACGGGCGGTCACGCGGACGCCACCGAGGAGACCGGCGACATCGCGGTCGTGGTGCACCCAGGGGTTCCGGCCGATGACGTGTCGTTCGCCGAGCTGCGCCGGATCATGCTGGGAGACCAGAAGTTCTGGCGACGGGGTGAGCCGATCACCCTGCTCGTCCGGGCGCCCGTCGCCCGCGAGCGGACCGTGGTGTTGGAGAAGATCTGCAAGATGAGCGAGGCGGGCTTCCGCAAGCACTGGATCGGCAAGGTCTTTCGCGCCGAGACCACTTCGGGCCCGAAGGTTGTCCTGTCGAGCGTCATGGCAGTGGAGCTCGTACGCGTGCTGCCCGGTGCCGTCGCCCTGATCATCGTCGGCGAAGTGCCCGAAGACGTGAAGGTCCTCAGGATCGACGGGCGCCTACCGGGCGATCCGGACTACGCTCTGAGGTGAGTGAGACCGGATGACGCTGCGCGCGAAACTGGGCCTGTCCTACCTTTCGATCCTGGGACTCTTCGCGACCAATCTGGCCGTCTATTCCTGGGGCAACTTCAAGCGCAACGGCGCGCTCGAGGAGCTTCGCCTCGCCACCGAGCGGAATCTCCTGCTCGCCTCGGTGTACCGGGAGCTGAGCGATCTTCAGCAGCAGGTCGCCCTGACCAGCCAGTTCTTCGAGGGCGATGCCGGCATGGCGATGGAGCCGGCCGAGATCACCGGCGTCAGCCGGCAGATCGACTCGGTCACTACCAAGATCGGTCAGGCGCTCGAGCTCCAGGGCGGGAATCAGGAGGCCCTGTCACAGCTCGTGGAGACCGTCAACGATCTCTCGGACTCGTGGATGGTCTTCTACCGCAATCTGGGTCGGAACCAATCGAAGGCGGTGATCGAGCTGGTGACCAAGGCCGACCCTCTGAGCGTCGAGGTTCTGACCGATCTCCTGCCCGCGCTCGAGACCGAGGAGGCGGGGCGTGTCGAGATGTCGAGGCAGCGCTTCTACGAGGTCAAGCGGCTCGTGGACAGAGCCAGCCTGATCATTTTTGGTGTCTCAATCCTGCTCGCCGTGTTCGTAGCCTTGCTCTATTCTCGCTCCCTGACGAAGCGGCTCGGCGCCTTCAAGCGGGCAGCGGCCAGCATCGGCCGGGGCGATCTCGAAAGGCGGATGGATGTCACGATCAACGACGAGTTGCGATCGCTGGCGGCTCACTTCAACGAGATGGCTGGGAGGCTGCAAAACGCGCAGCAGGAGATCGAGGCGAAACACCAGGAAGCGGTCGAGCAGCATGAGCGCTCCGATTCGCTGCTCCGGAACATCCTTCCGGAGGTGATCGCCGAGGAGCTGAAGAGCGACGGCTCGGTGGCGCCGAAGTATTTCGAGGACGTCACCGTTCTGTTCACCGATTTCAAGGGCTTCACCCTCTCTACCGAGAAGCTCGCAGCCGACGAGGTGGTCGACTTCCTGCACACTTACTTCACCCGCTTCGATGAGATCATCGACCGATACCGCCTCGAGAAGCTGAAGACGATTGGTGACGGGTATATGGCGGTGTCCGGCCTTCCGGAACGGACGCCGTCCCACCCGGTGGACGCGGTGATGGCGGGTTTCGAGATGCTGCAGGCGGTGGAAGAGTTCTCGCGGAACGAGTCGTCTCCCGGGTGGAAGATCCGGATCGGCCTCCACACCGGGCCGGTTATCGCCGGCGTCGTTGGGATCCGCAAGTTCGCTTTCGATATCTGGGGCGAGACCGTCAACCTGGCTTCACGCATGGAGTCCTCCGGTTCCCCTGGCCAGATCAACCTCTCAGAGCAGACCTTCCGCCGGGTGAAGGACTTCTTCGAGTGCGACGCGCGGGGCGAGATCGAAACCAAGGAGAAGAGGAAGCTACCCATGTTCTCGCCTCAGAGGCTGGTGTCCAGCCTCATGGACGATTCGGGGCGGGTGCCTCCCACCGCTTTCAGGGAGCGGTATCGAGTCTATTTTCAGAAAGAGCCGCCGGCGTTCCCCGGTTTTCTGCTCGAAAGCGAGCCTCCCGGCATCGGAGCCGTCTCGGAGTCGCGAGGCGCGAAGTGACCTACCTGTCCTTATCGGAAACTGATCCGGTAGGCAGTGAGACGGCTACGGCTCGGCTCAGATGAGCAACGAGGGCGAGCCCTCCGGATCCGTGACCTGCGGCATCGGATGGTTGTCACCCGCCACCATCCAGTCAAGGCGCTCGACGCTGCCATCCTCATGCATCACCACCGTGATCTCGCCGTAGTCCTACGGCGAGAAGAAGGTGTGTTCGGAAGTCGGAATCAGTAGCCAGCCGCTCATCCTCACCTCGTCGCCTTTGACCGACAGAGTCAGGACGGTTCCCGGCCGGAGCTGGTAGTCGCCCTCGTAGCGTTGCAGGGCTGCCGGATCGACAACCACGGCGCGATAGCTCGGGATCGCAGGCGGATCGATCGACTCGCCCAGGGCCAGCTTGGGCAGGTCGCGCCGAAGCAGGTCGCCGGCCCCGGTCAGAATGTTGCTCACGAAGTTGACGGACGGCGGTTTCACGCCGGACGGCACGTTCCGGCCACTCGTTTGGTTCCACTCCCAGCACATCGAGTGGCTCTTTCGCGCCGAGGTGCTGCGGATGCTCCTCGGCAAGGAGCTGATCACCGAGGCTTGTCGTTGAGAACCTGCTGTGCTGGCGCCACAGCGGCTTCTCAGTGCATGGTGGGGTGCGAGTCGAGGACCGGCAGGGCGCCGTGCGTC
>JADFQD010000021.1:0-33740 GCA_022561975.1 Acidobacteriota bacterium
TTAGGAAATTAAAATCCAGAGAAATTGACAAAGAAGATATAATGATAAATACTCAACTTAAAAAACCTCTTTCAGAATATCGTAATATTTCTCCACATGTCATTGCAGCCAGAAAGATGATTGAAAGAGAAACCCCTGTTAGTCAAGGTGGAATGGTTTCCTATTTTATAGCAGAAACAAGAGAGAAAAAGAAACTTGTAAGAGACAAAGTAAAACTACCTGATGAAAAAGGAAAGTATAACATCAAATATTATCTAGAGAGACAGATTCTTCCAGCAGTAGAAAACATCTTCCAGGTATTTGATATAAATATAAATGAAATTATTGAAGGAAAAAAACAAACAAAATTAGGGGATTTCAAAAAATGAAAAGAAGATTTTACGAACCAAAACCTCTTTTTGTCCAACGAATGAAAGAACTTCTCGGAAAACTAAGTGCCGCGCTCGACACTTAGATCAGTGATAAATTCGACGGCAGCACGGCTGCCCCGGCTGTGAACTGTTTCCCAGGGTCTTGGACACCCCAGGTAGCGCCTTGTGGCACAACCTTGAACTAGAAGACAATTCAACTTCTTCCGCGCTTAGCCGGGAGTCATCCGGGAGCACGCGCGGCCTGTACAATCCACCCCGGATAGCTCCGAGGTGTCGCGCGCCTCTGGAAGCCCGTGCGGCCGGTGTGGCATACTCATCGCGCCTGGGGCCGCCGTACAGAAATCGTTCAGGAGACAGATCGTGGGAACAGTCGACACTTTTGGGCTCGAAAAAGTGGGAATCACGGACTGGTCGGAGCTTTATCGGAACCTATCGTACGAGGAGCTTTTCGCGCATGAGACGGACCCGTCTTTGGACGGTCTCGAGCGCTGCGTGGTGACGAGCACGGGCGCGGTCACCTGCGACATGCCGTGGGCCGGGAGGTCAGGAGGAGGCACGAAGGGGGCTGCGGGAGCGCCAGCGGAGGATGGGTTGCCCCCATGCATGGTGACCGCTGCCGGTTGCACGCCGGCACAGCCGGCGAGGAGCAGCCCCGCTGCGATAACAGGCCAGATCTTGCTCATCTTTGGAACCCACCTTCCTCTCATGTGCCGCCTCTCCGACGCCAGAGATCGGCGAAACTCCTTTCGCAGCCCTCAGAGAGCCGCTGGTCTCCCACACACGCTACACTTTGAACATTAGAGGCAGATTAGGCGCCTGGCGGCCTGTGCCAAGCCGGATCAGGCCGTCTTCATCGATGCTGGGCTATCTTCTGTGGGCGGAGAGGCGGTGCTCTTGTCCTCGACTAAGTTCCTGGTGTCGCGCTCTCCATTCCCCGACTGACCGCCACCTCCTCGGCGCACTCCATTCCTTCGATGTGATACGAGATGGCTCGAGATTGGATCGCTCAATCAGAAGGCCTCTTCGCTGCGTCCTCCAGTGCGGATCTTGATGGCATCCTCGACACGGTAGACGAAGATCTTCCCGTCACCGACATTTCCGGTGTGCGCACTGGTGGCGATGGCCGCGGTGACTTTGGGTGCCATGGCGTCCGACACGACGATCTCGAGTTTCGTTTTCTTTGCCAGGCCATGGGCGCCCTCGTGGACTGCGTCGGAGCCGCCCTCGCCGCGTGCCTTGCCCCAGCCGGTGACCTGCGAAACCGTCACACCCGGCAGCTCTTGAACGGCCGCCAGGGCATGGAGGACCTGCTCCAGCATGAAGGGTTGAATGATGGCCTTGATCTCTTTCATCGCGCTTCCCCACGTGGGTTCAGTCTTTGCCCGCCTGGAGTGCGGTGAGCCTTTTCTCCAGTTCGCCAATCTCGGTTCGGCGCACAGTCAGTTCCTCTTCTGTGGCCTCGACGGCTGCTTGCTGACGTCGCCCTCTCTTCTCTAGCTCCCGCAGATACGTGCGTTTCCATTCGAGATCCCTCCTGAGAGCCTCGCTTGGCGGATGTTCGGCCATGGCAGGCTCCATCAGAGCTCGACCTCGGTTCCCTCTCGGCAAACCAGGAATAGATCGTCGGCAGTACGAG
Source organism: Acidobacteriota bacterium (assembly GCA_022561975.1). Lineage (GTDB taxonomy): Bacteria > Acidobacteriota > Thermoanaerobaculia > Multivoradales > JAHEKO01 > CALZIK01. The sequence goes on from JADFQD010000021.1 coordinate 2,008, forward strand.
CAGCGCTGGGAGTGTCGACCTCACGAGCCCACCGATTACAACTGTCGCCAGCGGTCGCTGGACCTCCGCGCCGGCCGAAGTCGCAAGAGCCATCCGGAGCAGGCCGACGCCAAGCGGCGCTAGCGCATGCGCGCATCTTCTCGGGAACTCCTTTTCGGAGAGCCTCCGTCAATCTCAAGCCCTCCCGTCTGAGATCCTCCACGCGCCGAGCCGGGGTAGCCGCGTCAAATTCCGCGCTCCGAAGTGGCAGCGCCGTCGCTTGGATCCAGCCACTCCGCCGCAAACCCTCTGGTTGCCCTCGCTCCCGCTCGAGACCTTCCAGAGAAAAATCCAGTCCTCTGGCGGGTCCTCCTCGTCCCGGGCGCTGGACAGCCGTTGACTCACGAGCTGCCCGCCCTCCGCGAAACCGTCTTCGGAGTGAACCGGCGCGGAGCCCGTCGGGGCAGCCATCGCCACCGAGGCGGCAACTCTTCATTCCTCCGCCCCTTGCTTCACCAGATTCATCCGACACTTCGGGCAGGCATAGAGGGGCGTCTAGACCACCTGTGGGCTCTAGCTCTGATGTGTCCGTTCCGGCACTCGGACCAGCGCCGCGGTCGTGCTGACGCGGCCCTCCCGGTTCGGGAGCGGTCTCTTGCGGCGTGCGGCGGACCAGGAGGTCGGGGGGAGACACAAAGGGCGCTACGGAAGCGCCAGCGGAGGACGGGTCACCCCGGGGCATGGTCACCACGGCCGGCCGCACCCTGTCGCAGCTGGCGAGGAGCAGCCCGGCAGTGACAATGGACCACGTCTTTCTCGTCATCGGAATCCACTTTCCTCTCAGGTGCTGTTTCTCGATTGCCAGCGGCGCCGACTTCAGCCAGAAGATACGCCTTGAACATTAGAGACAGGTTAAGCGGCCAGGGCCCTGTCCCAGGCCGTGGCGCCATTCGCAGGCGCGTGGAGGCGGGTCGGACCTGGCTGCTCCGGTCAGAAAGAAGACCGCCCGCTCTCCTCCAAGCGGCATCGCCTAGAATGGTGCTCTAAGGGGTATCGCTAAATGAGGCTTCTCATCGTGGAAGACGACGCAAAGCGGCGGCGCTCCTTCGCCAGAGGCTCAGGGAACAGGCTTTCGCTGTGGATCTCGCCGCCAGCGTTCCTGACGGTTTGCAGCTCGCGCTGGCAACCCAGTACGACGCCATCGTCCTCGACCTGATGCTCCCGGGCGCAGACGGCCTCGAGCTGCTGAAGCAGCTTCGCCAGCGTGCAAGCCCCGTTCCAGTCCTCGTCCTCACCGCACGCTCCGCCTTGGAGGATCGCGTCCGGGGACTTGACCTGGGTGCCGACGACTACCTGGCCAAACCCTTCGATTTTCGTGAGCTCCTGGCTCGCCTGCGGGCGATCACCCGCAGGCCACTGGTACCGCCCCAGACGCTGCTCACGGCGGCCGACCTCGAGCTCGACCCGGCAAGTCACGAAGTGCGTCGCACCGGGCAGAGGATCGATCTCACCGCCAAGGAGTTCGCCCTCCTGGAGTACCTTCTGCACAAGAAGGGGAAGCTCGTCACCCGGGGCATGATCCTCGATCACGTCTGGGACATGGACTACTACGGCGGTTCGAACCTGGTCGAGGTGTACATCAATTACCTGCGCCGGAAGGTCGATCGAGACTTCGAGCCCAAGTTGATCCACACCATCCGAGGCTCTGGTTACATGCTGCGCGAATCATCATGAGGTTCTTCCCGTCGACCCTGCGGTGGCGGCTGACACTCCGGTATTCGGGATCATTAGCGCTGGTCTTCGTCCTGCTCGGCGGCCTCATCTACGCCCTCGTTCGCTACCAGCTACTGAGGCATCATGACCGAATGCTCGAAGACGCCGCCTCGCAGGTCGAGGCCGTCCTCTCTCAGGAGCCCGACTGCGAGCACCTGACGCCGGAGCAGAGCGTCCAGCTCGATCGAATCGGCCGCCTCATCCTCTTCCACGAGGCGGGAGGCGGAGGGCGGGTCTTTTATCGTTCCTCGGCCGCGCTCGACCTACCCATCCCGGACTCGCATCTCGATGCGATGAGGGAGTCGTCACGGCGAGGCACCTTCGAAACGCTCTTCGATTCACCGCCCGTGCGCATCTACTCGCGGCCCTACCAATCTCTGGCCGGGAGACGGGGAATTATCCGGGTCGCGGAGCGCCTGGGCGACGTGACCGCTCCGCTCGACAGTCTGTCTCTCGCTCTGATACTCCTGGCCCCCCTCGCCGTCGCAGCTTCGGGAGCGACCGGCTATTGGCTGGCTCGCAACGCCCTCGCCCCGGTGGACGCCATCACCCGTCTGGCGCGTGAGATCGAGGCGACCAGCCTCGAGCGTAGACTGCCGCCGGCCGGAACCGCGGACGAGATCGGACGGCTGGTCAGGACCTTCAATCAGATGATCGCACGCCTCGAGGGTTCCTTCGAGGGCATGAAGCGCTTCACGGCAGATGCCTCCCACGAGCTGAGAGCGCCTCTGGCGCGCATGCGCGGTGCTGTGGATGTCGTGCTGTCGCGGCCACGGCAAGGGGACGAATACCGTGAGGTCCTGGGCGCTATAGGGGACGACGTGGACCACCTGCGCTCCATCACCGAAGACCTACTGGTTCTCGCACGCGCGGACGCCGGGCGCATCGACCTCGAGCGAGACTCGGTCCGCCTGGACGTGGTGGCAGCCGAGGCTGTCGAGTCCCTCGGCCCCACGGCCGACGCGCGCGGCGTGGCCATGCGGGTGAAAAGTGATGGGCCGATCGTCGTGCTCGGAGACGAGCGCTGGTTGCGACAGCTCGTCGCAGACCTGTTGGACAATGCCTTGAAGTTCGCCCCGTTGGGGGTGCGCGAGGAACACCCGGCGGAGGTCGTGGTGCGGGTGAGCGAATCGGATCAGACCGCTACCCTGTCGGTAGAGGACACCGGCCCCGGCCTGCCGCCCGGGGCGCCGGAGCGGGTCTTCGAGCGGTTCTTCCGTGGCGATACGCCCCACGGCCATCCTCCCGAGGACGGAGTAGGTCTCGGCCTGGCCATCGCCGCCTGGATCGCCAAGGCTCACAACGGCACGATCACCGCCGAGAATCCGGCGGCGGGCGGCAGCCGCTTCGTGGTGCGGTTACCGCGTGCCTCTCCTGGGCCACCGACTGAGGGCGGCGACGCCTGACCCGGAAATCGAGACCCTCACCGCACTACTCGGACTCGAGTGCCAGCTTCACCTCGATCGCCGTGTCGACATTGTCTTTCTTCTGGTACATGACGACGGCCCGCTCGCCGGCGACGATATCCTCACGCGACACAGCTTCATCGCCCCGCAGGTACGAGGTCTCGTCCGTGAGCGCGAACGTCAAGGTCTCCTCTTCGCTGACCGCTAGCGTCATCTGTTCGGCGTCAACCGCCTCGACTGTCCCCATGGCGTCGTGATGATGGCCTTCGTGGGCAAGCACGCCTCCGCTGGTCGCAAGTGCCCCCAGGAGGGCTGCTGCCAGGATCGTTTGTCTCATCTGATTCTCCTCTCTCGAATTCAATCTGCCTTAGTGTTTGTGTTCCTCAGGATGTGGCTCCGGAGGGCTTTGCGTTTCGCCGGCCAAGAAGCGCTCCATCTCGAGCTGTCGCTCGAACTCCTCGCGGCTGACCGGATTGAAGCGCGCCATTTTGCTCAGTTCCTCCGGGGTCAGCTCCGGCAGGTGACGAATGAAGTGGACCAGCTCCCAACTCTCTCCATCCTCCTCCCCTGAAGAGGAGTCGTCGCCCCAGGCGGGCATGCCCGTCAGCTTGATGCCGTTTTCGATGATCCAAAACAGCTCTCCGTCGGAGAGCTTCTGCGTCGCTACGAGCGTCATGTTGGGAGCCCGAGGATAGAGCCCGCGGCCGAGCGCCGTGTAGCCTTTTCCGTCGTTCCCGTGGCAGGAGGCACAGTGGTCGGCCCAGTGCCGCATCGCGCTGCCGAGCACTTCCGGGCTCGCCGCCACGGGATTGACCGCCGCGCGCGCGGCACGAGGGATCAGCCAATGGCGGGCCGCGCGGGCTACTGTTATCTCGAGAGCAGGCGGCTCGGAGCGGGCCGACACGCCGACAACGGCGAATCCGATAGCGCCCAAGATCGCTGCCGTTCCGACAGCCGCGAGAGCACCCAACAACAGTCCTTTTCCTCTAGCCATAATCTTGTCCTCCTCAATACCAAAACCTCAACCCGACGACAAACGATCGTGAGCTCTTCGCCTCACCGGCTGCGCGCGCAAAATCGGCCGTGCCGCCGACGAGCTCCGTCCAGGAAACACCAACGTATGGGGCAAACTCCCGCCGGATCTCGTAGCGCAGGCGAAGTCCGAAGTCCACCGTCGAGAGTCCCGAGCCGAACCCGAGTTCGGAGACCTCCTGAGCCGAGACCTCCAGCTCCAGCCGCGGCTGGGCAATCAAACGCTGGGTAAAAAGAATCTCGTACTCCGCCTCTACTCGGGCGGTGAGATCGCCTTCCTCGCTCACGAACAGTGCGGCGTCCAGCTCGAACCAGTACGGCGCCAGGCCCTGGACACCGAGGACCGCGTAGCTGCGACTCGGTCCCGGCTCGAAGTCTTGGCGAACGCCGGCCTGGAGATCGAAGTAGGGTGAGATGGCGCGACTGTAGAGGGCCTGGATCTCACCCTCCTCGAGGCGCCCGGGTTCCATTCCGTACTCGCCTTCGGTCTTGATCCAGAGCCGCTTGATGTCTCCACCGAACCAGCCCTGGAAGTCCCAGAGGAGAAAGTCGTCGCCGTCGTCGGCACCGTACTCGAAACGCTCGCCCAGCAGCATGCCGGTTGCCAGGCCCCCGTGTTCCTTTCGCAACCCGGCGCGGGCTTCCGCCATCTCCTCGGAGTCGGACTCCCCGGTTGGTGACTCCTGAGCGAGCACGGGATTCGATGTCAAGACAAGGCCGGCCCAAAACCAGCTGCGCAAGGTTGCGTTCATGCCACACTTCCCTGCCCACGCGGGCGCACCGACACCACCCGGAACATGCCCGCATGCATGTGGTACAGCAGGTGGCAGTGAAACGCCCAGTCGCCGACCGCCTCGGCGGTGATGTCGACCGAGAGCTTCTCGCCGGGCTTGACCACGATCGTGTGCTTTCGCGGCTTGTGGTCGTCGTGTCCGTTGACCACGTCGAAAAACATGCCGTGGAGATGAATGGGATGGGGCATCATCGTGTCGTTGACCATGGTCAGGCGTAGCCGTTCATTCTCATGGAAGATAATCGGCTCCACGACCTCCGAGAACTTCTTGCCGTCGAACGACCACATGTAGCGCTCCATGTTGCCGGTCAGATGAAGCTCCAACTCGCGTTCGGGGGCGCGGGTATCGGGGTTGGGGTCGAGGCTCGCAAGATCAGTGTAGCGGAGCACACGATGTGGAACATCTTCGAGTCCGACACCGGGCTCGTCGAGCCGGCTCGTCGGCGCCATGGCGGTGTTGTCGACGCCCGGTCCTCCGGGGTGCCCGTGCTCCGTCATCGCTCCCATGTCGTGGCTCATCTGGTCGCCGGGCGGCCCAGCCGCCGCCATATGGCCCGCCATCTCTGCGTGCTGCATGGCGTCCTGCTGCCCGCCACCATGGCCCCCCGAGCCATGACCCATCGATGCATGATCCGTGTCGCTCGATCCGTGATCCATGGCGCCGTGATCCATGACACCGTGGTCCATACTCTCGTGATCCATACTCTCTTGATCCATGGCGTGATCCATGACGCTCGAGCCCGCGGGCGCGACGGAGGCGGCGGGTGCCATCTGGTGCCCCGCCATTCCGCCGTGCCCCGCCATTCCCATGTCTTTCATGGTGAGTAGTGGGCGCTCGCGCAGCGGCGGCACCTCGGCCGTCATCCCGAGTCGTGGCGCAAGCGTGGCGCGAGCCAGGCCGCTGCGGTCAATCGACTCGCACACCAGGGTGAAAGCACGATCCTCTTCGGGTTGAACGACGACGTCGTAGGTCTCGGCGACGCCGATCTGGAACTCGTCGACCTCGACCGGCTGCACATTCAGCCCGTCGGACTGTACGACCGTCATGGGCAGTCCCGGAAGGCGAACGTTGAACAGGGTCATCGCCGATGCATTGATCACGCGAAGGCGGACGCGCTCCCCCGGAGTGAACAGGGCGGTCCAGTTGTCCCCCGGTCCGTGGCCGTTGACTAGGTAGGTATAGGTCGCAGCCGTCACGTCGGCGATGTCGGTCGGACTCATGCGCATCGCGGCCCACATCGCGCGGCTCTCGATAGCCGATCGCAGGCCCTTGTCCGAGGCCTCTCGGAAGAAGTCGCTGACCGTCCGCTGCTGGAAGTTGTAGGCGTCGCTCATCTTCTTCAACCTGGAGAAGACGCGGTGAGGGTTGGCGAAGGTCCAGTCGGAGAGCACGATGACGTACTCCCGGTCGAACGCCACCGGATCCGGTCCCGCCGGATCAATGACGATGGGCCCGTAGTGGCCGAGCTGCTCCTGCAGGCCGGAATGGCTGTGATACCAGTACGTGCCCGCTTGGCGAACGGGGAACCGGTAGGTAAACGTCTCGCCGGGCTTGATGCCCGGAAAGCTCACGCCGGGAACACCGTCCATCTCGGGAGGCAGGAGAATGCCGTGCCAGTGGATCGAGGTATCCTCGTGCAGTCGGTTGGTCACCCTGAGTGTCACCGTCTCGCCCTCGCGCCAGCGAAGCAGCGGTGCCGGAACCGAGCCATTGATGGTGATCGCCTTGCCCTGGCGGCCGTCGATGGCGAGGCTTTGGCTACCAATGGCGAGGTCGAACGTCGGACCGGTGAGCGCGGGCAGACCGGTTCCATCCTGAGCCCACGCGGGGCGGACCCAGTCGGGGAGCAGCCCGTTCAGCACAGCGAGGGCGCCGGCGGAAGAGGCCGTTTGAAGAATTTGTCGTCGAGTCAGCATGCGAATACTCCAATTGTTACTGCGACTAGGACTAGGCCTCTATCGGCTCCGGTTCCCCTTCTCGCTCTCCTCCCTCGGCGGCCGGAAACAGCGGACCCTTTTTGAGTTGGATGCCTCGCCAGATGAAGTAGATGGCGGGAAACACCAGCAGCTCGGCCACGAACGAGGTGAAGACACCGCCGACCATGGGCGCCGCGATGCGCCGCATGACGTCGGCGCCGGTTCCCGTCGACCAGAGAATCGGTACTAGAGAGAAAAACGTCGCCATGACGGTCATCATCTTGGGGCGAATCCGCTTCACGGCACCGTGATCGACCGCCTCGGCCAGGTGCGCGTAGGTCTGCATGCGGCCCTTGCGCGTCCAGTCCTCGTAGGCGATGTCGAGATAGAGCAGCATCACGATGCCGGTCTCCGCCGCCAGGCCGGCGAGAGCGATCATCCCCACCCAGACCGCGATCGACCAGTTGTAGCCCAGGATCGAAATGATCCAGACCGAGCCCACCAGCGAAAACGGGATCGCCGACAGCACGATCGCCGTCTTGACGATCGACTTGAGATGGAAGTAGAGGATCAGAAAGATCACCGCCAAGGTGAGCGGGACGATCAACATCAGTCGAGCCTTGGTCCGCTGCATGTACTCGTACTGACCCGACCAGAAGATGGTGTAGCCCTGGGGCAACTCGATTCGCTCGGTCACTTCCTCCTGTGCCCGTTTCACCCACGAGCCCACGTCGATGCCTCGGAGGTCGACGTAGATCCAGGCGTTGGGCCTGGCGTTCTCGGTCTTGATGCTGGGAGGTCCCTGACGAAGCTGAATGTCGGCCAGCTGGCCCAACGGCACCTGGGCACCGGTGGGCGAGGCCACCAGGATCTCGCGCAGAGCAACGAGGTTGTCGCGCAGCTCTCTCGGATACCGCACATTGATCGGGTAGCGCTCCAAACCTTCGATGGTCCACGAGACGTTCATGCCGCCGACAGCGGTCTGGATGACGTCCTGAATGTCTCCGACGGTAATCCCGAACCGGGCGGCCGCCTCGCGATCGATGTCGAAGTCGAGGTAGCTCCCGCCCATCACCCGTTCAGCGTAGGCGGAGAGAGTCCCCGGCAGCGGCTTGACCACGGCCTCGATCTCCTTGGCGATCTTCTCCAACACCGTCAGATCCGGGCCCGCGACCTTGATGCCGACCGGCGTCTTGATACCCGTAGATAGCATGTCGATCCGCGTCTTGATCGGCATCGTCCAGGCATTGGTCACGCCCGGAAACTGGATCGCCGCGTCGAGTTCCGCGATGAGATCGTCCTTGGTGAGTCCCGGCCGCCATTCCTCCGGATCCTTCAGAACGATCGTCGTCTCGAGCATCGAGATCGGCGCCGGGTCGGTCGCCGTCTCGGCGCGCCCCACCTTGCTGAACACCGTCTTCACCTCCGGGAAGGTGCGGATGATCTTGGCGGTCTGTTGAGCCAGCTCCTTTGCCTTGGTGATCGAGATTCCCGGGAAGGTCGTCGGCATGTAGAGCAGGTCCCCCTCCCAGAGCGGCGGCATGAACTCCGAGCCGATGCTCTGGAGCGGTACGAACGTCAGCGCGAGAATGATCAGCATGGCGACGATGACCGCCCAGCGCCGCCGCAAGGCCAGGTTCAGGACCGGGGTGTAGAGAAAGCGCAGAAAGCGTGAAACGGGATGCCGCTTCTCGCTGAAGATCTTGCCCCTCACGAACCAGTACATGAGAACCGGGATGACCGTCACCGCCAGGATCGAGGACAGACCGATGGCGTAGGTCTTGGTGAACGCCAGCGGTTTGAAGAGGCGCCCCGCCTGGCCTTCCAGGGTGAAGATCGGCAGGAAGGAGACGGTGATCACCAGGAGGGTGAAAAACAGCGTCGGTCCCACCTCCTGGGCCGAGCGCATGATGATCTCGAGATGCGAGCGCTTCCCCCGCCACTCCTCGTAGTGCTTGTGGGCGTTCTCGACCATGATCACCGCCGCGTCCACCAGAACGCCGACGGAGATGGCGATGCCGCCCAACGACATGATGTTGGCACCCAGACCCTGGAGCTTCATGATCACGAACGCCAGGAGAATCGAGACCGGAATCGACACGATCGCAACGAAGGCCGATCGGAAGTGGAAGAGAAACACCAGGCAAACGATCGCCACGACGATCGACTCCTCGAGCAGGGTGTGGGCCAACGTTTTGACCGAGCGTTCGATCAGCCCCGTACGGTCGTAGGCCACCGAGATCTCGACGTCGTCGGGCAGTCCGGCCTTGAGCTCTTGGAGCCGTTCCTTGACCCTGGCGATCGTCGACAGGGTGTCGGCACCCGACCGGACGATAACGATGCCGCCGACGGTCTCGCCCTCGCCATTCCAGTCGGCCAAGCCGCGGCGAATCTCAGGACCGATGGTGATGTTGGCCACATCTTTGAGCAGGATCGGCACACCGCCGGGACCGCTGCCCAGAACCACGACCTCGAGATCCCGGACCTCCTGGATGTAGCCCCGCCCCCGCACCATGAACTCGCGCTCCGACATCTCGACCAGGCGTCCGCCGACCTCGAGGTTCGAGCGCCGGATCGCTCGGCCGATGGCCTGGAGCGGCAACCCGTAGGCGCGCAGCCGGACCGGATCGACCTCGACCTGGTACTGGCGCACGAAGCCACCGATCGAGGCCACTTCGGCGACACCCTCGACCGAGGACAGCCCATACTTGAGATACCAGTCCTGATAGCTCCTCAGATCGGCGAGCGATCGCTGGTCGGAGTTGAGGACGTACATGAAGGCCCAGCCCACGCCGGTAGCGTCGGGGCCGAGCTGGGGTGAGATGCCCTGGGGCAGATCGTTGGTCAGACCCTAAAGATATTCCAGCACCCGGGAGCGAGCCCAGTAGAGATCCGTCCCATCGTCGAAGATCACGTAGACGAAGGAGAAGCCGAAAAATGAGTACCCGCGCACCACCTTGGCATAGGGCACCGCCATCATCTTGGTCGTGATCGGGTAGGTGACCTGATCCTCCACGACCTGAGGCGCCTGGCCTGAAAATTCCGTGAAGATGATTACCTGAACATCGGAGAGATCCGGGATCGCATCGATCCGGGTCTCCTTGACTGCCCACACGCCCGCCAGGATGGAGAGGACGAGACCGATGGTAACCAGAAGCTGGTTCTCGAGCGACCATTTGATGATTCTATTGAGCATGGCCGCCCTCCCCGTCGCCAGCTGGCTCGGACATCTCTTCCTGGCGCTGAGTGATCATCTTTTGAATCGCGGCCTGTAGGTTGGCCTCGGAATCAATCAGGAATTGGGCGGACGTAATCACCCGATCGCCCTCGGCGAGTCCTTCGAGCACCTCAACGAACACCGCCCCTTGGTGTCCGAGCGTTACCTCCCGCGGGGCGAAGCGGCCCGCACCCAGATCCACCACCACGACGTTACGCTGCCCGGTGCGCAGCACCGCCAGCGATGGCACAGCCAGCGCCTTGGGTGCGGCTATGGGCTGAAACCTGACCGTGGCGAACATGCCGGCGCGCAGTCTTCTGCCCGGATTGGGAATCTCGAGCTTGACGCGCAGCGTCCGCGTCTTCTCCGAAAACTCCGGCTCGATGAAACGAACCGTGCCACGGAAGGTCTCACCGGGAAAATAGGTGAACGTAACCTCCGCGGGTGTGCGCTCATGGATCCAGGCCAGCTGATCCTCGAAGATCTCGACCGAGAGCCAGAGCGAGGAGAGGTTGGCGATGAGGTAGGTCTCCATGCCCGGCTTGACGGCCATTCCCTGCAGACCCGGCATGCGCCTGGTCACCAGGCCACTCGACGGTGCCACCACCTTGAGCGTTCGGAAGATCTCTCCGGTCTCCTCGAGTTCTACAATCTGTTCCGGAGAAATATCCCAGTACGAAAGGCGAGTCCGCGCCGCATCGACCAGGGCCTCGGCCCTGCGAAGGGCGTCGTCGGCCGAGTCCCTTGAACTCGCGGCGAACTTCTTGGCGTACTCGATCGCCGACAGAAGCTCCTGTTCGGTCTGCACCAGTTCGGGTGAGTAGATCTCGAACAACGGCTGGCCTTTTCTGACCGGCTCGCCGACATAGTTGACGTAGACCTTCTCCACCCAGCCGGTGTATTTCGTGGTCACCGTGACCATGCGTTCCTGGTCGTACTCGAGGTATCCGACGGTTCGGATCTCGTGGGTGAGGTCGCGCCGCTCGACGACGGCACTCTGTACGTTCATGTTCTGGACGACCACGGGATCGATTGACACCGTGGTCCCTGCGCCCATAGCCTGCTGGGCTTCATCCGCGTAGACCGGTAGGTAGTCCATCCCCATCTCGTCCTGCATCGGTACCGGTGAACTGATCGTCGGGTCCATCGGATTGCGGTAGAAGAGGATCTCGCGCTCTCCGCTCCGAGAAGAACCGGCCACTCCGCCCTCATCCGCGTAAACCGGCAAATAGTCCATGCCCATCTCGTCCTGCGTTGGCACCGGCGAGCTGATCGTCGGGTCCATCGGGTTGCGGTAGAAGAGAATCTCGCGCTCCTCGGCCCCTTCAGCCGTCATAGATCCCGACTGGTATCCGAGTCGCGCCTGCAACCATGCATCGACTGGATGCACGTTCAGGGGATCAAAGAAGGCGGCATAGAAGACGAGAAAACTACCGCCGACCCATAGCAGCGGTGCGAACCAACGCCCCGCTCCGCCGCCTTTTGTACGCTTGCTTTCGTTTGTCATGACTCAAATCGCTCCGTGGTCGTCGTGGGTTGTAGAGAGCCGCCGAATGCGCCCTCGAGAGTCGCGAGGCCGATCAGATAGTCGGTCTTGGCGCGAGCCGCCGCGGTGCGAGCTTCGAAGAGCACGTGTTCCGCGTCCAGAAGATCGAGGGCGTTCAACGTGCCTGCGATGTAACCGCTCAAAGCCGATCCGGCAGCCTCCTGGGCCTGGACGATCAAGAGATCTTCGACCAAGCGCAGCTGCCGCCAACTGAGCGGCACTCGTTGTGCCAAGTCGCCGATCGCCGCCTCGATTGCCGCGATGACGTCTCGCCTGACTTCTTCCGCGCCGGCCTGGAGCTCGATCGCCTCCTCGACGCCGGCGGTGAGCTTCTTGCGCCATATCGGGAGCGTGATTCCGCCCTGAATCGCGAAGATGTCGTGGCCATTGCCCTCCGGCGGCTGCAGCCGGCCCGGCGTGTCGTCGCGGGGGTCGACCGCGGTGTACGTTAGTCCGACCTTGAAGTCCGGGCGATAGCCTTTCTCGGCCAATCGGACGAGTGCCCCGGTCCGGGCAATCCTGGCGTCGGCCGCAGTGATCTCCGGGCGAAAGCGCAGGGCTGCTTCGACGAGCGTATCCGGATCCAGCCGAATCTCTGCCGGTTCCGACAAGAAGCTCGACAGCACCGGTAGCGCTGCCCGAGCCCCACGGTCGCGCAAGGCATTGAGCTGCGCCGCCAGCGACACTCGCCGGGTCTCGATGTGGAGCAGTTTGTTCTCGACGCGCGTGATCTCTGCCTGGAGCTTGACCACCCCTTGGCTACTGCCGGCTCCCGTCGAGTAGCGTGCCCGCGCGATCTCTTCGTGCTGCGCCAGGTGGGTGAGAAACTCCTCCGTAATCTCCTGGTAGCGATCGAGAAAAGAAATCTCGTAGTAGAGGCGCCTCGCCTCCGTGAGCAGCTTCAATCGCCTCGCCTCGACTTCGGCCTCGAGCGCCGCAGCCGCGTGAAGAGCTGCCTGCTCTTTGAGCGCCAACTTTCCGGACCAGGGCAGGCCCTGAAAGATGCCCGCCGAGAGACGCTGCGGGCCGGTACGGGTCTCGGGTGTCTCCAGGAACGCTGTCAGGCTGACCACAGGATCGGGTAGAGCCTTGACCTGCGGCGCCCGCTGCGCTGCGGCTCGGGCTCGGGCCTCAGCGGCTGCGACGCCTGGATTTCTCTCCAGGACCTCGTCCAGGAGTTCCCGCAGAGCGGGCTCTTTCATGTTCACCAGGATTCGCTCGGCGGCGGAATCGCCAATGGAATCGCCGGACGAGGCCATCGCCCTTGCACCTTTGATCGGACTCTGACCCGCCGCCGGCCAAGCGACCAACATGCTGACCAGAGCCAGCAGACCCGGCAGCGCCATCGGCCCCCTCGGCCCTGTCACCAAAAACCGCGCTGAATACCGTCTTCCAAAAAGCATGAAGCCCCTCCAAAGAAATTCCGTGGACATCGGAACCGTCCCACCGCGGGACGATCCGACACAGCTCTCTTCAGAGGAGAATCAGAGCAGAAACGACGAGAATAGCGTGTAGCGCCCGAGATCGTGCAGGTGGAAGGCGTCCGCCGCCGGCGTGGCGTGCGGCAAGGCCGCGGGAGCAAGCGGCGCAACCACCTGGAGGTCCGTGGCCTCGAGAGACACGAGAAGCTTGACGCTCTCGAACGACCGTGCCTGCATCGGCTCGGGAGCCGAGCGAGCGTCACAGCAGTCGTTCGACATCTGACCACTGTCGTGACAGATCGAGGTGCCCGTGGATCCCGTCGCCGATCCTATCGACTCAGAAATCTCGGCCATCGCATCGACCATCGGGCAACGCGAGGTCGCCATCGAACCGAGTTCACCGCAGGCAAACGCGGCGGGAGCCGCCAAAAGCAGCACGCCAACGCAAACAACGGTAAAGCGGTTCAAGCGTCTCATCAGCGGAGAATATCGCACCGAAGGTCCGCTGTTGTCAAGCAGAGGTCCCACCCGTTGGGGTATTGCCCTGCGAAGAGTTCGATTGCCAGGCTGAACGGGCTCATGCTCGGCAATCTCTGGATTCAATTCGCCGGCCTCGGTCCGGTGCAGCAGGCCCTGGTCGGAACGCTGTTCACGTGGGGGCTGACCGCGGCGGGGGCGTCCCTCGTCTTTTTCGTCAGCCACGAAAACCGCAAGCTCCTTGACGTGATGCTGGGCTTCACCGCCGGCGTCATGATCGCGGCCAGCTTCTGGTCGCTGCTCTTGCCGGCGATCGAGATGTCCGAGAACCTGGGACGGCTCTCCTGGATACCGGCAGCGGTCGGCTTCAGCCTGGGCGCGGTGTTCCTGCGACTCGCCGACTTGGTGACACCCCATCTTCACCTCCAAGCGCCGCTCGAGGCTGCCGAGGGCGTTGCCACCAAACTCGAGCGCACCACCCTCCTGGTTCTTGCGATCACCCTCCATAACATTCCCGAGGGACTGGCCGTCGGCGTGGCCTTCGGCGCCGCGGCCCACGGCCTCGAATCCGCGACCCTTGCCGCCGCCGTGGTACTTGCGGTAGGCATCGGCATCCAGAACTTCCCCGAGGGCCTGGCGGTGTCGATGCCGCTGCGGCGGGAGGGCTTCTCGCCGGCCAAGAGCTTCTGGTACGGCCAGCTCTCGGGAGCGGTCGAACCGGTGGCCGGTGTCCTCGGAGCCGCGGCGGTACTCACCTGGCAGCCGATACTGCCGTACGCCCTTGCCTTCGCGGCCGGCGCCATGATCTTCGTGGTCGTCGAGGAGGTCATCCCGGAAGCTCAGAGCTCGGGCAACGGCGACGCCGCGACCATGGGCCTGGTCGCCGGTTTCGTGGTGATGATGATCCTCGACGTGGCGCTCGGCTGACTTCGGGAAGGCTCGGTCGACACGGAGCTCGACCGCCACAGGCTTCGCCCTCGTCGAGCGTTACGAGCTTCGTCTTCGTCGACCGCTACCGGCTTCCTCCTCGGTTGTAGCGGTCGAGCTCCGTCTCGACCGTCACCCTCCCCTCTCAGGGATAGAGCCGCCGCACGGTCCAGCCTTCGCCGCTGCGGCTGAAAACCCGCCGGTCATGCAGGCGGTGGGACTTGTTCGACCAGAACTCGATCCGCTCGGGCCGAAGCCTGTAGCCGCCCCAGAACTGGGGCCGCGGCACCGGACCGACCGGATACCGAAGCTCGACCGCGGCGAACCTCCGCAGCAGGTCGCCCCGGGACGCGAGCGGTTGACTCTGCTTCGAAGCCCAGGCGCCGAGACGGCTGAGCCGGCCGCGGCTCGCGAAATAGATGTCCGACTCTTCCTCAGAGACGCGCTCGACCGACCCCTCTACTCGAACCTGTTGCTTGATCGAGATCCAGTGAAAGCAGAGCGCCGCTCGCGGGTTCTCCTCGATGTCCTGGGCCTTACGGCTGCCGTAGTTGGTGTAGAAGACAAAGCCCCGATCGTCGAAGCCCTTGAGCAGCACCATACGCACCGATGGCGTACCGTCGGCGCTTGCCGTCGCCAGCGCGCAGGCGGTGGCATCCCCAGGCTCGGGCGAGTTCCGGGCTCTCTCGAAGAGCGCACCAAACTCGGCCATCGGATCGCGGGCAACAGACATCCCGTCCCCAGTCTACTCGCCAAAGCGAGTAGCTATGCCGGCTGAACCATCAGGCCGGAGCCCTACGCCTCGACGCTCACCGGCTCGAAGGCCGCCGAAAAGTGACGCAGACCTGCCGGCTGATCGACAAGACGAAAGCCGTGGATCGAGCCTCTCGCCGCGAACAGCTCGACGATGGTCTCGATGACATAGTCGATGTGGCTCTGGGTGTAGACGCGCCGTGGAATCGCCAAACGAACCAGCTCGTTCTCGGCTGGAATCTCCTCGCCGGTCTCCGGGTCCCGCCGACCCAGCATCACCGAACCAATCTCGACCGATCGAACGCCACCCGCGAGGTAAAGCGCCACGGCAAGGGCCTGACCGGGGAACTCGGATCTCGGAATGTGTGGAAGTGACGCGGCGGCGTCGATGTAGATCGCATGCCCTCCCGGAGGTTGGACGATCGCGACGCCGGCCTCGGCGAGGCGGTCGCCGAGGTACTTGATCGAGGCGTGCCGGTAGCGCTGGTATTCCGGGTCGAGAGCCTCGTAGAGCCCGACCGCGATCGCCTCCAGGTCCCGACCCGCAAGCCCACCGTAGGTCGGAAATCCCTCGGTGAGAATCAGCAACTCCTCTTCTTGCGCCGACACTTCATCGTCATTGGTGCACAGAAATCCGCCGATGTTGGCCATGCCGTCCTTCTTCGCACTCATGGTGCAGCCGTCAGCCAGTGCGAACATCTCCCGGGCAATCTCGATCAGGGGTTTGCCGGCATAGCCCGACTCGCGGCGCTGGATGAAGTAGGCGTTTTCGGCGAACCGGCAGGCATCGAGATAGAACGGCACCCCGCGATCGCGGCAAAGCCGAGAAGTCGCTTCCAGATTGGCCATCGACACCGGCTGCCCACCGCCTCCGTTGTTGGTAATCGTTACCATCACGAAGGGTATGGCCCCGGAGTTGTCATCCAGCACTCTTTCGAGGGCCTCGAGATCGATGTTGCCTTTGAACGGGTGAACAGCGGACAGATCGTGCGACTCCCGGCAGGGCAGGTCGAGGGCTACCGCTCCGGCCGCCTCGATGTTGGCCCGGGTGGTGTCGAAATGGGTGTTGTTGGGGACCACATGCCCCGGCCGACACAGCGTCGCGGCCAAGATCCTCTCCGCGGCTCGCCCTTGATGAGTCGGGATGACGTGCTCGAAGCCGTAGATATCCTGAACGGCGCGCTCGAAGCGGCTGAAGCTGTCACTGCCGGCGTAGGATTCGTCGCCGCGCATCATGGCCGCCCACTGCTCGGCGCTCATGGCACCGGTACCGCTGTCGGTCAGCAGGTCGATCAGAATCGCCGCCGCCGGCAGCTTGAACAAGTTGTAGCCGGCTTCGGCCAGAAACCGCTCGCGCTCAGCGCGCGTCGTCCTCTGGATCGGTTCGACGGTCTTGATGCGAAAGGGTTCAAAAATCGTGGGCATGACTCTCCTTTTGGTGGGCTTCGGAATTCGCGGTCGAATGCACGGACGCCCGAGATAATTGTCTCCCCCGATCACCGCCGCCGCCACACCCGTGCGGGGGGAATCTCAGCCCACCGGCCGGGTGGGCACCGGGCTCTTCCCGTCTTCTCCCACGCCCTCGACAACCGCCGCCGCGGTCCCGAAAGGGGCGCCGCCCTTGTCTGTGGCCGCCCTTCTCCTGTGGCCCAAAGAGCCCGGAGCGAGATCGTCCCTACCCGCAGGTTCCGCCGGGAGTCCCGGCAGCGCAGTCTTCGCAAACGAACTCACGGCGCAATCCATCGACCTTGGCCGAGTAGGCAATCGGCGCGCCACAGTTGAGCGCCAGGAAGTCTCCTGCGCGGAGTTCGTAGCCGACTCCGTTCTCCACGACCTGGACAGTTCTCTTCTTGGACCGATTCACGTAAAGCGTGAAGCCGGGTGAGTACTCGACCTTGAGCATGCCCAAGCGCTCGGCGAGCACGTCTTCTACGCGCCTCTTGGCCAGCCCCGGCAGAAGCTCCTTGAGCGCCTGTGACAATCGAACGTAGCGACCGTTGACCAAGTAGAGAATCTCCTCGGCCTCGCCCGCAAGGTAGTGACCTTGCAACAGCCTCATGAAGGCGTACTTGCGCTTCAACTCCGACGAATCTTCCTGGTCGAAGTAAGCGCGGCCGAAGAACGCGGCGTTGCCGAAGGCGAGTTCGGTTGCCATATAGCGGCTGAACTGCTGATGCGAATAACTCCCGTTTCGCTTGAAGAACCGAACGAAGTAGCCGGCGCCGTGAGCCACGAACAGCGAGTGTAGGTTGCGCAGTTTGTAGTCGACAATCGTCGGAACCTCGGTCGCCTTCACGCCCTCGATTTCCTGCCACAAAGACCTGGGATCCGCCTCGATCGCGTCGATATGGCCCGCCCAGATCCGAGCCGAGCTTCCCTTGCCTTCGCCGGCGACCGGTCCTCCGTGCTCTTTGCGGACGTAGGAGATCAGCTTCTTGTAGTGCTCGAACGTCGCCAGCTGGCGACCGGCACCCTTCACGCCGGCGTCGAAGTCCACCTTCATCGAAGGCAAAATCGCCGTGTGGACGTCCAGATAGCCCGCCGTCGTCCCATATTTCTCGTGAATCGACGGTTCGACGCGACGGGCATAGCGCTGGGCCTTCGAGGGCTTCATCAGAAAGCTCTGGCCCTGCGTCGAAGGATTGAACCAGGCCTCGATCGGCTCGCCGTCGGGGCCTAGGGCCAGATGTCGGGGCTGCCAGGACTTCGAGTTGGGATAGAAATCTACGTAGTTCGTGTGCAGGCTGAAGAGGTAGCCATTCTCCCGGCAAAGTCGCGAAACCTCTCGGAGGCCGCGCTTGCCGCCCATTCGTGGCGACGGCGGAGTGGTCGTTGGTAGGCCATTGTCGAAGCCGAACCGCTGCCAAACATGGAGCACGGTGAAGATGTCTTCGAACCCCAACGAAACCAGCCGCCCGATGTCCTCGAGATAATCCGTAAACGACCTGCGCCAAAGATCCGCGACCAGGTACTTCGAAAGCAGCTTCCGGTAGGGAGAAACGGGGTTGTTCGGCTGGTAGAAGGTATCTTCGATCTCAGACGAAACGGTGACCGTGACCGTCTCTCGAAGCGCGTTGCGGCTGCCGTCCGAAAGAGTTCGGTAGAAGGCCCAGGGAGCGTAGACGGCAGAATCCGACGAGAGATAGTGCTTGGTCGGAAAGATCTGCGACGCATCCGACGCGAGCGGGTCGAGCAGAGTCGCTATGAACAGGCCGTTCGAGAAGAGCACGTTGTGCCCGTACGGAATGTCCACGATCTTGACGTCCGGAGTGCCTTCGGAACGAGCCGGGTCAAAGAGAATGACGCTGTCGGAGCCGGAACTGAACTTCATCACCAGGGTCTTGCCTTCGAGGCGTATCCGGACGACGAAGTTGAAACTCTCGCCCTCGAAGCTCCAACGAAACTTCGCCTTGTACCAGCCCCGCGATTGACTCTCCCTCAGCAGCGCGACTTCGTGCCGACGGTCGGCCGTTTCGACGATTTCCCCGGCCAGGGTGAACTGGGTAATGCCGCCCCCAGCCGCGGGTCGGAACCTGAACTCACCGCCGGCGCTTCGATACACGACCTCGAGATCATCCAGGGTCCCGGTCTCCGGCGTGAACTTGTAAACAACCTCGTTGGCGCCGTCGCCGCCATCACCGTAGGAAAACTCCACGGCCGCGAGCGGCGTCGCGGCTGCCAGCACGAGCACCCCGCATCCAACGGCTAGCAGCCACTTCTCAAAACTCGTCGCCGGGAACATGGTCGCCAAAAACGAGGTCAGCTCCCCGAAGAACGTCCGCGAACGATTCCTCTTGCTTGCCTACCATCGAGGTTCTTGACCCGAATCGTGAGCTTGTCGAAGGCAAAATCCGGCCGCCAAACCCGGTCGAAATTGGGCAGAAAACTGACCCCATTCATCGACTCCAGCCTGAGCTTTCGAGTGACTCCGTCGAGCTTGGCCTTGATGCTCACACCCCCGAGCACATCGAAGTTTCTGAACAATATGTCCCCGGCGTCCATAACTTCGATCCGCGGCTTGCGATAGCGGGCATCGGGAAAGAGCTGGCGCTGCAGCTCTTCGAGCTTCGCGTAGTGGTAGGGCTGAACACCCTGCGGAGTCCCCCCGTCCCAGAATTCGAGTTTGCCCTTCTTGGTCGGGTAGATAGTGGTGGCCTCGGCCCAGCCGTTCAAAGTTCCAACCCAGATGTAGCGCGTGCCGTCGATCGGCGTAGCATATCGATCCGCAAGCGCCAGCCAGTCCCGCAGATCCTGCCGACCCTGGGCGAGGATCTGAATTGCAGTGCCCCCTAGGCCAAGGCTGGTGCGGAAGCTCACGTCGTCGTACTGGAACGAGAAGGCGGGGATCAAGTCTTTGTCGCCTGCGTCTTCAAAGTAGCCCTCGAACACCGAAAGAACCTGCCGAACCGTGTGGGTTCGGCTGCGGCCGACGATATCCGGGGTCGCGGCGGTGAAACCGGTGCGGCAGTCCAAGGGCGGTTCTTTGCCCTTCTGGCCGAAGACATCGCCGCAAATGTAGATACCGCTCCGCATCGCCGCGCGGAACAGATCATCGGCGTTTCTGACCAGTTCTTTTGCGGCCCAGACGTGCAGAACCGGCTTGCCCCGAATTCGCCAGTAGTTGGGGTGGTCGAAATAGAGGTCACGCAGATAGACCAGATCGTCCTGAAACATCCTGCGGATTTCGGGCCGGGAGAAGTCGACCGGTCCGGGGCCCAGGCCTCGCCATACCGAAGCGAGCACCGGATCGTAGAAGATGTTCCATCTGGCCTCGGTCTGCTCGATCAAAGGCAGAAACGTCTTGCGTAGGTTCCTATCTATCAGATCTCTGGGTGCGATCCACTCGAGACTGAATATCGCGTTGCGGCTGGTCTGGCCGGTATAGCGGAAAAACCACTGCATTTCCTGCCTTTTCGCCGCGCTATCCGCGCTCGCGGTCAGACCCAGGAGCGGCTCGAACGGCAAAATGAGTCGGCCGTCCACCAGATAGTTGATGCCACCCCGCCGGGGCTCGGAAAACCACAGGTTCTCCTGCGCCACGATGGTCAACTCGCTCTGGCCGGCGTCGCTCGGCGGCGGCCCCTCGTCTCCGGGACACGAAACCTGGCCGGACTGCGGCGAGCATCCGCCGGAGCCCTGGGCCGCGAGTGGAGCCGCCCATGGCATCCCGGCCATCGACAGAGCCAGGAGGAGCAAGCTGGTCATCCGGCACTGCCCGGCCTTTGTGCTGCGCTTTTTCTGTTGAACTCTCACGGAGACCTCGACGTATCCCTACAGCTCAGTCGGATTGCCCGGCTTCTCCCAACTCGGAACTACTACCGACAGCCTTGCAAAGCCGGCATTGTAGCGTTTGAAAGCCTATTTTCTCAACCATAGGGTCCCGTGAGGTAAGTTCGCTACCCAGGCCGGCGCGCTACTTCGGGTTCTTGCCGTGCTTCAAGAAGGTGCCGTCCTGATACTCGGCAAACGCCCGCTGCAGCTCCTCACGCGTGTTCATCACGATCGGTCCGTGCCAGGCGACCGGTTCGCGCAACGGCCTGCCGGACACCAGCAGAAAGCGGATACCCCGCTCACCGGCCTGCACGGTGACTTCATCGCCTCGGTCGAACAATACCAGAGACCGGTTCTCCACCTCTTCCGACAGAGAGGTGTCGGCCCAGCCGTAGCCCTCGGTGGGCACATCGAGCGGCCCCGAAGCGTTGCAGAACCTCCCCGTTCCCTCGAAAACGTACGCGAAGGCGTGGCGGCTGGTTTCGACCGGAATGCTCTTCTTGAGGCCGGGCGGCACCCAGACATCGAGATAGTGTGGATCGGCGGCAATGCCGTCGACCGGTCCCTTGACACCCCAGATCTCGCCGCAAATGACCCGCAGCACGGTACCGT
Organism: Acidobacteriota bacterium; assembly: GCA_022561975.1. GTDB lineage: Bacteria > Acidobacteriota > Thermoanaerobaculia > Multivoradales > JAHEKO01 > CALZIK01. The sequence continues at coordinate 23,132 of JADFQD010000021.1, forward strand.
CGTCGTCGGTTACTTCGGCGATGTCCTTGGACTCGACGTCCTGATAGCGAGGCGGCGTCATCTTGAGAGCGGACGGCAGGTTGGCCCAGAGCTGGAAGCCATGCATCCGACCCTCGGCGTCGCCCTTGGGCATTTCCTGGTGGATGATGCCGCTGCCCGCCGTCATCCATTGGACGTCGCCCGGGCCGACCGAACCTCGATTGCCCAGGCTGTCACCGTGGTCGACGGTTCCCGCGAGCACGTAGGTTATCGTCTCGATACCTCGGTGCGGATGCCAAGGAAAACCGGCCAGATAGTCCTCCGGCTTGTCGTTGCGAAAGTCGTCCAAAAGCAGGAAAGGATCGAAGTCATCGGTCTTGCCGAAGCCGAACGCCCGTTGCAGATGAACACCGGCGCCCTCGAGCGTGGGCTGGGCTTTGATCAGGCGCTTGATGGGTCGAATCGACAAATCGGTCCTCCTTCTCCAGACTCTATGTTAACCGTTGCTCTCACGAGCTCCTCTACGCAATGAAATCTACGATCGACTTGCCGTAGAGCCTGGCGAACCGAGCCAACTCGAGCGGGTCCAGACGACGCTCACCGCGTTCGATCTTCGAAACCAGAGACGGCGAGAGCCGGACCGCTCGCGCCGCCGCGGCCTGCGTGAGGCCGGACTCCCGCCGCGCCGCCGCGAGGCGTCCGGCCATCTCCCTGGTGGCTTTCGCCCTCTGCGGGCCGGTCAGCTTACGCGGCGCTCCAGCCGGTTTCTTGTTGCCTTTCTTCGCCATCTCCGAACTCCGTGCCCTCCTCCTGATTCTACTTCGGAGTACGCAAGCCTGTGAACAGAGCACCAGACTTCGGATCTTGCGCCCTCAGCTCCTGAAACTACGAACCACCGGCACGCCCACCGCCACCGCGACAGCCAGCGCGACAACCAACAACAGCGCCTGCCCCGGCGGCGGCTGCCCCAGGGCCCGGGCCCCCGCTCGCAGCACTCCCGCGGTTCCGAGCAGGAGAGTGACCAGCGTAACCAGCGACATCACGATATTCGATCCCAGACCGTTTGCGGCCCTGCCCATCAAGCTCCTGTCGCTGACGGCTAGAAGAAGAAACACCGAGACGGCGGGTAGCAGCACTCCATTCAGAGCCTGGGCCATGATGATCACCGGTACCGCCTGCATGCCGGAGACACCAAAAACCAGCCCCACCACGAGTACCCCGCCCCAAACAGAACGGAAACGCCAGGATCTGTCCGCCCAGCGGCGGTCCTCTTCCTTCCCGAAGACACTACGCACGGTCATCGCGGCCGCAAGCGGTGCCGTCACCGCCGAGGACAAGCCGGCCGCAAGCAGGCCGGCGCCGAACAGCCCCTGCGCCCGAGGACCGAGACGCTCGACCAGAACCCCGGCCAGCGCTTCGAAACCGAAAGCACCCTGGAGCGCCGCGCCGACCACCAGTACGCCCATCGAGATCAGGCCGCCAAACAACACGGCCACCGTCAACCCGAACCGCAGCTCCGCGAGGGTCTGGCCGCGCGCGAGCCCCGATCCGAGAAACAGGTTGTAGGGAACGACGGTGGTGCCGACGAGCGCAAGGGCGAGCAGAGAAGAACCCTCTGGAAGAGCCGGCCGCAGCGCGCCCGCAAAGACCTCCGCCCACGGCGGCGCCAACCGAATCGCCGTCCAGAGGAAGGCCAAACCCATCGTGGCGACCAGCACGCTGAGTAGTAACGCCACCCGGCGCGGCGAGTTGAAAAAAAGCAAAAGCCCGGCAGCGACCACCGTCGCCACTGCAAGACTTCGTGGCGACCACGGCAGGATAAATACCGCACCGGCGACGCCGCCGAGAATGTTGCCGGCCTCGTAGGCGGCGCAGCCCAAGACAACGGCGCCCAGCACTAGAACGAGAATCGCGCCACGGCGCCAGCCGGCCGGATAACGCAATCGTAGAGCCTCCCCCAGGCTCTTGCCCGATACTACGGTAAGCCGGCCGCTGGCCTCCTGAAGCACCAAACACGCGATGGTCGAAAACAGTAACGCCCATAGGAGTGCGTAGCCGAAATCGGCACCTGCCGAGGCCGCAGCCGTGACGGTGCCGGGACCGATGAACGCCGCGGCGATGATCGACCAAAGCAGCACAGCAGTGAGCCGCTTCATCACGCCGGCCCCGGAAGCATCATTGATATCGGCTGGCACAAACTCCTGGCCATGCGGCGCATACTCTACGCGCTCCCCCAGCCGCCGCCGCCCGGGGTCTTCACGACCAGCCGGTCTCCGGGTGCGACCTCACAGCCGTCCACCGAACTGAGCGCTTGCCGACCGCCGGCGGCGCGTTCGATCCACTGCCGACCCGGCTTCCCATCGGCTCCGCCGGCGACTCCGTAGGGCCCCTCTTTGCGATGCTGGCTGAGGATCGAAACCGTAAGCGGTTCGAGAAAGACCAACTCGCGCATCAGCCCGTCGCCGCCTCGCCAACCTCCGAGACCCCCGGAGTCACCTGCCCCCCCGGAGCCGCGCCGGATCGCAAATCGCTCGAGTCTTACCGGGTAACGCTGCTCGAGAATCTCGGGATCGGTGATCGCGGTGTTGGTCATGTGGGTATGCACTCCGCTGGCGCCTTCGAAGCCCGGTCCGGCGCCGGCGCCGCCGCCGATGGTCTCGTAGTAGGCGAAAGACTCGTTGCCGAAGACAACGTTGTTCATTGTGCCCTGGCTGCAGGCTGAAACACGGAGCGCCTTGAGCAGCGTGTCGACGATTCTCTGGCTGGTTTCGACATTGCCGCCGACCACCGCCGGCGCACGTGACGGATCCTCGGGGAACTCGGGATTCAACATCCCGGTCGGGATGATCAGCTCTACCTCTTCCAGGAGCCCCTCGTTGAGCGGCAGCGGCTCGTCGATCAGCAACCTGAGCACGTACAGAACGGCGCTGCGCACGATGCCCGGCGTGGCGTTCAAGTTCCCCGGATGAACCCCCGAGCTGCCCGAGAAGTCGATCACCGTGCGGTCTTCTCCGATCTCGATCGAGACCTTGATCGGCGAGCCGTCGTCGAGGCGCTCCTCGGCGGCGTAGCGGCCGCAGCCGATCTTCGCCAGAGCCCGCCGGGCGCCTCGAGCCGCCCGGCTCGAGAGTTCTCGCATGAACTGCCGGACCGTTTCCGCGCCATACCGGCTCGCCAGTTCGAGCAGGGCGGTTTCTCCGCGACGGTTGGCAGCCACCGCGGCCGCAAGATCCGCCAGGTTCTCCTCGATCGAGCGGCTCGGGTAAAGGGCTCCGGCCAGAGCGGAGGCGATCGCCGGCCAGTCGAACACGCCTTGCCGAGCAAGAAACGTGGGCGGCAACACCACGCCCTCTTCGGCCAAACAGCTCGCATCCGGTGGCATCGAACCCGGTCTGGTCCCGCCGATTTCGGCATGGTGCGCCCGATTCGCCACAAACCCGACGACCTCGCTCTTTCCCTCGGCCACCCGCTCGAGCACCACTGGCTCCAAAACCGCTGGCTCCAAAACCGGCGACTCGAAGACCGGCGTGATCACGGTCACGTCCGGAAGATGAGATCCGCCGAATCCGGGGTGATTGGTGAGCACTACGTCTCCTGGATGCCAGTCGATCGACTCGGAGACCCGCCGGACGCAGAGCCCGAGGGCTCCCAGGTGCACCGGAATGTGAGGGGCGTTGACCACCAGGCGGCCGCCGTCGTCGAGCAGAGCACAGGAGAAATCCAGGCGCTCCTTGACGTTCACGGAAACGGCAGTGCGCTGTAGCAACTCGCCCATCTCGGCCACCACTTGCGCGAATCGATGGGTAAAGAGCTCTAGTGCTATGGGATTGGCCGGATCGTGTGAATCGTGCGGCATCAGGATGCTCGCTCCAGAACCAAGCCGCCGACGCGATCGACATGAGCTCGCCAGCGATTCTCGACGACCGTCACCGTGTGGCTCTCGACAATCAAGCACGGCCCCGCCGCGTGCTCTTGCGGAGTGAGCTGCTCGCGCTCGAAGACCGGCGCCTCGACCCAAGCCGATCCGTCCCAGAAGCTCTGCGCCAGCCTCGGCGCAGGGCGGGTCCTCTCGCCGGCGCTCGCCTCGGCGCAGGCCCGAGGAGTCTGAGAGGTCTCGGCGGCAACCGAACGCATCGCCAGGCGCAGGCTCTCGACCTCGGGAATCCGGCTTTCCGGCAAGTAGCCGTAGCGGGCGAGGTAGCCCTTCTCGAACGCCGCGACCAGTTCGCTTTCGGAACCGGGACCGGAGCTGTCTTCAGACCAGCCGACTGCGAGCGTCGACTCCTGCCCTTGATAGCGCAGGAAGACGGTGCGGGGTCCGGCTTCGATCGCGCTCTCGGCAACTCCTTCTTGCTCGAGTGCCGCCCGAGCTTCGGCACTCATTGCCTCGAACATGTCGCCCAACCGTACCGCCACCTCCGCCAGCGACTCGAGTACCTGCCTTTCGGCCCAGCGTTCGAGGCGCCCCTCGTTGAGGCCCAGTGCGGATAGGAGCGCGCCGTCCTCCGGAATCAGCACACGCCGGATCCCCAACAGCTCGGCAACCGCAGCCGCGTGCTGCGCACCGGCGCCTCCGAAAGCAACCAAGGTGTATTCAGAGGGGTCATAGCCGCGGCGAATGGAGATGGCACGGATCGCACCAGCCATCCGCTCGTTGGCGAGCGCCAGAAAGCCGGTCAGGAAAGCGTCTCTGTCGGTAGCGGCATCGGCAGGCGCCCCGCTCGCGTCTCCGAAGTCAGCGAAGCCACCTACGGCATCCGCCCCTACTTCTCCGGCCCGCTGGGCGGCCGCCTTCGAATCGATGCGAAAAGGAAATCGCGACGGCACCAGGCGACCGAGCAGCAGGTTGACGTCGGTCAAGGTCAGAGGACCCCCACGGCCGTAGCAGGCCGGGCCGGGTTCGGCGCCCGCACTCTCGGGTCCGACCCGGACACGGCCATCCTTGAAGGCGCAGATCGAACCGCCTCCCGCGGCCACGGTTTCGACCGCGATCGAGGGCGACAGAAGCCGGACTGGGCCGACCACGGTTTCGTTCCGCAACTCGAGTTCTCCGTCAAAACGGCTGACGTCGGTCGAGGTGCCGCCCATGTCGAAGGCCAGGATCCGCTCGTAGGCGGAACGTCGGCCCGCGGCGACGGCGCCCACTGCACCGGCCGCCGGTCCGGACAGCAGGCTGTCCTTGGGCCGGTATTCGGCCGCGCGCACCAGTCCGCCGGCGCTGGTCATGACGTGCAAGCTTCTCGGCTCGAGCCTCCCCGTCACCCCTTCGAGATAGCTCCCCAAAATCTCCGCCAGGTAGGCATCGACGAGCGCAGTCTGTGCCCGAGGAACGATCCTGATCCGGCGGCTCAGATCCGAGGAACGCGACACGTGTCGGAAGCCCGCGGCCGCGAGCGTTCGAGCGGCGCGATCCTCATGGCTCGAGTTGCGAAACGAGTGCATGAAGGCGATCGCCGCGGAGTGGAAGCCGGCGCCGACCAGCCGCTCGGCTTCGGCTGCGAGCGATCTCTCGTCCAGCTCACGCAAGACGGTTCCCGATGAGTTCAAGCGCTCTTCCACCTCTACGACCACAGCGTAGAGCGGCTCGGGTTTGCGGATATCGAGAGCGAAGAGCTCCGGCCTCTGCTGATTGCCGATCTCCAAGAGATCTCCGAAGCCGCGGGTAACGAACATCGCCACGCGCGCGCCTTTGCGCTCGAGCAGAGCATTGGTGCCCTGCGTCGTCGCGAGCCGAAGCGCCACCGGCGGCAGGGTCCGGCCGGGCGGGGTTCCGGTGATCCATCGAATCGCCACGACCGCGGCGTCTTCCGGCGATTGCAGCACGACTTCGGCACCGACGGCCACCACGGCACCCGGCGCTACCCCGGCTACCGAAACCGGCTCGGCCAGTTCGAGACGATTGCCAACGGATCCGGCGATTTCGATCGCTTCGCCGGCGACCGCCATTGTCCAGCCTTCGAAGAATCCATCGACAAAGTTCTGCGAGCCTGCGAGCACCACCGCGTGCGGAGAGGGCCGCTCGCCGATCACCATCCGTAGAGCGCCCGATGACAGCACCTTGGCTCGAAACTGCCGCCCCTCGGGATCGACTCCCAGGCAGTCGGTAAATGTGCCGCCGGTGTCGACGGCGATCCGCCACGCCGGCTCGCCAGCCACCTGCCGTTACGCCGTTCTGCGGCGCCGGCCGGCCAAACGAGAGGTCACGAAAGCCAGAAAAAGGATGACCACAGCGATCGCCACCAGCGGCGCGACGATCGCGAGGAGCGACAGCACCAAGGAGCCGCCGGCTTCGGCGGTCGAGACGATGGGATTACCGAAACCGGCCGTGGTCAGCATCGAAACGCCCCTGGTTCCCGTGGTCACGACCTGCACCGCACCGGCGAGCCCACCGCCGGCGATCACCGCCATCGTCCATTTCAGATAGGGATCCATTCCGGTAATCACCGACGCCGAGGCCACGACGCCGGCCACGACGGCTGCCGGGGAGGCGACGATGTCGAGCAGATGATCGACCCAGGGGATGTAGTAGGCCGCGATCTCGAGAACCGTGGCGGCGATCAAGGTGATCAGTACGGGGGTCGATGCGATCCAGTCGAAACTGCCGGACACGGAAAGATGACCGGAATGACTGGCTGCGCTGATCACCAGCAGCGGAACGAACACCCGGAATCCACAGGCCGCAGCGAGCCCCAGGCCCAGGGCGATGCTCAGTGCCGCTTCCATGCAGGCTATTCTAGCAAAGTGATCGCGTGTCCCCGACTTCTACTGGTCGAGCATTTCGATCCGGGCGGCGTGACGACCGCCCTCAAACAGCGTCTGGAGCCAGATGTCCACCATGGATTCGACCAGATCCCAGGGCAGTAACCGCTCGCCGATCGAGATCATGTTGGCGTCGTTATGCTCGCGGGACAACCGTGCCGTCTCTTCGCTCCAAACCAGGGCGCAGCGGGCCCCCTTGACCCGGTTGGCGGACATCGCCTCACCATTGCCCGAACCGCCGAGAACAATGCCGCGCTCGGCTTCGCCGGCGGCAACCGCCTCGGCCGCCGGGCGGATGAACTTCGGGTAGTCGACCGATTCGGTCGAATCGGTGCCGAAGTCGACGACTTCATGGCCGCGAGCCTCCAGAAGCACCATCAGTCTCTGCTTGTACTTGTAGCCGGCGTGGTCCGAGGCGAGGGCGATCTTCATCTAGGTGTCTCCTGACGGTCCTGACGGTCCTGACGGCTTCTGGCGGCGGCGCCGGCTGAGGAGGCTGGTGACATCTCGGACTTCGGGAACACGCTGAAGTCCGGCCAGCGCGAGGTAGGTCAAAGCATAGCCGGACACCACCACCGCAGCCGCCGGCACCGAATTCCAGCCACGACACACGAACCACAGAGCCGTGCCCACGGCCAGCGCGACCAACGAGCGCCCATAGGCGGCGCCGACAAAAGCCAAGGGCCAGCGAAACGTCATGCCCAGACGGCGCAGCTTCCCTCGAAGACTCGCCCACTCGAACCAGGCCGCAATCGCCGAGCCGGTGGCAAGACCTACGGCCCCGAGCTTGAGCAGATCGCCCTTGGGCCCGGCAGTTGCGACCACCGAGCCGACTCCGAAGCGGTCCAGCCAAAACATCAGCGCCGTGCCCAGCGACAGCGACAGCGCGATTCGAGCCACGGCAATTCGAGCCGGCGTTCGGGTGTCACCCGTGGCATAGAAGACGTTGGTCAGCATGCGTGACCAGGCAGTCGCCAAAAGCCCGAGCGCGTAGGCCGCGAGGATGAAGTACACCAGCCAGTTATCGGCGACTTGGAACTCGCCTCGACGGTAGAGCGCGGCCACGATCAGGAATCCGAAGGCGCAGTATCCGACCTGGGTGGGCACGACGAAAAACGAGATCCGGCGAATGGCCGACAGCGTCCGGCGTTGAGAGTCGTTCTTGGTGCCCGCCCCACGTGACAACTCCGGCAGCTCGGCGGCCGCGATCGACAGGGCGAAAAGAGAGATCGGCAGAAGGTAGAGAACCTGCGCGTTGCCCAGGCCGCTGACCGCCCCTTGGACCAACCAGGAGGCCAGAAACAATTCGACGTAACTCGACAGTTGGGCGGCGCCGCGAGCGGCCATGACCGGCGCGAAGTTCATGAACGCTTCCCTCACGCCTTCGACGGAACGGGACAGAGAAACCCTGAATCCGGAGAGTGCTCGCCAGGCAGCCGGCCACTGGACTAGGAACTGGAGCGCGCCGCCGACCAGCCCGCCCCAGAAGGCGGCCACCAAGACCCGGTTCTGCAGGGCCACTGGCGGCCCGCCCATCGCCGCCTGCGATCCCACGTTTGGGACGCTCAGAAAGCTCCAGCCGGCATAGAGGAGGGCTCCTATGATCGAAGCGTTCCAGATCACCGGAGCGAAGTACGGCAGAAAAAACTTGCGGTGACTGTTGAGGACACCCAGAGTCCAGGCGGCAAGCGCCAGGAAGGCAGTGGCCGGGAAGAGGATCCGGACGCCGGTGACTGCGAATTCGAAACGGTCGATCGTCATCTCGCCGGCTGCCACGCGCGCAGCGTCGCCCAGATATCCGGGAGTCAACATCGCGACCAAGGGTCGCGCCAGCAGCACCCCGGCAAGAGCGATCGCGCAGACCACCGCCAGCAACAAACCGAAAACGGCACCCGCGAACCGGCCGGCCTCCTGTCTGCGACCCTCTCCCAGGAAACGCGAATAGATCGGGATAAAAGCTGCCGAGAGAGTCTGCTCGCCGAGCAGGTTCTGGATCAGGTTGGTAGCGCGAAAGGCACTTCGAAGAACGTCGGCATGAGGACCGACGCCGAAGAAGAAAGCCACCACCGCTTCGCGCATCAAGCCGAATAGGCGGCTACTCAAGATTCCGGCGCCAATCCGAGCTGCGCCACCGAGGCCGTACCGGTTCTGGTCCTTCTCCGCACTCACGCCATGTGGAAGATACAACAAGAGGAGGCACCATCGGGGACACCTTTCCTAGGTGTCCCCTCCCGACTGGTTTTCGAAGCCCTCTATCCCAGTCGCCCGCCGCCGCACACCCAAATCGCAGGTCCCGCGCAGCGGGTGATCTTCCGGTCCCCTGCCTGCTACGATTCGAGCGTGCCGATTTACGAGTTCTATTGCGCCGACTGCAACGCGCTCCTCAACTTCTTCTCCTCACGTATCGATACCGAGACGCGGCCGGACTGCCCGAAGTGTGAACGCAAACAGCTCGAACGCCGCCCGGCCCGCTTTGCCACCCTGCGGCACGGCAGCCGGAAAGAGGACAGCGATCCGTTCGACGAACTCGATGATGCGGCGCTCGAACGGGCGATGGAGGGCATGGCCGGCGAGCTCGAAGCACTCGGCGACAGCGAGGATCCGCGACAGTTTGCCAGGGTCCTGCGCAAAATGGGACACACCACCGGTCTCGAAATGGGGCCCAAAATGGAAGAGCTTCTCGGGCGACTGGAGTCCGGCGCCGACCTGGATGACCTCGAAGATGAAATGGCCGCGGTGGACGGTAACGGCGATGGCGATGGCGACGACTTCGAGGACTACTTCCGCCTCAAGAAAAAGCTGGCCGCTCTGCGTAACAAACGTCCCCGAGTCGACAAAGAACTCTATTTTCTGTGAGCCTGTGAAGACCGATCGGGAGGTCCCCGAGGCCTGCTATCCTGGAGCGATGGCCGAGCACGCCACGCGCCTTGCCGAGGTCATATCCGCTCTCGAGGACGAGCTTCTCTTCGTGGTTACCGGAGCCGGCGTCAGCGCCGCCAGCGGCATCCCGACCTTCCGCGGCTCCGAACCGGACGCGGTGTGGAAAGTGAGTGACGTCGAGCTTGCCACCTTCGAGTACTTCCAGCAGGATCCGGTAGGTCAGTGGCGCTGGTATTTAAAGCGCTTCGATTCGGTCGAAACCGCCAGGCCCAACCCGGCGCATGAAGCGCTGGTCGAGCTCGAGAGCTGGCAGACGGCTCGCGGTGGCCGATTCCAGCTGGTCACTCAGAACATCGACACATTGCACGAGCGGGCCGGTTCGGATCGACTGATCAAGATTCATGGCACCTCTGCCAAACTGCGATGCGCCACGGCGAACTGCAAGCACGGCGCACCGACAGGATCGATCGACCGTGCCGATGTCGACGTCGCCTCGTTTCGAGCGGATCCCTCGAGAGCCACGCTGCCCCGTTGCCCGGCTTGCGGCGGTCTGCTGCGCGCCCATGTACTCTTCTTCGATGAGTATTACCAGGATCACGCGGACTACCGCTTTGATCAGGCCATGGATTTGGCCCGTAACGCCGGCCTTTTCCTCTTTGTCGGAACTTCGTTCTCGGTCGGAGTCACCGACCTTTTTCTGCGCGTGGCTTCCGAGGGCGACATACCGGCCTTCTCGGTCGATCCGGGAGCTGCTCCACCGCCCTACTTCCCCATCGTCCACCTGCGGGCAGCGGCCGAGAAGCTTCTGCCGCAAGTCGCCAAAATGGTGAGCCAAATGGCCAGAGAACCTAGCAGCCCGTGGTAGAAGTCCTGTGGGCCGCGCGACCAGGGATTACGGTGCGTATGCAAGGCGCGAGGAGGACGCGATGCGGGACATCGTAGACGACGAGCAACGCCGCAGACGCGCCGTAACCCCTGGTCGCCCTTCGGG
>JADFQD010000021.1:33779-36977 GCA_022561975.1 Acidobacteriota bacterium
AACGATGACACCGCATCGCCTGCGTCGCGCCGCCTTGCAGCGCACCCGAAAGCGCTCCCAACGCGACCCGCAGGACTCCTACCACGGGCTGCTAGGTCCGTAGCATGACCGCCGAGCTCGCGCCGCTCGGCAAACTGGTCCAGAAGGGTTCGCAACCGTCCTGGATCACCGAGCTTCTTCACCACGCGCTGCGCTACGGATCGCCTCCTCCCGAGCGCAGGGTCTTCGTCAATCGAACTCTGCGGCTCGAGACCATTCGGCATATCGGGTTCGATCTCGATTTCACGCTCGCCGATTACGAGCGCGAACCGATCGAGCGCTGCACTTTCGAGTTGGCTCTCGAGAGGCTGATCGCGGAGCACGGCTACCCGGAGGGCATCCGCGACGCCGAGCTGCGCCCAGATTTTCCCCGGCGCGGACTCCTGATCGACAAGAAAACCGGCATCGTGCTGCGCATGAACCGGCACCGCTACGTGGGTCAAGCATACCTCGGCCGGCGACGGCTGAGCCGCACCGAAATGATCGCACTGTTCCGCCACGAGCCGGTCAGGCCCGCGGACGAGCGCTTCTACCACGTCGACTCCCTGTTCGAGCTGCCCGAAGCCAACCTCTACGCCGAGCTGGTCGAGCTGTCGGAGAAGAGGCCCGAACTCGGGCTGCCGGACGTCTTGGGTCTCTTCGAGGACACCCGCCGGGCCATCGATTGGGTCCACGCCTCCGAGTCGCTCCAGGCCCGCATTCTCGCCCAGCCCGAAACCTTCTTGCGCAAAGATCCCGAGATTGCTCTGGCCCTGCTGCGTTTGAAACTGAGCGGACGCAAACTCATCTTGCTCACCAACTCGGGCTGGACCTACGCCCGTGACATTTGCTCGTACATTTTCGATGGCGCCCTGCCCGGCCTGGACGATTGGCACGAACTCTTCGATCTGATCATCGTGCGGTCGGGCAAGCCGATGTTCTTTCGGACCGAGCGCTCGTTCGCAAAACTCGACAACGACGGCAAACAGATCGGCACGACCGAGACGCCGGAGTGGGGCGCTGTCTACCGCGGCGGCTGCCTCGACGGATTGATGCGTCTACTCGACTGCCGCGGCGACCAGGTGCTCTACGTCGGAGATCACATCTACGGCGACATCGTGACCACCAAGCGAAAATCGAACTGGCGAACCGCGCTGATTGTCCGTGAACTCGAAGAAGAGTTCCACCAGCGGGCGCAGATGACACATGAGATGGACGAACTGGCCGAGCTGAAAAAAAAGCTAACGGCAGCCGGTCACCAGATGGACCAGCTCCACGACGTTTTGAACCTCTACAATCAAGGCATCGAATCAGGCGGCGAGTTGGTGCCCGATGTGCTCGCTACGATCGAGGCAAGGTTCGAAGAAGCCAAGCAGAAACATCATGATCTGCTGCGCAGGTTCAGCCGGCTGAGCGAGCACGTTTCGAGCCGGTTCAACCCGTGCTGGGGTTCTTTCTTCAAACAGGGCGGTTCGAAGACCCTGTTCGCCCAGCAGGTGGAGTCCTTCTCCTGCCTGTATACCTCGCGAGTGTCGAATCTCGGACTCTATGGGACGAACCACTACTTCCGAGTCCTCGAGGACCCGATGATGCACGAACTCGACGCGACCTGAGCGGGCTAGCGGCCCCCGAACATCTCCTGACGTTTGTAGCCCGACGGTGGCTCGAAAGCGTCTGGATCGATGGTCCGGCGCTTGGCCGAGCGCAACACGGTCTCGCTCTCGAGCGAGCCGTCGTCGTTGAAGTCCTTAGTCACCACCGGAAAGCCGCCGAGCTCCTTCATGTGCTCGAAGACGTTGTTGCCGCCGGCCCGACCTCCCTGACCGAAGTCTGGAATCGCGTCCAGCATCTCCCGGAAGAAGTCCGCCATGTCTTCGAACGCATCGACCACGTCGGCGCCGCCTTCGATGTTGTCCCAATCGGTCACCCACAGCTCTCGAATCTTCGTGCCCCCACGCAGCACCTCGTACCTGACGCACGGATAGCCGTTCTTCGTATCCCGTTCGCTCGTCTTCCTGATCTCACTCCTCGGACGCTTGATGGGCGCCGCTTCCTTCGGCATCCGCTGCTTCATCATCCGCTCGATCATCGCTCGCTGTTCTTCGGGCACGTTCTCAAGCGCCCCCTGCATCTGAGACATCGCACTCTTGACTTGGCCCGCAATCTGCCCGAGTGCCTCTTTGTCCATCACGTGGTAGCTCTTGCCGTCGTGGTCGATCACGATCATCTCGTGGCGATCGCCGCGGAAGATCATCTCGCCCTGCTTTCCACGACCGCCCGAGGCGATGCCTATCTTCAAGTTCCCCCCCTCGACCGCGACCTGTATCGACTCCGACTTGGGCGCTGATTGCCCGTGATCGGTGACCTCGATTTCATAGAGCACGCCCGCCGCAGCGGGGCCGGCGATCACGGCCACGAGGCCCAGGAATATCCATAGTTTCTTCATTTCACCTCTCCGGGTTCGTTCGACCGTGTCCACGATTCCTTGCGGTAAAGCATACCGCAGGCTTGTCCTGGGCTCACCGAGTCCTGCGTGTAAGATTCTCCGGGCGCGGGCGCGTCGCTCGCGGCCCAGCACATTCAGGAGGACCTCATGCGTTCGCTTTCAGGCAAGACCCTGTTCATCACCGGCGCGAGCCGTGGCATCGGCAAGGCGATCGCGCTCAGGGCGGCTCGTGACGGCGCCAATATCGTCATCGCCTCGAAAAGCTCGGTCCCCCATCCCAAGCTCCCCGGAACGATTCATTCGGCGGCCGAGGAGATCGAGGCCGCGGGCGGACGAGCGCTCGCGATCAAGACCGACATTCGACACGAGGACGAAGTCGAGGCGGCAGTCGAGCAGGCCGTTGCCAGCTTCGGAGGCATCGACATCCTGGTCAACAATGCCAGCGCGATCTTTCTAGCCGGAACCCTCGAAACTCCGATCAAGCGGTTCGACCTCATGGCCGCCGTCAACGGACGCGGGACATTTCTCTGCTCTCAGAAAGCTCTGCCCCATCTCCTCGAGGCCGAAAATCCCCATATCCTCAATATTTCTCCGCCGCTGTCCATGAATCAACAGTGGTTCAAGAACAACTGCGCCTACACCATGGCCAAATACGGGATGAGCATGTGCGTACTCGGTATGGCCGCCGAGTTTGCGGACCAGGGGGTGGCCGTCAACGCTCTCTGGCCACGGAC
>JADFQD010000138.1 GCA_022561975.1 Acidobacteriota bacterium
CTTCCCCAGCCAAGAGTCTACCAACTCAGAAAAGGAGTGATCCCAATGTCCGCAACTTCATCGACGCCAGCCCTAATCAGCGTGCGATCGAGGTACTCGCTCAAACTGTCGCCCGAGGTTCACCACTGGCTCGCCCTTGGAAGCGAGTTACACCACGTGACAGCCGCCGAACGACTCGACCAGTTGCTCTACGAGGGCTTGAAGCGCGACCGAGATGCCTACTACGAGAGAGAGCAGAAGATGCGGCAAGACTTTGCCGCAGCCCACCATCCCGAGCCCGAGTAGCAGCCCCTGGGGTTCGATCTCCCGAATGACGCGCTTCGGACCTCCCTGTGTCAATCTCGAAACGGTTGATGCTCTTCGTGAACGTCCTTGCCAGTTCCTTCAGATCGAGATCAGTTTCACTCTCCATCACAGCGATCTGCTTCGTCCGAGAGCGCGGCCTAGTTCGAAGGCATTCTCACCTTCGCAATATTCGAGCGTTCAGAGAATTCCTTATTCCTCTTTGCGATGACCATGAATCGATAGGTCTGCCCAGGCGTCAGGCGAGAAACAGCGGCGCCGGTATACTTCGAATCGAGAAGCCCAAGCCTCTGCCAAGCGGAGCTGCCCTGTTTGATCCTTATGTCGAACTGCTTGGCGCTCGGGGAGTTGTTCTTCCACCTCAATTCTAGCTCGGTCGGAGAGGTTGCCCTCGCCGTGAGGTTAGTCGGAGCGGCTAGGCCGGAAGGATCGTTGGGGGCAGGTGGATTGGTTCCTCCCCCTCGATACAGCCTACGCAAGGCCGCTTTGTCGTCAGTACGCAGAGACGCACCTCTGAGATCATCGTGATCGTATGCCCTCATCAGGGCGTCATCCTTTCGAGAGGTATTGCATGGGCCACTCGCAGAATCTCCACAGGAATGGTTGATACCGAGGGTGTGCCCCAGTTCATGTGCGAAGACTTCTCCTGCTCGTTTTCGCCGGTCGTTCCCTAGATAGCACTCAGCACCGTCGTTCACGACGATGTCAGCTTCCCGAATTCGGTAGTATCGGCGGCCTCCGAATCGAGTCGTGCCGTTAGTTTCAAACCAGGGGCCCCCTGCGGCCAACACCCCTCTCCTACCGCAAGCGAATCGCCCAGGCATTAGCCGATTCGGATCGCCAAAGATAATCGCGTTGATCCCGTCAGGGCGATTGAATCCGTTCCGACTTCCAGTCGTGCCCCTGTACCTGTAGTTGATCGGAGTCTGGTTCTCGCGATTCCACGCCCGAAGCGCTTTCTTGAAAGCAGTGAGTGTGCCCTTTGAGCCTGCGGCTCGAAATCGCCAATCGACGGGGCGTCCCGCATCAAAGTTGAACCAACGGAGGTTCTTTCCTCGAAACTTCAAGAGCGTGTATTTAGCCGAGTACGAAGTCTGGCTCAGCGGCTCGAAGTAATCCGCATCCCGATACTTGCTATCGGCTCGATCCCTGAGCCAGTCGGCAAACTTCTCTGAGTCTCTAAGGAAGAAGAGTCTCTCCTGCCCCGGCTCGGATAGGACGTTTGCCTCGGACAGGTCGCGCACGGCGAAGAGGTGGTCTTGGCGCTCAATGATCCTAAATGCGCCGAGCGCCCAGTGAAGAACCCCATGAGTACCGTCTTCATTGGGAACTAGAAACAAAAGGGCCTTTTCTCCAGCCTTGAAAATCGGAACGCTTGAGATGTGCAGTTCCAATCCGTCTGGTGTTTTGCCACCCGGAACTTGGATGGTGACGGTGCTTGTCTTGAGGTTGCCTTTCAGCACCCGTTGAACGATGCCGAGATACTCGGTGACGGGTGGCTCTGACCAACGGCTCTCAAGAGTCTTCAGGATTTCAACCTCAGCGATCACCGCGGCTTGGTCTGCTATCGACTCGTCCGACATCAAGACGTAGGTCGTTGCGCTGAGTGGCAGGGTGGACAGAATCAAGCAAGCCGCAGCGAAGCCCAGGATTCTGCGATCAGTTGGCACTTTCCCCATAAGGTGACCTCCGTCTCTAGACGGCCTGCACCAAGCTATTTGCTGCAAGACATCCTTGTGGTCTCATGAGAATATGTGTACTCCTATTCTCGGGTGGTGTCCAGCTTGTTAATAGCTCTTCGAGGCGGGCATTGGCTCGGGCCGTGGGAAAGGAGGCGGCACTCGATGCTGGCGGTGGTGATCGGTGCAGTCAACTTGTCCTCTCAGATCAGAATTTTTTCCTAGGAAGCGACTCAAATACTAGGACGCGATGCCCGAGCCGAGGGGGATCCCCCCCGTACCGTTCTAGGCTACCGCTCGCCGTTTCCCCCTCGTATCTCGGAAGCTGCTCCTCCTCGCTCAACCTGCGCGCTCACCACTGGCAGCCCATCCGCTCCGAGCGCCAGCAGGGGTACGGGACCGGATCCGAGCGCGACCGGGCTAGGAGCGGCCCTGCGACCTTCGGACCTCCCGACGAAACTCGTTTGGGGGTGCGAAGGCATTGCTTGCCTTGCTCAGAACCGTCCAACGTGCCGGGTGGAACGCTCAGCTCGAATTCCGTACCCAGAAACCAGGCCAGATTCACAGAAAAGGCCACGTTCAGGCCTCAAAGTGGTAACTCTGGGGTAACTCTGGCAGAGTATAACTCGCCGAGTCGTACCTTAGTGTCTCTGTAAACTACTAACAGAAAGGAACTTAGCTTGGTGGGCCGTGGGGGAATCGAACCCCCGACCGTCAGATTAAAAGTCTGCAGCTCTACCAACTGAGCTAACGGCCCCTGTCAAAAGCGGGGAAAGTATAGCCGAGAGCCCGGGGCTAGGGAGGGGGCGTTTGGAGGCGCCCTCGGGTGAGTTGTTCGAGTCGAGCCTGATCGAGCACGATGGTCTCTTCGCGCCGGGGGCCGGTCGAGATGACGGCTGCGGAGGCCTCGAGATCGTCCTCGAGATAGGCGACATAGTCGCGTGCATTCTCGGGCAGATCTTCGAAGCGCGTCGTGCCGGCGGTTTCCTGGTTCCAGCCGGGAAGCTCCTCGTAGACCGGCTCGGCGCGTTCGAGCCGCCCCAAGTCGGACGGAAAATCACGCACTTCTTCGCCGTCGATCCGGTACGCGACACAGACCTTGATCGACTCGAAGCGGTCCAAAACGTCGATCTTGGTCAGGGCAAAGATCTCCGTGTCGTTCACCCTTCGGGCATAGCGCGCGATCACCAGATCCAGCCAGCCGCAGCGCCGCGGCCGGCCGGTGGTGGTCCCGAATTCGTTGCCGCGCCGACGCAGAAAGTCTCCGTCGGGTTCGCCCTCGGCCAACTCGGTGGGAAACGGTCCGCTGCCGACGCGTGTCGTGTAGGCCTTGAGCACACCGATCGAGCCGTCGATGCGCGTCGGCGCCACCCCCGAACCGGTGCTCGCGCCCCCGGCCGTGGCATTCGAACTGGTGACGAACGGATAGGTGCCGTGGTCTACATCCAGCAGCACGCCCTGGGCGCCCTCGAACAAGACGCTCGAGCCGGCGTCGATCCACTCGTTGATAAGCCGTCCGGTGTCGGCGACGAAGGGCTTCAGCCGCTCGGCCCAGTCGCGGCAGCGAATGAGCAGCGAAGCGACATCGCTTCCCCGCCCCAGCGAGCCGAGTTCGGGCCGGAGGCGGGAGCTCACGTTCATTAGCAGGCCCTCGAGACGCTCGGAGTAGAGATCACACATGCGTACTCCTTGGCGCGCGATCTTGGCCTCGTAGGCCGGTCCGATACCGCGCGCGGTGGTTCCGATTCGGCCCGTGCCAAGCTGCAACTCGCGCGCCTTATCGACTTCGGCGTAGATCGGCAGCAGCACATGAGCTCGGTCCGATATCCAGAGTCGCTCCTCGGTCTCGACCCCGGACGCTCGAAGACTCTCGAGCTCCTCGAAGAAGGCGTCGGGAGGGATCACCATGCCGTTGCCCAGCACGCAGTGCATGCCGGGGGTCAGGATGCCCGACGGGATCAAGTGCAGGGCGAAGTGCCGGTCGGAGAACTTGACCGTGTGGCCGGCATTGTTACCGCCCTGGTAGCGCACCACCGCGTCGAAGGCCGGGCTCAGGAGGTCGATAATCTTGCCCTTGCCCTCGTCACCCCACTGCATTCCGGTGAGTACGGTGTTGGACATCGCGGTGGACTTGTCTCGACGCCGCATCGGCGCGCCGGGACAGTAACAGATGGGCGCCGAAACAAACGGGGCTTGCCGAGCGTATGCCATGGAAGAAGGAGATAGTGAAAATGCGCAAACCGAACCCGCCGAATTTACCTAACCCGTTCGTGCCAGTCCTCGTGTTGCTCGCAGTGGCGGCGCTGTCGCTACTGGTGCCAGGGGCGTCCGCAGCCGACTCAGACCGGCAAATCAAGGCCTCGTGGCCGGCCGGTGAGTTCGACGTAGTTCGCTTCGACATCTCGGTGGCCGAACTGGAAGTGACCGCCGGAAGCGGCGACAAGATCGTCATAGAGGTTCTCGCTAAGTGCAAGCACAAACGGCGAGATTGCGAGGAAGCGCTCGAGGATCTCGAGCTGCTCGACCGTACCCGGGGCAAGGTCTTGACGATCGACCTCGAGGGCTTCCCGAAATGGGGCAAGGGCCGCATCGAGGTCGAGGTCTTCCTCGAAATACCGGCCGACCTCGACTTCGATCTCGACATGGGTGTGGGCGAAGTCAAGATCGAGGGCCTGCGCGGCAACCTCGACCTCGACTTGGGCGTCGGCGAGCTGACCATCGACACCGAGCCCGACCACCTGCGCTCGATCAGCCTGGACGTCGGCGTTGGCGACGCCCAGATCTACGGCGGCGCCCGGCGGGTCGAAGGACGACGCTCGTTCCTGATCGGTAGCGAGGTCTACTGGGCCGAAGGCAAGGGCGGCAAACGCATCAAGGTCGACGTTGGAGTCGGCGAGGTGACGGTGCGGCTGGACTAGCGAAGCGGCGTAAGCTCCCGATCTCAATTGATCTCGAGGACGTGGTTCTCAAGACGATCGAGGACCGCGTCGAGATCGCCGAGAAGGTCCTCGGCGGAGGCCGGTGGCTCGCACTGGCGATCGGTTTCGGGCCGGGTCTCGACCGAGACCCTGAGTTCCGGCAGCCCGACGCCGCTCCACAGATCCCGGTCTTCTTCCAGAACATCGGTCCGGAACCGGATGCCTCGGCTTTCGAACTTCGGCGCCAGTTCCTCGCGCCGGAAGTACAACTCCCGGCGAGTGGCTTGGTAGGCATGTTCGCAGACCCACCGACGCGACGAGAAACTGAAGATGTTGGTGAAAAACATCCGGTAGTCGTCGCGGCGCGGCTCGAGCAGCACGACTTCGACGCCGTCGTAGCGGTCCTCGTATCTCGACAGACCGACTTCCAGGCGCGAGTGAATCAGGGTCCGGAAGGCTTGCGAGATCACCGTGGGAAGGCCGCGGTCGATGAGTTTGCCGCGCCGCATGACGCCGGTCTCGACGGCACGGCGAGTGTCCACCGGCACGATCGGATTGATGCAGATCAGAAAATCGGTGCCGACGTCGAGCGCCGCCGAGCCATGCAGGGTCTTTCTCAGCACGCCGTCCACGTAGTGACGTCCGTCGATCTCGACCGGCGGATAGAGTCCCGGCAGCGACGTCGACGCCTGTACCGCTCGTGAGATTGGGACGTGGTCGAAACCGGCCTCCCCAAATCGAACGGCTTCGCCGGAATCCAGGTCGACGGCGACGATGAATAGCTGCTTGTCGAGCTTGCGGAAGTCATCGGTGCGCCCCTTGATGCTGTAGATCCGCTCGAGATAGCGCCGGATGGGCCGGTTGTCGAAAATCCCGACCGGCAGGGCTCGCCCCAGCCGGGTCAGCGCGTCGAAGAGGCTCTTGTCCTCGGAATTGCGCCAGTAGTCGGTGAGCGACTCAAACAGCAGGCGCGGCACCATCGCTCCCCTGCCGATCAGCTCGAGCACCGCCGGCCGGAGAAACTTCTTGGAGTTGAACGGGTGCTCTTCGGGCTCGCGCTTGACGATGGCGCGGCACATCTGCCCAGTGGTCAAGTTGTTGGCCAGATTCGCGGCCAGAAAGGAACCCGAGCTCACGCCGACGTAGGCATGCAGGTTGTTGAGGTCCAGCCCTTCCAGTACCTCGTCGAGAGCCCTGAGGGCACCGATCTCGTAAATCGCGCCCTCCGGGCCTCCGCCGGCCAGTGCCAGTCCGAACTTGGCGTCCCTTGCCGGCACTACTAGCTCCCTCGCTGCACTCGCGCTTCGGGCGGGCTAGGCGGTTTTGGGTGCGCGGGTCCGAGCGGTGGCCTTCTTTGTGCCCTGAGCTTTAGAAGCTGCCTTTGCAGCCGGCTTCTTGTTGAGCGAGTCGACCGTCTTGGTCAACTGCTCGACCCGCCGCGTCAGCTTCCGGATCTCCATGCGGCTGGGGACACCGAGCTTGTTGAGCGTGTCGGCGACCTTGGCATCGAAGCCTCGGGCGATCTTGCCGAAGGCGCTGTCGGCCTTGCCCGCAGCGGTCTCGATCTTCTCTTCGACGGTATTTTGCACCTTCTCGAGCCGCTTCTTGCCACGCTTCTCGAAGCCTTCGCCCTTCTTGACCAGGGTCTTGAAGAGCTTGCCGCCCTCTTCTTCGGCCACCGACAGCGCGCCGAGACCGGCGAGCCAGATCTTGCCGGCGGATTCGATAACGTCTTTCTGAACTTTCTTGGTTTTCTTGCTCATACTCTGAACTCCTTGTGGTTCGCAAAGCACCGGCGCCGGGCATCGCCCATTGCTCATTGCCCATTGCTCATCGCAATAAATGCGTTGGTTAGCTGTTCTTTCCCTTGGTCTCGGACGATCGTTGCTCGGCCTCGAGACCGCTCAGCGACAACTCGAGATCTTCGAGCCGTGAGCGCAGATGGGTCATCTCTTCACGCGCTCGCCGAATCGGCCCGATCCTCTCGACCGAAGCCTCGAGCAGGCGATCGACGCCTTTCTGCACCTGCTGTACGCCACTCGAAAACGCTCGCTCTCCCGCCCGCACCAAGTCATGCAGGAACTCCGTCGAGATCGGACTGCGCCCGTTGCGGCCCTCGTCCAAGATGATCTGGGTCAGCATCTGCGCCGTGACGTCGGCCTGCGAGGCATTGTCGACCACTCGAACTTGCTGGCCCTCGCGAACAAAACCGGCGATCTCCGCGAGTGAGACATAGCGGCTTTCCTCGGTGTCGTAGAGCTTGCGGCTCTCGTAGCGTTTGATGATTCGCACCATGATGTGGCCTTTCTTGGTCTTGGGGTTTGCCGCAGTGCGGCATCCAGTGCCCAATTTATACCGCACTGCGGCATATCTGTCAAGCACTATTTGCCGCGGCGCGGCAGGCAGCGCACATCACGGTACCCAAGCGCTTTCCAGCGTGCGGCCTAGCGCCGCCAGGCGCGGCAAATCGGTGGGAGAGGCGGCCAAGAGCGGTAGGGAGACCACCGCGGGCCCGCCGGCGAGGAGGTCCTTCAGGTGCGCGATGCCGTCCCGGTCGCGCTCGCCGAGCCAGCGCATCAGCTCGAGGCCTTCGATCTCGGTCTTCTCCGGACCGTCCGCGCCACCAGAGGAGGGGGCCCCGGGGGCGGGATGGACCCGGTTGGCGATCACCGCCACCAGGTTATGGGACCGCTCGGTCAGGTGGCGCGCAAAAAACATCGTGCCGGCGAGGTTGCGCTCCGCCGGGGCGGTCACCAGCACAAATCCGGTGTCGCGGGACTGCAACAGGCCCTCGACTTCCAGGGCGCGTTCGCGAAAGCCGTCAAAGAGCGGAGCGAAAGCCTGAAAGAACTCGGCCATATCGCGCAGCAGGTCGATGCCGACCATGCGATCGAGCAGGGCCTCGAGCGGCATCCCCAGGCCGGGAAGAGCCTTGGGACGAAAGTGCCCCCCCTGGTCGAACCACGGCTTGAGCGCGACCCGGAGTGCTCCGCTATCGAGAAAGGACACGATCCGCTGTGGCGCGTCCAGGAACTCGAGGGCCTCGCGCGTCGGTGGTGTATCCAGAATGATCCGGTCGAAGCGCTCCGCCTTGACCGCTTCGTAGAGCCGCTCTACCGCCATGTACTCGAGAATGCCCGCCAACCGCCCGGCCAGATGACGGAAGAAACGGTTTCCGAGGATTCGATCTCGCGATGCGTCGTCGGGAGCGTAACGATGAATAAGCCGGTCGAAGGTCCGGCGGGCGTCGAGCAGATGGGCGTAGAGTTCGCCTCCGGCCTGCGGGTCGCCGGCCTGCGATAGGGCGACACGGACTTCGGCTTCTCTCGCATCGGGGGGATCAGAGCCAGCCGAGTCTCCGATCCCCAGCGCGTCTTTCAGCCGCAGCGAGGGATCAAACGTCATCACCAGCGTGCGCTCGCCCTGAGCCGCAAAGTGGACGGCCAAAGACGCCGCCAGCGTGGTCTTGCCCACGCCTCCGCTGCCCACGAAGACCAGGCGCTTCGGCAGCTTGGCGAACGAGCCGGATCCGCTCATTATGATGCCTCGAGTCTCGCTGCGAGCGCTTCGACCAACCGCCTGCCTTCGGCGATCGGCAGAAGCGGCAAGGTCGTGATCGGCTCGCCCACCGCTCGCTCGAGCCGAGTCAGCTCGCGATCGTTGACCTGACGACGACGACGCCACAGCTCGGCCATGGGACCGCGAGCCTCGAAGCCCGCGGGCAGCGCCGGGTAGAGCGCGTTCGCGATCCACGCCTCGGGCGACTTGCCGAGCACTTTGCCCAGAGCGGCTGCGGACTCGAGAGTCTCGGTCACGGCAAGCTCTTCGGCCAGGGTCACCAGCACCAGGGCGGTACTCTCCGCGCTCAGCCAGGTGGCGACCTCGCGCGCCAGGGTCGCGATCGGACCCGACGCGATGGCGTCCGCCACAAGCGCCGGCGCCGACAAGAGCGCCAGTGCATGCCCGGTCGCGGGCGAGTCCAGAACGACGCAATCGGCGCGTCGCTTTCGCTTCGGTCCCCGGACCAGATCGTGGACATAGCTCAGAAGTGCCAACTCCTTGAGACCCGGCGCGCCGTCGACGAAGTGATCGTAGATAGGGCTCGCCTGAAGCCGCCGAAGGATCGGAGCCAGCGGAACCAGGGG
>JADFQD010000139.1 GCA_022561975.1 Acidobacteriota bacterium
TGATCGGTTACTTCGAAGGCATCGACTCGGAGCGAGGGATCGCTTGGCGGGTGTCGGACTCGCTCAGCCTGCGGGCGGGAAGAAGGCCACCTACGCCAACCGGCGCCGGATGGCGCGGGCGAAAGGCAAGAACTTTCAGCGGCTTCGCGGGGAGAAGATTGAGCGCAGCTTCGCCCATTGCTACACAACGGGCGCGATGCGCCGCACTCACCTGAGGCACCACGGCAATATCCTCAAACGATGCCTGATCCATGTCGCGGGCTTCAATCTCGGGCTCGCCATGCGCAAGCTGTGCGGGGTCGGCAAGCCCAGAACCCTCCAGGGGCGCCTTGCTACCCTGGTTCAAGCTCTTTTTCAGCTCGCCCGTCGCTCAGGCCCGAGCCGGCGAGCTTCTCACCGCATTCTCGGTCCCTGGAAACTCTCTTGGGCTCCCTTCCTCGCATCCCACCGACGACTCTGCCAACGCCCAGAACTCACTTCTACCACGGGCTGCTAGACCCCGGTTGCGACTGTCGAGCGCCCCGCCGGCGGGGTGCGGGAGCAGTTGCCACCTACCATGAGGGAAGTGTAAGATCCGGTGCCAAGTCATATGAAAAAGGCTCGTAGCGTCCCCGAAGCGTTGATGGTGGCGGTGGTTGGTTGCCTGCTCGCGGCTGCCAGTGTCTACCCGGCTGCCGGCTTGGAGACCCAGTACGTCTTCATGGTCGACACCTCGGGCTCGATGATGGGCCGGCCGCCCGGCAGCGGCTTAACCGTGATCTTCCCGGAGGTGCAAGAAGATATCGTCGGCTATCTGCGCGACGTGCATTTGGGCGACAGCGTCGACATCGTTACTTTCGATCAGGGCGTTCAAACGCAGGAGAGCTTCGAGCTGGCCACTGAGCAGGTCAGGCAGCGGGCGATCGAGCATGTGGGGGCCCTGCTTGCGGAAGGCAGAAACACCTGGGTCTACGAGAGCGTCTTGCAGACTGCCAGGGAGACGATTGAGCGTAATCGACAGGCCGACGCGCCGGAGGTGCCGACCGTCTTCTATGTATTCACGGACGGGCGAGACAATCATCCCGACGGCGGCAAGATGGCCGAGATGCTGAAGCGCTTTGCCAGGCTGACCCGTGAAGACGACTATCTCTACTACGTCACCCTCGGCGTCGATCTACCTGCCGAGGACGTCAGTGCGTTCGACGAGCACCGGCGGATGACCCTGATCCAAAACCCCCGGGGTGAGCTTTTCCGTCAGGGTATGGTTCGGATTCGGGCGAAGCTGCTCGACTTCGGCGTGGTCGAAGACGATCTCAGCTCTCCGCGTTCCCTGGCGGCCAGCGCCGTCAACGTCGACAAGAAGGCCGTCCGGATCCGGGTCACGCCTCGTTTCGAGGACGTCGAGCAATCCGGCTCCGTCATCGAGGTCGTGCCCGAGGTCGTCGGTGTGGCCGAGGCGGCGAATCTCCGGCTCAGGATCATCAATCGCGAATCCCTCGCGGACGCTCGCTACGAGGGTCGGCTGGAGTTCAGCAGCGAGAGCGAGAATGTACGGATCGTGCCGGACAGCATTCCGGCACGCTTTTCTACTCTCGAGGAGCCCCTGGCGAAACTGAAGCTTGCCGGCGATGCGACAGAGATCGACTTTGGCAGTGTGATAGCAGGCGAGAAGGGTGAGGGGCCCGCAGCCGCGATAGGAGTCGAGTTCAGCGAGATGGCTCTCGAGGACCAGAGCAGCTTCAGGGTCTGGGTGGCGCCCGGCGAGTCTCCGGAGGCACCGACCCTGCTCTGGGGAGGCGTTGAGGTGCCGCCGGACCAGGCCATCGTGGCGGAGCAGCGGAAGGCAGAGCTGCAGGTGATCTGGCCGGCGGCTCCCGCGGAGCCGGGCGCCTATCGCGGGCAGATCCAGATCGCCGGGCAAGGGCTGGCCCTCCAGGGCAATGCGCTGAGCGAGGCGGAGGACGGGAAGGGCTCGGTCATAGCCTACCGGCTGCTGGTCAAGCGGCCGCCCCTGGCCGGCTGGGTGATCGCCCTGCTAGGGATGCTGATCTTGGTGGTCTTGCTGGCCTTGGCGGCCCTTGTCGCCTGGCTGGTCACCCAGCGTGCGCCCTGGGAACTGCTCCGTCTCTACTTGGTGCGGCTGCGCCTCGCCAAGCCTCGGCTGCACGGCAAGCTGGTCCACGATCTGCCGGGTACCAGCCGTCCCGAATTGAAGCTCACCGGCAGTGGCCCGGTGATCCTGGGCCCTGGTGGCGACCACTGGCAGGAGCTGCCCTGCCAGATTCAGATCGAGGCCAAGGTCCGCAAGGGCAAGGAGGCGGTCGTCGCCAGCCGCAAGCAGGGGGAAGTCACCTTCAAGCCACGCGGCGAGCTGGACGAGAAATCCCTGTCGGGCCAGGAACTCGACCACCAGGATGCCCTGGTGTTGAGCGATGGCACCGAGATTTTTTTTCTGAAGTTCTGAGACTGAGTCACTGCCCTACTCGAAGGAAAAGCACTTATGCCATACACCATTCGCAAATCACTCGTGATCGGCCTTGGCGGTACCGGTCGCGACGCGGTGCTCCACGTGAAGAAATGCTGCCTGGACGTCTTTGGCGAGGTGCCGCCGACCACTCGGTTCTTTGTCATCGACACCACGGACCCGGAGGTCTTGGAAACCAAGGACGGGGCGCAGATCTCCCTCGCGGCCGGCGAGTTCAAGAAGCTCGTGGTGCGCGACCCGGGCGTCCTGATCAACGAGAACCCGGAAGTCAAATCCTGGTTCCCGACCGACGTGCCGCAGCGCGCCATCACCAACGGCGCTGGGCAGATCCGGGCTCTCGGACGGCTGGCTCTCTACTCCGACCCCCGCCTGCGTGACACGCTCAGCAACGTCATCAACAGCATCAACTCATGGGATGTTCAGCGGCTGGGCCGGGAGAGCCCAGACTACACGCTGTTCGACGATGGTGACACCCTGTACGTATCGCTCGTCACCTCGTTGGCGGGGGGCACCGGCAGCGGGTCGTTCCTGGACATCGCCTTCCTGCTGCGCGAGATGCTCCAGAGCACCGACAAACTCACCGCCTATCTGCTGCTACCCGACGTCTTCCAGGCCAAGCCGGCCACCCGAAACGTCGCTCCGAACGCCTACGCTGCGCTCAAGGAGCTCGACCACTACATGGTCCGCAAGCAGGGCGAGCAGGACTCTTTCATGTTCGGCGCCCACTCGGTCAATATCACAGTGCCGTTCGATTTCGTCTACTTGGTCAACAACGTGACGTCGGACGGGACGGTCTACGACGAGGTCAGCCATCTGACCGAGTTCCTCGGCCGGGGGATCTTCATGTCGATGGGCGCCAGCGGCAAGAGCGCCAGCGACATCTGGGACAACCTGGCCAGTCAGCTGACTGCGCAGAAGAAGATGCAGGGCAAGGCGGCCTATCTGTCCAGCTTTGGCCTGAGCGAGCTGGTCTATGACCCGAGCCGCTTCATCGAGCGCTATACGGGGGAGCTGTCGGTCGACCTCGTGAGGCGGCTCTTCCTGGGCGAGCAGGTCACCTTGCAGGAGCAGGTCGACGACTTCATGAAGGAGAACGAGCTTCGCGAGGAGGGGGCGGAGTTCGACGAGGTCATCGACCGGCTGGTCAAGCATCGCGAGCCGACGCTCTTCGATCGCCCGTCGCGGGCGGACAAGCGGGGCCTAGAGCGCATGCTGGAGGACCGCCCGGGGTACCTGCAGAAGATACAGGACCGGGTCAACACCGAGACCGCGAAAGCCGGCAAAACGATCAGCACGAAGGTGGCGGCAAACCTGGGAGAGAGGGTCCGGCGTGGGCTACACCGCGAGAACGGCCTAGCCTTCTGCCGCAGCTTCCTGCTCGAGCTCGAGGGCCGGCTGGGGAGCCTCGAGACGGAGATGGAGACCGAGCGGGCGACCTACGCGGCCAGGGTCCAGCAGGAGAAGGACATGCTGCGCGAGATTGAGCGGGACAAGGAGGAGGTGCGCGGCCTCTTCTCGCGCGCCGCCTGGGAAGACCTCGCCCAACGCTTGCAGAACTGCACCGTCAATCAGGCCAAGTGGGATCTGGAGAAGACGCGGCGCGAGGAGGCCGCGCGACTCTTCCAGGGCCTGACGACGAGGATCAAGAAAGAGCTTGAACGGCTGACCAGGCTGCGCAGCCTGGCCGAGGCGCTGGTCAGCGACCTGAATCGGCAGCTGGAAGGGCTGCGCCGCAGGGCGCCCAAGCACGAGCCGTTCGCCAAGCTGTTCGAGCCGATGGAGCAGGACCAGGGGACTCAGAAGGCACAGGTCGAGGACTTTCTTAACTGGTTGACCCAGCAGGGCACGACCGTCTCCAACCTGCCGGACCTGCAGATCCAGGAGGTCAAGAAGCTGCTGGCGGACTACGCCAGGGAGCAGGACCAGGTGAAGCTCGCTCTCGACCGCAGCATCGAGGAGGTCTTGGAGGAACTGCCGGCGAAGGAGCGCTACAAGCAGATCAGCCTGTTGGGCCAGATGGCGGAGCCGCTCTGGTCGTACAACAAGGCCCGAACCGTCGGCGATCACGCCACCGAGCTGCTTTTCCTCATCGGCACGGCCAGCGAGGACAAGACCGTGCTGAGCGATCCGGAGCTCGACGCGCACCTCGAGCGCGGGCCCTACCCGCCACAGATCGTCTCCACCGGAGACCGGTACCGGATCACCTGCCTCAAGATCGAGGCCGCGGTGCCGGCCTTCATCCTCGATGGCATCTCGAGGTATCGGGACCGCTACCGCGACCCCGACCGGCCTTTCACATATCACACAAGCGACCAGTTCGAAGGTGCGGTGGATCTCTTCCCGCTCACCGGTGCGGAAGAACAGAGAAGGTGGTGGGCGCTGGCCCTTGCCGAACCGTTCAACCTGATCGAGCAGCGTGGCGACTACTACTATTTCAAGTCGGAGAAGCTGGGGCGGCTGACCGATGACTACATGGTCAAGCTCGCGCAGGGCCGGGTGGAGTCGATGAGCAAGTTCCTGAAGGACCCGAAGATCATCGAAGAGACGCAGCGGCTGATCGAAGAGACCCTGCGGAACAAGGGCAACACCAGGGTCAAGGAAGCGCTGGTCGCCTGGATGAAGAGAAAAGGGGAGGAGTACCGCGGTCGGCGCATGACCGGCGACATCCGTGACTTGGTCGAGACCGAGCTGGAAGAGGTCGAGCGCTGGATCTCCGAGTCGCTAGAGGAGCTCAAGTAGTCGTGCGCGGAATCCGCCCCTCGATCGTGTTCTCGGTCGGCGATCGGGCGGCCAAGATAGCGCGCCGGATACAGGAGCTGACGGGAGGAGACGGCGACGGGCTGGAGTCGATCCAGGCTTTCGTCAACATCGGCGCGGACGGCCGGATCGTTCAGCGGCTTGCCGGGAAGGACCAGGAGCTGGGCTTCCTCGAGGGCCTGGATAGCGGCCTTGAACCGGCGACCTTCGGCGCCAACCTCGACGCGCTGCTCGAAAAGAACCGTGAGAACCTGCTGGATATCCTCGAGGGGTTGACGCGGTTCATTCGCTCCAAGGAGAAGATCTCCCGGATCAGCGGGACCGGGCTGGTCGACAGCGGACGTAACTTCGTCTACATGCTGGCCGATACCTTCGGCCCGCTGGCGTCGGTCTTTCCCCTGGCGTTCCTTCGTTTGACGCGCGAGCACGGTCTCGGGATCGCCAAGAGGTATCCGGTGGCGTTCAGTCTCTTCCTGTTCCTGCCGGATCTCTTCGAGGAGGGTCATGACCGTCAAGCGCTGCTGCGCAGCCACGCGATGTTGAGCGACCTCGAGCGGCTGCTCGGGGAAGAAAGCGCGGGATCGCAAGTGGTCTCGTGGAAGGTGTGGGTCGTCGGCTCGCTCGATCGCAATGGGAACGCCGTGGAGGGTTACGAGGCGGTCGTTCCGCCGATGGCGCACTTCCTGAACCGCTACCTCGACGGTGCCCTCGATCGTGACGAGAGCTGGAGCAACGAGCTAAGCGAGCGCGTCAACCAGCGGCAGACCTTCCTCTCTTCGTTCGGGCAGGCGGATCTGGTCTTCCCGCGCGAGCATCTAGAAGAGACGGCGGCGCTGTTCGGCCGGAGGAAGCTGTTCGAGCACCTGCTGGAGGGCGAATCGAAGGTCGACTCGGACGAGATCTCGGGGGAAGTCCAGGCCTGGATCCGCCAGCAGCGACTCACCGAGCTGGTCGATCACCTACGACGAGGGGAGGGTGGTCGCTCGACCTATCGCGACCCCCGGCAGCCGGAGATCGAGCCGACGACGCTCGACCGGGCGCGGTTCGGGCAGGCGGTGAGCCGGCTGGTGGACATCGACGACCCCGAGTGGGGCATCGCGGTGCAGCGAGCGGGTAGGGACAAGCTGGAGCAGTTGAAGGAGGTCTTCCTCGACAAGTCGAGCGATCTGGTGGATGGGGAGGGTGGTCTCGAGAAGGGGCGCCAGTTCGCCGACAACCTGGCGGGCGCCGGGATCAGCGACGCGTTGGTCGGGATCAGGGTGCTGAGCCTGGAGAACCTGATCCTGAAGCTGCAGGGCTTCTTCGCCAAGCACGCCGATATCGCCGGTGACCCCGAACTACTGATCCAGCTCAACAGGAGCATCCCGGGCAAGGTCGAGGCTATCGAGAAGCTCACCGAGAAGGCCGAGTCGGAACAGGTACGGCTGGACGAGCTGGCTGGTCGGGCGGAGGAGGCTCGCGCCGAAGGCGAGGCGGCAGAAGAAGAGGAGCCGGAGGAGCCGGAGGCTGAAGACCAATCGGTAGCGGAGGAGGAGCCCGGCTCGGCAGACCCACAGGACGAATCGTCCGAGGACGAGGTGGAGGAGCCGGAGCCCGAGCCCCTCGGCCGGCCGGGCGAGGTGGCAGCCGCCTCGGCCCATTCCCGAGCCTCCGAAAAGCTCAAGGCCACCTTGGAGGACATTGGCAAGCTGAAGGCCGAGTTGGAGGAGCAGACGGAGGAGCAGGCGGAGCAGACCCGCAGGATCGCCGAGACCCGTCTGCTGGCGTGCGATCCGAACCGACGCGACCAGCTGCTCGACCAGATCCTCGAGCGCGACGAGGCGAGACGGGAGGAGGAGAGCTCCGCCCTGGGGGTAGCGGTGGCCGAGCGGTTCCAGACCAAGGAGGCGCTGCGCGCGGCGGCAGTCAAGCTGCGCCGCAAAGCGCTCATCTACCTGCTGCTGATCCCCGGGGCCGCCGCCATTCCCCTCTTCCTCCTCGTCGTCGTGGGCTGGGCGGTTTGGTTGGGCATTATCGTTCTCGGCATCTTCAAGGTGCTGCCCTCCTGGCTCGACTATGTCAGGGCAAAGGCCGGCCACGCGGAGACGCTGCGTTCGATCCGTCTCGCCGCGGAAGCGAGGTGGCGCGGGCAGCTGAAGAAACTCCGCATGCGCTTCGAGTTCCTGCTCTATGCCGAGGCGACGGCGGTCCTCGAGGGAATGCAGACGGAGGTCCTGGACGAGGAGTCGCGCCTGGATCGTTTGAAGAATCTTTTGGCCGAGGAGAGCAATCGGGCAGATCGCCGATGGGCCGAATGGCAATTCGAGGACTCGATCTACAGCCGAACGATCATGGACGCACAAGCGTCCCAATCGCTGGTGGAGAACGACCTGCGGATCTCTCACGCGACCCGCGAAGTCGTTGAGGGCGTCAGCCTCTCGCAGTTGCTCTCAGCCTTTCGCGGCGAGACCGAACTCGCTCTACCGGCTCCGATCGCCGAGGCCGAGGTGAACCTGGGCTCTCGCTGTCGTGAGATCCTCGGGCAGCAGGACCTGGGAACCAGCCTCGAGGGCGAGTTTGACGGTCAACCTGAAAAGCTGGCCAACCTTTGGCGTAGCGTCCAGACGGCGGCCGCTGCCTGGGCCCTGGTGGACGGCGAGCCGCCGCCGGGGATGCTCAGGAAGCTCGTCTTCTACCCCAGCGAGCTGTCGCCGAAGGTGCTGGAGGATTGCCTAAGGAGGACCATGTTGGAAGACATACCGGTTGAGTGGATCAAGTCCTCGGAACAGGACGTACTTAGCGTCTGCGAGATGTACGTGGGCTTCCCGAGCCACTTGCTCAACGAGCTTCGCCCCGAGACCGTGAAGCGAGAGGAGATCCTCCCGTTCTCGGTCTCACCGGACGCTTTTGTGTTGAGCCTGCCACCCGGCGAGGACGAGATCGAGCTGCCCGAGGAGGAGGCCTACGCCCTGGTCCAAGCCGCGCTGGCCCACGCAACCGGCAACCGGCCGAAGGCGGCGGACACGGCGGCCAAGCTGTACGCGCATTACAAAAGCGCGGACTTCCTGCCCGACGAGAGCGTCGACGGACTGCTCAGCCAGCTCCGAGCCGCGATCGAGGCCGAACCGAACCGTCGCCCCAGGCTGTTGTCTTTCGTCGCCGGGCTGCGGGACAAACGTCGCCTGCAGGCACGCAAGCTACTGTCGAGTCTGCTCTGACCCGAGTCAGGCCCCGGCGCGGCAGGACCTGATGGCCTCTTTGGGCGGTGGTGAAGGCACGACCGTCGCCCGAAAGCCGAGACAGCGCGCGCCCCGAAGCAGATCCTGGACTCCGGGGTCGAAGCGCCCCGCCAGGCCGGTGGGCAGCTGGACGTAGAACCAGCGATCGGGTCGGTCTGGCGGGCGTCCGCCGGCCATTCACTGCAGTTCCGATCGAGCCAGTCAACGAGCGACAGCTGTCCAAGCTGCGGCTTGTCCTGGCCGTCGGTGTAGACCCACACCGATCTGAAATGGCGCTGACTCGAGCGTTGCGTCGAGCGCTCCGACGTCCACGTTCAACTCCAGAGCTTTCTTGTGTAGATCGATCATGCCGCGAGCGTGCTGCATACGAAGCTCCTGAACCTGCGTCTCGTTCAACCCCGCTGTTTGGAGAACCTTGCCTTCATCTAACACGAGAGCATGGTCGGGATCTGCCTCGGGAGTCCTCTGGAGGCTTTCTTCGGGTTTCTTGTTTTCCGCCATTTGCTTTGCCTTTCAAGTGGGTCGGACCG
>JADFQD010000022.1:0-25154 GCA_022561975.1 Acidobacteriota bacterium
TCCATCTCGGCCGGCTGGCCAACGCCGTACGGCGAGAACTTCACGGCGACATCGCGTTCTTCAACGTCAACCGGCACATCAACCCGACCAACGTCTGCGTCTACACCTACGATTGCAAATTCTGTGGTTTCGCCGCCCTCCAGGGCGAAGACCACGCCTGGGAGATGTCGCACGAAGACGTCTACGAGCATGCCGCCCAGCAGGGTGGTGACGCGGTCACCGAGTTTCATATCGTCGGCGGCCTGCACCCAGACCTTTCACTCGAGTGGTACTGCGAGATGCTGCGCGGGCTGAAAGAGCGCTTTCCGAGCGTCCACCTGAAGGCGTTCACCGCTATCGAGATCGGCTGGTTCGCTCGGCTCGAGAAGATCTCGATTGAAGAAGTGCTGGAGCGACTCAGGAACGCGGGCCTGGGCTCGCTACCTGGAGGCGGCGCCGAAATTTTTCACGACCAGGTTCGGGAAGAGATCTGCAATGGCAAGCTGGACGCGGCCGAATGGATCGAAGTCCACCGAATCGCCCACGGCATGGGCATTCCCAGCAACTGCACCATGCTCTACGGACACGTCGAGAAGCCCGAGCACAAGGTCGACCACTTGATGCGGTTACGCGAGCTGCAAGACCGGACCGGCGGCTTCAACTGCTTCATACCTCTCGCCTACCACCCTGAAAACAACTACATGGGTTTGAAGTACCACACCACCGGCACGGAAGACTTGAGACATCTGGCGACCTCCCGGTTGGTTCTCGACAACATCCCCCATCTCAAGGCCTACTGGATCATGATCTCTCCGAAGCTGGCCCAGGTAGCGCTTTCGTTCGGCGCCGACGATATCGACGGCACCGTGGTCGAAGAGACGATTTACCATATGGCGGGCGCCGAAACCGATCAGCACATCTCTCGCCCGGAGCTCGAGCGCATCGTCCGCGAGGCCGGCTATCGGCCGGTCGAGCGCACGACCCTCTATCAACCCGTACCTCGGCCCGCGGTCGCCGGCGCGTGATCGACACTCTTCCCCTCCATTACATTGCGGTCGACGGACCGATCGGAGTCGGCAAGACAACCCTGGTCGAGCTTCTGACCAAGCGCTTCGACGGGGTCAAGCTGCTCGAGGACGTCGAGAATCCATTTCTACCCGCGTTCTACGAAGACCGGCCCGGCGCCGCGTTCCAAACCGAACTCTACTTCCTGCTTTCCCGTTTCAAGCAGCAACAGGACGTCGCCCAGCGGGAACTCTTCGACCGACTGATGGTGGCCGACTACACCTTCCCCAAGAACCGCATCTTCGCGTACCTCAACCTTTCGGACGACGAGCTGATGGTCTTCGACAAGCTCTACACCCTGCTCGAACCGCAGCTCGCGGTGCCCGACCTGGTGGTCTACTTGGTCGCAGACCTCGACACCTGCATGAAGCGTATCGACAAGCGCCGTCGCGACTTCGAACGCGACATGTCGACCCAGTACATGACCGAGCTGATCGACGCCTACAACCACTACTACCACTACTACAACCGCTCGCCGCTGCTGGTGATCGACACCCGCAACCTCAACTTCGCCGAACAGCCCGAACACTTCGAAGACCTCATCCAGCGCATCTCAGGTCCGCTCAAGGGCACGCACTACTACCAGCCGCTGGGTGGTTGAACTAGAGAACCTTGGTTTTCAGGAAGTTCACACATGTGACAAGTTTCGTGTTCTTGAATCTCTCCCCTCGGCGGTCAGAGGCGGAGCCTCACTAGCAGCTCGTGGTAGAAGCCGAGTAACCGATCTACTTCCTGATCAGCTCGACCTCGACCGCCCCTCTGACACGCACCATGCAGGCCAGACGGCAGGGGCCCGGCTCGAGTTCACAGATCTCCTCCAGCGTTTCGCGCTCCTGGTCCGATATCTCCCCCACCAGGTTCTCGGCGCCCGAGAGGATCCGAATTGGATCGCTACCACAGATGCCCGAGTGGCACTCGGCGGTGATCCCGACCCCGCTGGCCTCGGCGGCCTCACAGACGGTATCGTCCGCCGCCAGGGCTATCGTCTCGCCCGAATCCCTGAACGTAACCGCCGGACTCTGGGCATCTTGGACCTTCCCCGCGGACTCCGTCTCGGCCTGGACCGGCTTCGAAGCCGGCCGTACGGGGACCGATGTCTCCAGACCGTCGTCGAGCGCAGCCGCGGGACGCTCGCTGAAGATGAACGACTGCTGACCGATGCGGATCCGGTCGCCGTGCTCGAGTCGTCTTGCGGTGCGGACCTTGAGGTAGGACCCGTTCACGCTCTTGAGATCCTTTATCTGGATCTTGCCGTTCTCCACCGAAACCGCCAGATGCCGGCGCGACAACGTGGTGTCTTCGGCGTCGAGCGTCACGTCCGGCGCGTCACGTCCTAGGACGATCGCTCTTGCACCGATCGGGTGGCGGCCGAGCTCCTTCCCGGCAGCGTTGTAGTGGATCAACTCGGCTGTCGCCGATGCCACAGAAAACAGCAGAAACTGCCTTCCGACTCGAACCAAGTCTCGATCGCCAACCTCGAGCTTGCGCCCGGCCGGCGCCCTCAGGAACACACCGGTGGCGCCACCGTCGTCGCGCAGAAAATAGCCCTCCTCGCTGTGTGACACCGAGGCGTGGATATCGGACAGCGTCGAATCGTTTGGGAACGACAGGTCGCAGCCACCACGTCCGATGGTGGTGACTGCCTTCGCCAGGAGAAACTCGTCCTCTTGGACGCCCGTCGGAAGCACGCGAATCAAAATCGCCGCCGCGGGCTCGTCCTCCCGGCCCGCCTCCAGGCTCTCCGGGGGCGGACCGCCGCTTTCCGCCGTCCCTGGTACCGGCGCTTTCGACGACTTCTGGGCCGCGACCTCCGCCTCGGCTTCGGCGACGGTGATATCGATCTCGGTCCGGCCGTCGAGGCGTTGGCGAATCACCTGAGCCACGAGCACTCCGTCGCGCAGCGCGGACTTGATGTTGCCGCGGTGCTTTACCTCTCGAAAGCCCTCCGGGGCGGCCTCGAAGTCTTCGGTCTCGAAATAGGCCTGGCTGAGCAGGTCGCCCACCAGGTAAAGATTCGGCTGGCAGGTCTCGAGATATAGGTTCACCACCATTCGTTTCCTGCTCTTTGCCCCTCCGATCACCATGTGGATTCCGAACGAGTTCAGCAGCGCCTCCGGAATGTCTTCTCCGATGCTGGCAATGCATTGCTCCTTCGGAAACTCGAGCATGGTCAGCTCGCTCGGCCGGTTCTCCATTTGCCTGCGATCGATGCGAATGGCCAGGTACTCCTCGCGATCGTCACCCACGAAGATCGCCACCGGTTCGCTGCGCCGGAAATAGCGAATGTTGCCGTTACCAACGTAGGCCGAAAAAAAGGCGCCCGCCAGAGCCTTGGAGATCCTCGGCATCTTGTCGCCGCGATAGGACCAGTACACTGAAGTCGGATCTCCAGCCTGGTCCTTGGCATCCGAAATCGCGATCACGGCCTCGGCCGCCGAAGTGCCGCCACCAATCACGCAGGCGGGGCGGCCGACATATTTCTCGGGCTCGGAGAGCCGATAGGCGATGCCGTCTGTATTTCCGGGAATGTCGAACCGGCGGGGCACGCCTCTGCCCAATGCCAGCACCACGTGCCTGGCTTCGCAGGTCTCGCTCTCCAGCGTCCGATGGTTCCAAAGAGTCGCACTGTAGTTGCCGTTCTCGAGACACTCGAGCGCGGTCAACTCGGCGCCGACGTTGGCGGGGATCTCATGCTCGCTGTACAGGGCCTTCCACCGCGCGCACATGTCGTCTTTGTCGATCGGATCGAAATGCAGACAAGAGATCATGTCGCCGCCAACCGGAAAACACATCTGATCCCCGCCTCCGAAGCTCGGCAGGATAAGCTTGTCCTTGGCATAGTCGCGGATGCGTTTCATGAGGTCGTCGTAGTCCACGACCAGAACACTCATCCCCAGCTCTCGGGCTCTGAACGCCACCGCGGTGCCCGCTGGGCCCCCTCCCGCGATCAGGATGTCGACCGGCTTCGCCGGCTCCGATAGCTCCGACAACTCAGCCATTTCAGCTCTTACCCTGCTCTGGCTCGTCCTTTTCGGACATGGCTTGCTTCGTCTCAGTAGCCGGCCCAGTAACCGGCCCCGCAACCAGCCGCGCTTCGACGCGTCCGAAGACGATCTTCGTCCCCACCGAAACCGCGACCTCCTTCTCGATCTGCTCGCCGTCAACGAAGGTATGGTTGCGACTGCCTTCGTCACGCACCAGAACTCCTCCTCCTGAGACGGTCAGCGTCGCATGCCGCCGCGAGAGATCGGCAAGGTCGAGCCGGATGTCGGCGGTCTTCGACCGCCCTACGACATTCTCTCCCTGCTCGAGAGGAAACCGTAGCGACTCATCATCGAGCACGAATTCCAGAACAAGCGCCGGCTCACTGGAGATCCCCGACGCCGGGGCCGCGCCCGCCTGCGCCAGAACTTCGGGCACGGGCACCGGAGCTCCCTCCGCCCGCGTTGCTCCACGGTCTTGGGCGCCGGTACTGGCCTCTGCACCGACCTCGGCACCGGGTGTTCCGGAGGGCTCTTCGCGCAGTGCGGCCGGCAGCACGGGCATCTCTTCATCGACATCGGTCTTGCCAACCGGTGGCAGTTCGATCGTATCGAGCTCTGTAGCTTCTTCGGCGTTCAAGAGCTGAAAGATGAAGTCCACGCCGCCGCCAAAACAGACAAGGTGGAGTTTGTCGAGAACCTCCTTGCGCTCTATGCGAACACCATCGAGCTGCGTACCGTTGAGGCTACCGAGGTCCTCCAAGACGTAGGCCGAGCGCTGCGCGTCGAAGCTGATTCGAGCATGCTCACTGGAGACCACTGTAGCTTCGAGGGTCACCGTGCTGCCCTGCGCGCGGCCGATTGTAGCCAGCTGGTCGAACACGAATTCGCCGTACTCTTTGGAAATCAACTTAGCTTTCATGGCGCCTCGTCCAGATACAAAAGCAGCTCTGAACGCCGGCTCTTGTTGGGATGAAACAGATGGCAAGTGACACAGCGGTCCGAAGCCAATCGCGGGGTATGGCACTCCCGGCAGGTCTCGATTGCGGGAATATTCTGAATCGAGGCGTTGTCCACGCTAGCATCCGGCTGGGTTTCGGCTCCCACATTCTCAGAAATCGGGATCTCCGTGTGACAGTCTAAACACCGAGTCTGAAGGATGTGCGCGCGATGATCGAACTCGGCACGCCGCAGAGCGGTTTGCCCGGCACGTACCCTAACGATGGTCGCATTCTCGACGAGATGGCACTGCCGGCATGGCGTCGTGAGATCTTCGACCAAGGTCTCGATCGCCGTGACCTGCTCCTGTGAAAGCTCCGGATTGCGCTCTCCCAGTGCCAGCAGAAAGCTGCTCTCGTCGATCGGAGCAAACGGCTTCTCGACGTCCCGCTTCAGCCTGGTCAGCAGTTCGTCGATCCTAGCCAGCTCGGCTTGAATCTCCGGCTCCGGACGCCCGCGCAGCCCCAGGGCCTGATCCTCCAGGGTCGCCACCGCCTCTAGATACAGACCGCGCACTTCATGTGGTTCGGCGGCGGCCGAGACGCCCAGCAGATCCGCGAGACCGGCCTCCGGATAAAGGCTCTGGCGCAAGGTTCGAAGGTTCTCGAGCAGCCAGGGATCCCGATGATGAACCGGTCGCTTCACCAGCAAGCTGCCGCGCCGGCGGTATTCGTTGGGATCGGTGAAGTAGGCCCAGCGAGCGCCCGGCCCCCGGCTCTCCAGGATCTGCTCCAGTGTCGCGACCCCAAAAGCGCCGGACTCGGGCGTCCGAATTGGCAAACCGGGTGTCGAAATCGCCGCGGTCAAATGGCAGGCGTCGCAGTGACGGTCGAAATCGATCGGCGCGAACCCGCGGCCGTCCGGGTTGGCGTTGTGGCAGACCAGACACGACTTCTCGATGTCCTCGAAGTTCTGGCGTTTCATCACCTCGCCGACGTGATGAATGTGCGTGAAGGCGAGCGCCGAGCTGTCCGGTATGCGCTCGGCGACGAAGTCGAACTGAGGATGCTGCTTCGCAAACGATCCGAAATGACACTTCTGGCAGCGAGCGTCGGTGACTCGCGTAATCTCGACATCCCTGCCCTCATGCTCGATATGGCAGGTAAAGCACGGCACCTCATGCTGGCCTGGAACCAAGCGTCGAAAGTCGTCCGAGCGATAGAGATAGTGAGCGGCAAAGTTGTAGACGCCGAGTTCGTCGCCGTACTTCTCGTGGCACACCACGCAGCGTTCGTCGCTGGCCTGCCGAGCCTCGGGGTCGTGGCAATTGCCGCAATCCTCTTCCAAGCCGGCGTGATTGGAAGACAGCGGGCCGTTCGACGACAGCGCGCCGCGCCCGAAGTACTGATCGACCGCCACCAGTGCGAGCACCAGAGTAACCAACGCGACGCCCACAAACAGCATGCGATTGCGCGAAAGTCGCTCTGGATACTCCCGAGCGACGGGCAATTCGGTATCGCCGTAGCTGCCTTTCTGGCCGGTCGATCTCTTTTTGGGACTCACGATTCTGACTGCCGTGCCTCAGTAGCGCACAACTCCCCACAAATGCAGGCCCAGAAAAACCCACAGCAGCAGCGACGTCGGCAAGTGCAGCCAAAGCCAGGACCTCAGCGCCTGCTGCAAGGTGAAATGGGCGTCGATTTCGAGCTTCGCCCGATAGAGGCTCTCCAACTGGTCGAGTCTCCCGGCCTCTTCGTTCGAGAGTTTGTCGCGCAAGTAGCGAACCGGGCGCAATCGCTCCCGAATTCCGCCGGTGATGTCGAAGAAATAGTGCCAGTTCCGGCGGGGGGCTTCGAGCTCGGAAGCAATCGTTCGTACGTAGAGATCACGAATCTCCGGCCCGCTCGCGGCGGAAAGATCCGAGGCCCTCTTGGCCAGATCCGCCACCAGATCCGGGATTCGCTCATAGAGCACCTCGTTCGAAAGTCCCGATGTGATCAAACGAGGAATCCACAGCTGCAGGCCGCGCCCGACCAGGCCGCCGGCAACGGTCCAGAGGCTCAAACCCCAGAGCCAGGCCGTGGCCCAGCCATGCGGCAGTCCGAGATCACTGTGCAGAAAAACCAGAAGCAGGAAGATCGATCCTCCGTAGAGGTGCACGGATAGCCACAGGCTCGATCGGCCGGCCCGCAGGCGGCTGGCGAGACTCAGCGCGCGCTTGCGCACGCCGAGCGCCGAAACCGCGAACAGCAAAACCGCCGCCGCCCAACCGAACGCCAAGCTCAGCTCGCTGCCGGAGCCCGTGTTCCAGACCAGCCTTCCCGCCACGTAGATCGCGATCAATGTAATCGACACGGCAACCGCAAGCCAGAGGCCCGTGCGTTTCGACGCCGGCGGCTTTTGGCCGCCTTGGCGCCGGCCTTGGTGCCGGCCTCGAAACCGGCCTCGGTGCGCGGCCGCCGTCAAGTGTCTCCCGACAGCAATTGCTGAAATTCCTCGAGCGATCCAATACGGAAGGCGCAGCCCTGCGGGCAGCTGCTGACGCACGCCGGGCCATGGCCGGTGTCTGCGCACAGATCGCACTTGCTGGCGACAGCCCGGTCGCGTCCGCGCAATCCTGTGGGGATCATGTCGTCCGGCCAAGTGCTGCCGGTGTCGTGCATGACGATGGCGTCGTAGGGGCATTTGTTGGCGCAGTTCGAGCACCCGATGCAAATCTCCTCGTCGACCTTGACCACCTCGCCGATGCCGGACCTGTGAATCGCACCGGTGGGACACCCCACGAGACACACCGGGTCTCGGCAGTGGTAACAGGACTTCGGGACCAGGAGATTGCCATACTTGTTGCCTTCGCGGATGAACCTCGGCCGGCCATCGTGGGTGGCGGCGCAAGCCTTTACGCAGTCGTCGCAACGGGTGCACGCATTGAGATCGATCGCCAGAATGCTATTGCCTTGAACCAGTCCGCTGCGCAGCGCAACCTCGGTGAACTCGGCGACCGCGACATTACGCCGGCTGTGTCCGGCTTCGCGTACGCGCTCGGTCGCCGTGCGCCACAGTTCTTTGCCGATTTCGGGCTGGCTCTGAACCAGCTGTTCCACGACCGCACGCGGAATCTTGACCAGCTCGGCGTATTCGACCGACCTCGCGGTCGATTGCCAGCCGTCGAGGCCTGGAATCATGAACTCGACTTCACCCAGGGTCATCCCCTTGGAAAGATAGGAGACCGCGATCTCGCCGTCGGCATAATCCTGGAGCAGTTTCACAAACCCAGAGCGCACCAGATACATCGCGTCGGCTTCCTCGCCCGCTCGAACGATCACCTCATCCGGCTCGCATGACACCAACTCGATGTTTTCTTTGAGTGCTTCGATGAAGACGTCGGTGCAGCCCTCGAACAACGGCGTGTTCTTGAGCTGGGTGCCGAGCGAGCGCTCGCGATAGAGCTGATCCAGACGCGCCTTGAGCCCCTTGGACTTGCGCTTCATCAGGCGCAGGCCGGCGACCTTGATTTGCACCAGCCGACATTCGCTTGCGGTGCGCGCGGTCACCGACTGAGGCCAACCGCTCATCGAACCGATCTCGCCGAAAACTTCACCCGGTCCAAGGCGAGCGGCGGCTCCCTCCGGCAGATCGAAGTCCATGGTCGAAAGGAATGTGATCCGGGTCGGCCCCACGCGGGTGGCGCGGCGCATCACGACCGTTCCGCCGGCAACGGAACCGGCCTGCGGCTTACCGTCCGTATCTCGTGCAGTCTCCGGAGCCTGGAAAGCCGTGCCACCCACGACCGTTCGCGACAAATCGAAAATCGGTCGACTGCCGGCAGCTACGTCGCTTCCGACTCCTTGAACAAAAACCTCGACCTCACCCTCCAGCACATGGAAGGCCAGATCGATATAGGTTCCCTCCTCGAAAAGCACCGCGTCCTTCTGCCAGCGGGCGATCGAGACATCCGGGCTGATCTTTTCGAGGAAACGATCGTCGAAGTCGGCGAACAGCTCGATCTCCTTGAGTTCTTCGACGCTCAGCTTGTCGGAGATCTCGATCAGCCCGGTTTGAGCGTCGTACGATGACCACCGATCGCGGTACTGCTCGAGCCTGCGAATCGTGGTCTTGCCAAGTTCTACGTCGTCGTTCATCGCGAACCCCCGCTCTGAGCGCCCGGCCCGCCCAGGCCACGCGGACCAACTGGACCGTTCAGATATCTTGGATTGGTCGGATCGACCAGTCGATAGAGCAGCTTCAGGCGCTGCTGCACGGCCAGCAGAACCTCTTCGATCGTGGCACCGGCGAGATCGGGAAACGCGGGCAGCACGACCGCGTCCCGCTCCCCGCCCGAGTCCCTGGAAAAGACCACCGGCCGTGGCGCCGGCGGCCTGAGCACATAGGCCTCGGCTCGTCGTTGCGCAGCAAACGCATTACCTGATCGGGCTGATCGGCCCGATCGGGACAATCCGGAGACCGCCGAGCCAGCGGAGTTTCTCGAGCCGGTCGAGCCGCCCGAGCCGCCCAACGCGGTGGACCGGCCGGTCGCCGCTCGAGCCGCCACTCGAGCCGATAACACCGCGTCGGGGCCGTTGTCCGGCAAGGAGGCGACTTGCACTCTGGGCACCGGACCCCGCGATGCCACGACGGCTCGCGTCGCCGAAGCGATCTCGGTGTCCGGCATTCGCTGCTGCCAGTGGCGAACCCCGTTCATGCCCTTGACGTAGTCGAATCCGGCGCCGGATGGGTGGCCCGCCGAAAGCAGCCGCGGCTCGGTGATGTAGTGGCATCCGGTACAGGTCTCGGCGCGTTTGCGCATCTGGCGCAGATCCGCCTTGCCCAGCTCGAGCGCCGCCAGGTGACCGGGGCGCCGGCGTCCAAGTTCCTTGCCGGCTTCGTTCTTGTGGGGCTCGAGCCAGTCGGCCGCGGCTCCGTGGCAGCTCTCGCAACTCACGCCGTCGAGCACTTCCCGGGACTCCTTACCCGACACGATCGTGCCGTGGCAGTCCATGCATACCGCCCGCCCTGTGGTCATGGCGGACAGCTTGACACCATAGAGCCGTGCGATCTGGAGGTTCTTGGTCTGGCCGTCGAAAAACGGATCCACCGATTTCGAGTGCGCGTGACCGAACCACCACCGGTTCTGCTCGCTATGGCATCCGGAGCAGTTTCCGGGACCGATCGTCCTGTGACTCGAGGCCGGCCGAATTCGGGTCTTGAAAGGACCCCTGGCTCCAATAGCTTTAGTGGTTCGGGAGGCGGACGTCGCCGTCGTGCCACCCAAGGGGCCGGTCGAGGGACCGGTCGTTGCACCCGAACCACCAGAGCCGGAAGGCGTCGAACCGGACACTCCACCCGAGGCGCCGGGCTCGCCACCCTCCACTGGTTGGGATACCGCCCCTTCCGCAACCTCGAACGAGCCCTCTTCCCCTTCCGGCTCCGGATCGATTCCGCGCACCAGATCGTCAATGGACGCCAGCGATGATGGCGCGGGCTTGGCCAGAAAGGCGCGCGTGGCCTTCTGCACGCGGTCGGCCACCGCCAGCAGCTCCGATTCGTTGCGCGGCACCATCTTCACCGACTTGACCGCCCTCATCATGTCGTCAACCTCTGGGATGTCGGCGAACCGGCTGATCGCCCGTAACTCGGACACCGCACTACGCACCCGCCGGCTCATCGCTTTCGCGTAGATACCGTCGGTCCTGGCCTTGGCGAGACCGCGCACGCTGTATTCGAGATCGAGCGCTCGGCCGACGACGTAGATCACGCGCTTTCGCGACATCGACCGCTCGACGTTCACCGGATCCGCACCATCCAACGAGGACTTCAA
Source organism: Acidobacteriota bacterium (assembly GCA_022561975.1). Lineage (GTDB taxonomy): Bacteria > Acidobacteriota > Thermoanaerobaculia > Multivoradales > JAHEKO01 > CALZIK01. The sequence continues at coordinate 10,780 of JADFQD010000022.1, forward strand.
GAAGTTGTGCCGAATCTCACCCTGGGTCCATTCGACCAGCTCGAAACCGCCGCTTCCGGTCGTGTGTCCACCTTGGTTGACCAGCCGCTCGAGCGGTACCGTGTGACAGCTGAAGCAGTTCGCCGCCACGGGATAGAGATCCGAGGGTCGACGCATGCCGGCCCGCCGACTGTCCGCGATGCGTGTTCGACGGTGCCCCGGCGGCTCCGAGTCGTGATCGAAACCCTCGCCGTAGACATTGTGAATGTCGAGGTAGTCGGCCCCCGCGCCATGGCAGGATTCGCAGGACACGCCCGACACCACCCGAATCTTGCCGCTCTGAACCACCGGCGTGTAGTGACAGCTGAAACACAGGCTGTCGCGCTTGATCAAGCGAAAGCCCATTTTCTTGGCGATCGTTTCGGCCTGCTCTTTCTTGTGAAGCGTCTTGAAGCCGGTCGCGTGCGGCGTTCGCTTCCAGACTTCGGCTTCCTGGACGTGGCACTCACCGCATTTTTCCGCGGTCACCACCTTGTGCGGATCGATTTGCGCATACTCGAAAAAAGGTGGCTGCCGAGCCGGCTGAGACTCCGCCGACGCGGCGATCACAAGGACCCACGCAAACCCGAAGCCAAGCGCCGGCTTGCCTAGCTTCACGCCATTCATCCTCTAAAACTTGACCACCACTTCGAAACGCCCGCCCAGCCCGGTGGTATCGCCGGTGGTATCGCCAGTGGTATCGAATACCGCGTCCGAGGTGCCCAAGCCTTCGCGATAGCTCGCGAATCCATCCCAGACCAAAACCACCCGCCGGCCCATCGCCCTCTGGTAACGGACCGTTGCCGCCACCTGATTGGACACGTCGCTCGAGGTCCCGGCTCGGAAGCCGACCTCGGCGAGCAACTGGCGTCGCTTCTCGACACCGAAGAACTTCTGGTAACCGACCGCGCCGCCGACCACGTCCCGGGCCCGGCTCGACAGCGGCGCGCCGTAATTGCCCAGCCCCACGGCGGCGAACGAAATTCCGGCGCGGCCCAGCGGGCCTCCCGAAGCCGGACCGCTCGCGGCAGCGGAAAACTCGTCGACCGCCACGAAGCTCGTGAAGTAGACCAGATCTTGGCTGTAGCGCGGGGTGTAGGACACCTCGCTGAAGAGCAGCGCACCCTCGGTCGAAAACGCCGTCTCCTCGTCCACGGCATACGAGCCGAGAAGCCGAAACGAGGTATTGATCTTTCCGATTCGCTGGACGGCGCTGACCCCGAAGCCGACCATGTCGCCACTCGCCTCACTGCCGCGTACGTAGACCAGATCGGCGTCGATGGTCGAGGTGCGAATGTCCGTCGAGGTCAGTAATGCGTAGAGTTCGGCATCGTTGTCCTCGACGTTGTTGCGATGCACGTCGCCGGCGCCGACGAAGAGCGTTGCGCGGAAGTTCGAAGTGTTTCGCGGCAGCAGCGTATTGCGGGTTACGCCAACCCCGTCGATCGAATCGTTGATCAGCATCCCTTCTTGGAAGATCAGCGGCTGGCGACCGATCGAAAAACCTATGTTGGTACGGCGGAAGTCTTCTCGGTCTATTCCCGGGAATATCTCTCCGAAGTCGCCCTCGAAATAGAGGCTCTGAATTTCGGCGTTGAGCTCATCCCGGAAGGCGTCGTCATCACCGAACAGGGCCTGGAACTCCGGGCTGCTCGAGCCCGGCTCGAAGATGTAGCTGGTGAATCGTCCGTCCTGATCGAAATTGCGAAACCCCACCACCAGCCGCTCGGTGCCCGAGAGCTGGAGATTGGCGAAAAGATCCAGACGGTTCGCCCACTCGGTCACCCGGAAATCGTTGATCTCGAAACTCTGAATCGCGGAGCGCAGTGTGCCGAAGACGATCAGCGTCGGCTGCCAGTAGGCGCCGGTCGGCAGCCGAAACCCGGGCTTGATATCGCCGGTGCCGAGATACGGATTGCCCAACTCGACCAGGAACTTCGGGCGTTCGGGAAACCCCTCGAGCTGTAGTGGGATGTACTCGTCGCTGATCTCGCTGCTGTGAGCATCGTTCTTGCCCGAAGCGCCATGGGCCTCGGCCTCATCACCCTGGTCCGTCTCCCCTCCGCTCTTGCCTTCGGCTTCCGAACCGGCAAACGCCGGTCCCAAGACCCCTACCGTCAGAAGCGTACCCAGCACGAAGCCGAGCGCCCAGCGCGGATCGCGCAGCCGGGGCGTCATCGTCTCGACCCCTGGGTCGTAATCGTCGCCTCGATCTCTTTCTTCCACAGAACCTGGTGACCGGCCACCACTCGCTCGGCAATCTGCTTTGCCGAAAGGCCGTAGTCGAAACCGACATGCTTGATTTCGTCAATCAGGTTGACCGGAATCATCCCGGCCACCAACTCCGCTTCGATCCTGTACGGCCCGGGCCCGGTCAACTCCGACGCCGCCACCCGATACTTGGGATAGCGCCGGCCTGCGGGTTCGATGTTCTGTTTGTGCTTACGCACTCCTCGCGGCCGGCCGGTGAGAATCGTCGAAGTCGTCGAAGGCCGCAGAAACGGCAAAGGGTCCGGTGAATAGTTCACCGCCAGAACCTGCTCGCGCTCGCCGCCGCGCAGCATCCGGGTGATAAAGCGGCCCTGCAGGCTGAAGAGATACTTGTCGAGCGGCAGCTCGCCGTTATGCACGTAGAGCGAGTGGTTGTCGCGTACGTCGCCGTTGGGGTCCAGATCCCCGGACCGGAAAACCACCTTGCCGTCGGGATCCGTCACCTTGACGCGTATGAACACCAGACGCTCGGCGTCGAAGCCGGTGGGCACGCCGTGACCATTGGTGCCATTTGCGACCTCCACCTGAAACACCAAGCCCTTCTTGAAGTCGGCGCGCAAGACCTCGACGCCCATCAACCTATACCCGACCCGCAAAATGTGCCGGCGCTGCCGCTGGGCCTCCGCCAGCAGCTCCTGGTTCTCGGTCAGGATGTCGCGGGCGTCGTAGCGATCATCGGCCGAGCGCCAGTGCTCCGGGAACTCGAAGTCTTCGGGCCGATCGATCTCGAACTCGTCGGTGCCCCAGCCGGCCTCGTGATCGTAGGTCAACCACTGCCGGATCGTCGCCAGCTCGGAGGCCTTGGTGTTGTGAGGAAAGATGCCTGGATGCACGATCGAGTAATCCGGCCCGATGAACATGTGGTTGGTGATTTTGCGCAGCCGCGTCGGCTTGCCGCCGACCATAGCCGCCGGTCCTTCGGCGTAGCCCGAATTCACACCCGGCACGGTACTCATATGACAGTCCTGGCAGGACACCCCCGCCTTCGCCGCCGGCGAGGTCTTGAACTCGCTGAAGGCTTCCTCGAGGCGAAATCCGTTGATCAGGTTGACATCGTGACAAGTGGCGCAAAAGCCTGAGTTGGAGAGTGCGAAGAACTTTTCCGCCCTGCCATGGATTGCCCTTCCCGCCTTCCCCCGCTCCGGATTCACCCGGTACTCCGAACTCCCGATCACGCGTGCCACCTCCTCGTTGCCCAGCGGTCCGTAGACCGTGTCGAAGATGTCGCCCCGCTCGATAGCCAGGCGACCGCTCAGCTTGCCGTACGCGCGATTGATTCGATGACACACCACACAGGTCACGCCCTCGCGCGACGTCGGGTGGCGGTCCATGTTGCTCATGAACTCGGGCTCTTCGAGATTCATCCCCACCGGGGTGTGACAGCGAATACAGAAGTCCCCGTTGGTGCCGTTGGTGAGTTTGAGGATCGTCCCGTGCATGGCGTTGAAGACCGGGCTCATCTGTGCGTAGGCGTGCGGCGAGACCGACCACTCGCGGTACTGGGTGGGATGACAGGTCGCGCAGGTCGTCGCCGACGGGTAGGTGCCCTCGGCAAAGAGCGTCTCGTGCTCTTCATCCGCGGTGAGCGGACGCTCGGGCTCTGTGAGCTGACGCTCGGGCGCTTGGGCCTCCTGGGTCCCGTGCGCAACACCCGCCCCCAGCCCGACCCACAGACCGGCTAGGAGAATCACTGCAAGGCCTACCCGCCAGTGGATAGCGAACCTTGCAACCAATTCCTGATCTGATCTCGTCATCTCTAGGCCCCTCCCAGACTCAAAGTGTTGCGAACAGAGTATCACCGAGGATAGGCCTGCCGCTGCACCCACGGACGATACAATGCCCGCTCCATGATCACCACGGCAACGCCGGATAAGGCGATCGAGTAGCGATGGCCCGCGGCCTGCGCGCTCTGACGGTCTTCGCGGCGCTCGTCCTCGTCGTGCTCACCGCCCAGGTGGCGGCGCCCTACGATTTCTGCACCTACTACACCGCCGGCCTGCTCGCCAACGAGGAAGGCGCCGCGGCCGCCTTCGACCTCGACCGGCTCAACCGGCGCCACACCGAACTCCACCCCGACTCCGGCCGCCGGGTCGGGAGCTTCTATTACTCGCCGCTGTTTCTGGCTCCCGCGGCACTCCTTGCACGGCTCGACTTCGAAGCCGCGCAGCTACTCAACCAACTCATCATCCTGCTGGCCCTCGGCGGAATCCTCTATTGCGTGCTCGAACCACCGCGGCCGAAATGGCTGATGGCGCTTCTTTTCCTCGCCTTCGTCACCGGCGATCCGATCCGCATTCAGTTTCTCTATCAGAACTGGACGGCGGTGTTGGTTCTCTTGATCGTGCTGGCACTCCGGCAAACCATCCGCGGCCGACATCGCTCGGCGGTTCTCTTCTGGGCACTGGCCTTTCACCTCAAACTCTACGCCGGGCTCTTCCTGGTGCCGCTCTGGTTCGTTCGGGCCGGCTTTCGGGGTGCCGGCCGCACCGGCGACCGGGATAGGAGAATGCCGCGCCTCGCGCTTGGTGCCATCGCGGTCTTCCTCCTGCTGCTGGCTCTGCCGCTGCCCTGGACCGGCCTCGGCGCGCCGGCTGCCTACCTCGGCGCTCTCGCCGACGAAGCCGGCGGCGGCATCACAGTCTTCTACAACCAGATCTCGATCCCCGCGACCCTCGCGCGTTGGACCCACTTCGCCCGATCGCCGATCGACTGGGTGACCTCGAATCGGCCCGTCGAAAGCCCTGCCTTGCAAGCGCTGGTTTGGCTGTCGCTCGTCGGTTTCGTCTTCTGCGTCTGGAAACTCAGGGGGCATCCGAAGATAGCGCAGAGTGGGACGGACACGAACCGCGCGCTAGCGCTGACGATTCCCTACCTCCTGCTCTTTCTTCCCAAAATGTGGGATCACGGCGAACTTCTGTTTCTCGCCCTCTTCGCCGTCGCCGCGCTTCCCCGGCGAATCGAAGCCTTCGCGGCCGTTTACCTCATCCTGAGCCTCACCTACTTCCCCCTCGTCCAGCACTTGCTCGAGCAGGCGCTCGGGTCCGAGATCGCCCCTTTTCAGGTCCAGATCCTCCTGCTGTTCTACCCGCTCCTGAACCTGCTCGCGGCTGTAGCGATTTTGCAAGGACACCCGGCAAGTTCGACCACACCCGACAAAACGGCGCCTGACCCCGCCTAGCGACAGCCCACGAAGGCGACTCCGGGTGTAGCGGTCGAGCTCCGTCTCGACCGTCCGCTCCTATCTACCTTGCCGTCGCCCTCTTGCTCCCCGCACCGCCCTGTCCTACAATCTCCCTCCCGCTAGGCCCCAGGGAAACCCCTGGCATCGCGGTCTTGCCTGCACCGATAGCTCAATTGGATAGAGCACCTGACTACGGATCAGGAGGTTGCGGATTCGAGTTCTGCTCGGTGCACCATTAGTTTCAATCACTTACGGCTCACATCTCGTGAGACGTTTTTCTTTCAGCAATCATATAGCAATCAGTTCTTCGCTACGCACCGTCATCACTCGTTGATCTTCTGCGTTGTTCCTTGATCCAGTAATCTAAGTCTTCTCGACGGTACACAACCCGTCGGCCGAGCTTGGCGAAGACTGGGCCACCTCCTCGAGACCGCTTCGTTTCAAGCGTTGCTGGGCTCAATCCGAGGTATTCGGCAGCCACAGGCGTGGTGAGAACACCGGGCTCGGATAGAGCCAGCGACTCGTGAGATGTGGCTTGCCGCTGCCCGGGTCGGGGTGGGTGACGCCGGCGAGGGCCTCTTGGTTCTTTGTTTTGGTTCGGGCGTCGTATAGGAGAAGAATGAGAATCGATTAAAGGCGCCAGCAGCTGCTTGTAATGCCTGACGTCTCCGCAGGAGACGTCAGGCGATGATTGTTCGGATCCAAAAGGGGAACTCTTTTGGATCCGTTCCATTGATGAAGGCTGATCCAGGAGACAGAACACCGCATCGAAACCGGCAGCTAGATCCTTGCGGATGTTCTCAACGGCATGGCCGTCACTCATTTCAATCTCGACGGCTATCTTCTTGCGACGAACCGAGAAGGAGAGGTCGACGCGCGCACCCTGTGAATCGTCCTCGATCTTGGCTTCGACACCTTGCCCCCTTAGCCATCCGGCAATCGTGTGGGACCACCACTGATGAGCGATGCCGCCACGGCCATGGCCAGATGCTGGTTTGATGCGGTAGGTAGCGAGAAGATCACGGCCCGTCTGCGTGAGCTCGAGGAGCTTGAATCGCTTCCCACGACCGCCCGGGCTGATCGCGACTTCTTGCACGAGCCCGTCACGCAGGAGCTCACTTTTCGCCCGCTCTCCTTTCCAGGCGCTCAGCCCGAGCTGCCGGTTGCGTTCGCGGATCGTGAGGAAGGGCTCCGCGGCAACGAGATGCAGGTAGTCGAGTTCCTCTTTGTCGAGCTGTGGTTTGGAACTTGGTTTCTCTAGCGGCTGCCATTGCGACTTCTGTTCGTTCGAAGGTGCGGCCCGAACGCTCTTAGATGCCTCGGGTCGCGGCGCCCTCTCTTCCTCTGCCTTGCGAAGATCTTCCGTTGCTGTATGTCGAGTCCGGTCGGATACGCCGTGTTCGTCGCTCTCCCTGATGCCCCAGCGCTCTCTCGAGCTCCGCCGAATAGCCTCTTGTCGATTGCGCGCGTTCTCGGGGTCAAGCGGCTCGAGCCTGTCGGTGCTGAGATTGAAGTCGGCGTGGCGCGGTCCGACGCGGCAGATGGCCTCGCCGATGTCGAGTCCCATCAGATCCTCGGCGTTGAAGAAGCCGAGCCCCTTCTCGAGCTGCCGGGCATCCTCGTCACTGACTCGGAAGCAGATGCGGGAATAGGCGTTCGCAAGAAGCGACCTTTCCACTTCGGGGACCGACCGATGGAGTTGATAGAGGTCTTGATGGGCAACCGTCAGGCCGAGTCTGTATTTCCTGACGCCGGAGAAGAGAGACGCCATGGAAGATGTTGCCACTTGGTGGAACTCATCGATGTACAGGAAGAACGGCCTGCGGTCTTCGACAGCCTGTGCCTCGCGAGCCAGGGTCACCTGATGGAACTTCGAGACAAGGAGTGAGCCCAGGAGCGCAGCGTTCTCTTCACCAATCGCGCCCGCTGCGAGCTTGCCCAGGAAGATGTATCCGCGGTCGGTCACCTCGCTGAAGTCGAGCTTCGGCTCACGTACCGTCACGACTCTTCTGATGAGCTTCGAGCGCAAGAACGTGTCGAGCCTCGTGAGGATTGGCGCTTGCGGCCGTCGGCCCGCCAGCAGGGAGTACTCCGTCTCCCAGTACGACTGGATGTGGGAGTCGGCCACCGTAGCGAGCATCTCCTTGCGGAAGCTCTCGTCGATCAGGAATCGTCTGAGATCCTCGAGCGTCCCACCGCGCTCAGACTCGAGGAAGACCAGGATCGCGTTCGCGAGTACCGAGGTCATCTGATCACCCCAGGAGGTCGAGAGCCGTCTGAAGACTCCAACCAAGTCAGACGCCAGCAGATCCTTCTCGGCCTCGGACTGCGCCCCTAGAATATTCCATCCGATCACCGCCTCCTCGTCCGTCGGATCGAAGAGAATGACATCGGAAATTCGAGAGTCAGGCACCCGTGCGGCCACCTCGTCGATAAGGTCTCCATGAGGATCGAGAACACCGACGCCATGTCCGGCCTCGATGTCCTCGACGATCATTCGCACGAGAAGAGTCGACTTTCCGGTACCCGAACCACCCACGACGTGCACATGTTGAATCTTGGCGTCGACCGATAGGGCGACCTCAACGACCTCGCCCTCGTGTTCGTTTCGCCCAAGTGTGCAACCGGAAACCATCACCTCAGCCGGAGCCTTCTTCGTCCTTTCGCGTGCTCTCAACAGTTCCGGAACCTGTACCCCTGCGCCGGGCAAGTGCACCAGGGACGCGAGCTCTTCAGCCGAGAGGAGCATCCCGGAGCGATGCGTGGACCGCTTGAGCAGATCGGTCTCGAGCGCCGCCGGATCGAAAGTAGCGAGCGGCATGAGCTCGTTCGTCCTCGGGCCGCCGAAATGTGAGAGTCCGCCGGCGATTCGCCGTACGATGTCGACTGCGCGATCTACCTTGGGAGCTGAGCTGGCTATCCGAATGGCGACCGCAAAGAGAGGCGAGCTGACCTTCTCCTTGGCGGAGGTAGTGATTTCCGGGGCGTCGGCGAAGAAAGGTTGGCCGCTGGGTGTTGTGACGGATCGCAGAAGACTTTCGGTCCAGGGAGCATCAGTCTCCTTGAAGAGCACTTGAAAAAGGCCCAGTTCTCCATCCTCGAGGTCGGCGAGTCCTGCAACGAGGGGCAGGAGCGGTTCATCTCCTGGGCGGAAGACCGCAAGAGGAATCATGAACTCGCTCGCAAGACCGAACTCGATCCCGACGAAACAGTCTTCCTCGCTCTCGCACCATCTCTCCTCCAGTGTCTCCGGTGCAGCGGATACCCTGATGGCGGGCAGCGCGGCCCTCAGCTGCCGGAGGACATGAGGGGAGTCTCCTGCGTCCGTTGCAAGGCGCACTTCGACCCTGCCGGAGCCTCCCAGCATCTCAAACGACACGGGCTCGGCGACGGTCGAGAGCGAACGGAGCCATCCAAGGACCGCTTGCCGTGATACGCGAGCCTCCTGCGGCAGTAACGTGAGGTGCTCCTGGATCTGGTGATCGGCTGACCTGACGTCGGGCTGGGGTAGAGGTTCGTCGGGCGGCTCGTGCTCCTCGGTCCGCACGAGCGGCGGCGGACTTCGGAAGCTGTCGACGAGTGAAGAGAGCAGTGTGGGCCGTCGTGAATCGTCCCGCCGTCGGCCGGATGCCGGGCCGGGCACGGTAAAGGGCCGGTACGGAGGCTCCAAGACGACCGGATACGGATGAGTTGCCCAGCCCCGCCCTCTCAATTCCCAGTCGTAGAAGGCCTGGGTGAGCTCGACGGTGCGGGTGTTGACGAGCATGGATGCTAGCGCACTAGATCACGGATCGCAGGCTTCAGCTCGTCCGGTGAGAGGGCACGCAGGCCTTGTTCCTCGAGCAGTCCGTTGATGACCTCATTAACTGCGCGACGAATGGACTCCTGGAACATGAGCGCCGAATCAAGGTGGTAGTACGTGTGAGTACCGAAAATCTTTGAGTAGAGCCAGCCCAGAACTGGAATGCCGAGGACTTCTTCCTCATCGAAGATGTGTCCCTCACGAATGCCCCAACCCAGGGCGACAAGCCCGAGCGGTAGCGACGCGATCACCAAGAGCACGAGAAAGCTGCCCGCACCCGTTGTACCCACGAGCTTCGACGCAACCATGCTCGTGACCGTCGCCAGGACGAGCAGGCCCCAGACAAAACAGGCGCCGATCGCGCCAAGCAGCCACAGCCAGGGATGGCGTGGTCCCAGCCTGAGCAGCCACCAACTAAAGAAGTATCCAGTGCCGAAGGGGGTAGCGCCGATGTCGAATGCCACCCGCTGCCGGCGGATGCGCAGGTACTCACGCTTCGCCGAGCCCACACCGCCCTCGCTGAACAAGACCCGTTCGAACGCGGCATCTGGAACAGCTCGAGCGCGAACGGCTTTCTCCACCGCCGAGAAGAACTCAAGGGCCGACGTGTCGAACCCGTCAATGAGCTGGTGCCAGTGGGAGAGAGCTTGCCCCAATCGACTCATCGCTCGCGCTCCTTATCAACAAAGGCAGAGACGCTCTTTCGCAGATGTCCGAAGAGAACACCGCGATAACCGGACGAGAACCAGGGTTCGCGCCCGTACCAATCGATCGTGAGCATCGCCGTCAGCTCGTCGAGGCTCCTTCGAGGTTTGGGCAGTCTCCTGAGTGACATCCACGTCTCGTCACTCTGGCCGAGCACGTCCGTCACGGTGATGCGACATTCACCGGCGGCGCTCCTCAGCTGGAACTTGAGCCTTCTGTCGCTGGTACCGGGATATCCGGTGCCCCCGCACTCCACCATTCCGCTGTAAGGCGGTTCTCCACCGGTGATGTAGGCGATGGCCTTCCCGAGGCCGTCACGACGCAGAGAGAAGATGCGCGGCAGCGACTCTGGCCATCTCTTTGTGCTATCGCTGAGCGCTGTGAAGCTGGTGACGAGACCGCTAAGGTTGTCGACGTGGACCTCGGCAATCCAGGTCTTGACGATTCCGTCAACTCCTTTTGGGTCGCCAGAGAACCGGACGTGGAGCGGGGAGCGAGTTACGTCCGTGTAGCTGAACTGGTACCACGCGACCGTTTGGGCGCGCGGTGGCATTCCCGAGATCTCTTCGCGAGCCTCGAGGAATCTGGGAGAAGGGCCGAGCGCGAGCATTCGAGACACCTCCTGCCCGCGTCGTGCATCGCGAGACTGGCGAAACGACTCTTTGAGATTCCCGAGCAGCTCCTCCCAGAGGACCTGTGGTTTGGTGTTGCGGACCTCCTGTGCCTTTGCCTGCTCGCGGTAGTTGAGCGCGTAGAGAGCTTCGTGATCTTCAGACAGAGAAGCAGTAACGTACCGCTCGGCTACAGCCCTCGGGTCCGCAGCGGCGTGAGCAACTGTCGTGAGCGCTCCGGCTACAGCCCAGACAGCGCAAGCGCTGTAGAACCCCAGGAACAGCAGTCGAAGCGCTTTTCCCGAGGGAGTCCTCTCCTCTCCTGTGGTCGTCGCCACTTTGACCCGCTTCAACCGCTTCCTCCTTTCTCTAGAGACAGATACGTCATCCATATTATAGAAGGACGCCAGGAATCAAGGTTTCCTACTGCTCAGGCAGCTCTTCCGTATCCGGGGATCTCGTCGATGGAGGCGAAAGTTTGCGCGCTGAAAGGCCTGCTCACTTGGCCGTTGATCATGAGCTTGACGTAGATGTGGTAGTTCGGGAGCGAGAGCAGGTCGTCGGCCGAGAACACCGGGGACATCTCACGGGCCAGGAATCCGGCGTCCTTGGCGCCGACGCGGAAGCAAATAAGCGTCCCGACGTTCCCGAGCACTGCGTCGCGGATCTCAGGTTCAAGCTGGGAGAGGTACTGGTGAGCGAGGACCATCCCCACCTTGTACTTGCGAAGCTCCGAGAGCATCGTGGCGAGCATCGTTGTCGAGAACGTGTGGAATTCGTCGAGGTAGATGAAGAACGGCCGGCGTTCGTCCTCTGGCTGGTCGGCTCTCGCCAGACCCGCCAGCGCCAGGTGCGAGACCAAGAGGGACCCGAGTAGGGACGAGGGACCCTCGCCCATGCGCCCTTTGGCCAAGTTGATTAGAAGGACCCCGCCCTCGTCCATGATCTCCCGGAGATCGAACGAGCTCTTCTTGGCTGTGAGGATTGCCCTGAGGCGCTTGTCGGTGAGAAGCGCACCGATCTTGTTCTGGAGCGGTGCGACAACGACAGAACGGAAACGCGGGCTGTAGCGGTCGTACTCATCGAACCAGAAGGCGCGGACGATCTCATCACTCAAGCCCGAGACAACTCCTCGCCGGTATCCGAAATCCGTTAGGAGACGTGGAACGTCACCCAGAGTCGCGCCCGGCACCGCCAGGAGCGTGAGAACGACATTTCGCCAAAGGTGCTCCAGGCGCGGCCCCCAGTCTTCTTCCCAGATCTTCCGGAAGACATCGACCAACCCGGCAGCGTGCAGGGCAGTGTCGGCTCCACGAGGCGCTTGCAGGGGGTTGAAGTGCCAGCCACCCGCAACGCCGTCAATGGCCATGACATCCCCCGAACGCTCCTCGGGGACCTGCTCCAGCAGCCGATCGACAACGTCGCCGTGCGGATCGACAAAGGCGAAGCCTTGGCCGCGTCTGAGGTCCTGCGCCGCGAGGATCCGAAGTACTGTAGTCTTGCCTACGCCAGTACGGCCTATGAGGTAGCAGTGGGAGAGTCGGTCAGCCTTCGGGATGAGAAACGGACGCAAGACAGCTCTGTGATCTGCTCGGGCGATGTACACCATAGTTCCATCTTGTATGTGAAGGCGAGTTTGCCGAAAGGCGGCTGGTTCTGCCGATGCGACGGGACGTCAACCACCGAAGCGCACAACCCTCGAGCCTAGGGAATGAGGCGGGGATCAATATCAACGACGAGGGTCGAGTTCCCGCGCACGGAGAAGCCGCTCCCAACGGCCACGACGATCCTTCCGCGTCGAGACTCCATCGCCAAAACTGGTAGCGTTCTGCACCCTCGGCCACCTCTCCCCAATGGGGTTGCTACCCAGGTAGCTAGCTGCTAGGTCAGTTTGAGTTGCTGCGGCGGCTGTTGTAGCCAAATCTCGTGAATCAACGAGCAAACGTCTTCTTCTGAAGTTGTTTCGGTGTCGACAAAAAGAACAACGTTGGTGGGTTTGCGGTGTAATCTTGATTGCAACATTTCGGACCTTCCCGTTATCCGATCCAAGAACATTTCAATGGCATCGTCCGAGCGACTCAGCGGATCGCTCCCTAAGCTGGAGTCGTGTTCTGTTGGATCGGCCGTTATCTTCAGGTCCAGCACAAGTCCGGCGATATCAGCCGCTGTATCGTCGACATCAATAGCGTACGGTGCGTTGATGATGATATGCCGCGCCCGCTCACGAAACTCTTTCAACTTGGGACTATCTTGGCCGCCGAACGTCGCCTCGATCTCCGCATCCCATCTCTTGTCGAACACCATGCGCCGACGAGCCTTTTCCTGCGAATACGGATGCAACACGATAATTGCCGGCGAACAAAGCTGCAGGCCCATTTCGCTCCTATTACTCGCTTCTGCAATTTCATCTTTCACCCCGCCGCTCGCCGCAGGTGAATCTGGAAGAGAGAACGGCTCGAATGCGACAACTAGTGAGGCTTGGCTCGCGAGCGTGTAGTCACGACACGCGATCTGGCGCTTGATACTCTGCCCGAGAAATCGTAGCGAACTGGCCAGGTGCCCGAGATGTTCGCCCGAGTATTCGAAGAGACCCCCCTCGAAGTGCGGAACCGGGACCTTGGATAAAGGCGCGTTACATTCTTGTTCGGTGGGAACCTCAGACAGGCGCGGTACGCTGGTTACCGGCCATCGAGGAGATAAGGTCGGCAAGACGTGCTCACGAAGGTCGTGGTCGGTCAGCTCTTGGATCTGGTCGTAATCGATACGGAGTTCGTCAATATTCGTCGGCTCAACGAGCGGTAGACGGCTGCCCAGACGGTCTGCTAGCTCATTGCATCGTCGAATGAAGTCCCAACCCCTGTTGGGATCTGGTATCTTGCATTTCTCAGGATCAGCCTGACCGGTGATGTCCCTGCGGGGCTGGCTGATCGGATGCGAGAGGTATACAGAATGCCGACGTTCGCCGACTACCTGCCAGAACGTCGAACTCCGCACCTTCTGGTGTACGAGAAAGTGTGGTTTGGTAAGCGCCGATGACAGCCGTTTGGCCTCGGCGAGCTCGTATGCGCGCCACTCGAGCAGCAGATGCTGTTGGTCGAAATCGAGTTGGGGCAAGCGCTCGTAATATCGGCTTTCCTTTTTGTCGCCTTTCAGTTTCTTCTGGCGCACCATGGGAGGGTAGAAGAGCTTGCCCGGCGAAAGAAGGCGAAGGTGCATGTCATAGACATCGTCGTGCAGAGATACGATGCGCTCAATCGACGTCCTGTGCCGATCACATGCGCCTTCGACAGCTCGAGCACTGTAAACGCCCAGGAATTCGCCGGTCTTTTGGTGGAGGAGAACGGGATGAAGACTGAGAATAGCGAGGTCAACGGCGATGTCGGTTGCCAATTGTACTGATTGCTCGAAAGCGCGATGGCAGTACTCTCGGAGATCTGTAGCTGGCAGGCATAACACTTGTGGCAGGGTGGGTTCTCCTCCGCGCTTGTGCCGAAGGAGTGGGTGCTGCGCGGCCAGCGTCGGGAGCAGAGTCTCGACTTTGAGCCAAAGAACGTCGCCATGTGTGTTGATCTGCTCGTCAGCAGCAAACGCAGGGTGGAGCAGTACCTTGTCAAGGCCAGCGAGATACGTCGCCAAGCGGTCGGCTACAGCTCTCGTGTTCTGGCCGGTGATGGAACTTAGCAGCACCAAACGCATAGTGTTGAGTTCGCGAAGTATGCCTTTAACAAGGCGCACTCGGCCGCGTATGCTTTTATAGCCTTCCAAACAGCTTACCTGAAAACTCACT
>JADFQD010000022.1:25164-35936 GCA_022561975.1 Acidobacteriota bacterium
GAACAGGGCGGGAATGCTAGCTGCTACGCTGAGGTGGGGTCGAGGAAGTTCCAAAAGATCTGCTCGTAGCCTGCGAACGTGACACCCTCTCGGATCACGACGGGCTTTGAGGATTCTGCATAGAACCGCTCTACTTGAAAGCCAGCCTCTTGGAGGGCTCGTTCGAGATCTTCGCCAGCATTTGAGTCCTCGGCCCACAGTTGCAGCCGGACTTGTTCTTCCTGCGCTTCTCTCTGAGACTTCATGCGTTTCTCCTAACCGGAGGGTGCCTCGATCACTAGGAGAAGCGGATGGCGCCCCTCCCGAAGAGAAGGAGATCACCACTCCTGAACAAGAATCCTATGTCTATTCCTCATACTGAGCGCCGCCCGCTGTGCTGTCAAGCTCGACTATCCACAGTCGGTATCGGTGCATAAGGAAGCACGCTCAAAGCAACCGTTCATAGGGTAGCATGGTGGCGTCTAGCTTACACGGGGGGGTGTGCATTGGTCGGTAGCAGAGAAAACGCCTCCAGCGACGAGCTGGAGGCGTGCACCTACCACCCACCCCGCTGCCGCAGCGAGACCCAGCTCGTTGGGCTGCCAAGGATGATGTGGTCTATGAGTCGAATTCCAACTACCTCTCCGGCCTCCGCCAGCCGCCTCGTAAACGCGAGATCTTCGGCAGAGGGTGACGGGTCACCGCTTGGGTGTGTATGAAAGAGAATGATCCCGGCTGCGCCTTGGAGTAGGCCGAACTTCAGAATTGCTCTTGGCTCGACTGCGACCCGGTTCAGCGTACCGCGAAAGATCTCCTGTTCGGCGACAAGCCGATTCCTTGTGTCGAGGTAGAGACCGCCCATCACCTCCTGATCTCCGAGCTGGTACCGCAGCGCTAGGTAGCTCGCCACCTCCGCCGGCTGACTCATTGGCTCGCGGTCGGGCATCTCGCTTCGTGCCAGACGCCGAGCGAGCTCAAGAGCGGCCAGCACTACGGCAATCTTCGTGGGTCCAACGCCGACGATGCGATTGCCAGGCAGCATCTCCCGACCAAGGCTCGCAAGGCCACCGGACTGGCGAAGCAGCTCCCGCGCAAGGTCGATGGCTGAGGTGCCAGGCCGGCCGCTCCGCAACAGGATCGACAGCAGCTCGGCATTGGAGAGCGCTGAAGCTCCGTAGCGTAGCAGTCGCTCCCTCGGTCGCTCGTCCATAGGCATCTCGCGAATGAGGACGGAGCGTGGCCGCTTGGCGTAGCTCTGTGAACTCATCTGATCCTCTCCTTTACGTGGATCCCGTTCTCCCTCAGCCGGCGACGGGCGCGATAAATCGTGCTGTCGATTGCCGAGATGGACTGGCCGGTGATTCGGACCGCTTCCTTGGTTTTCAGGTCGTTGAGGTAGACCAAGAAGAAGATGTGCAGCTGCGAATCGGACAAGTGCCTGCGGCACGCGGTGATACGTTGCTGGAGTTCCTCACGAGCGACGAGAAGGGTGAGCGGACCTGGAGAGCGGTCGCGTAGGTTGGTCACATCGTCCAGCCGGAACGTCCGGCTGTCGGAGCGCTTAGCAGCGCCCCTCCGACGGAGAGCATCGACGGTGAGATTCCGGGCGACCCGGCGAATGTACGCCGTCCTGCACTCAGGAGCGCACTCGGGCTGCCGCTCCCAGAGCCGAAGCAGGACGTCCTGCGTCAGGTCCTCGACGTCTTCGGGATGAATAAGAACCGAGAACTCGTGGGCAGTCCTACGGATGCTCAGGGCGATCAAGTGGCGGAGGTCTGCAGCGTTCACCGCACCACCTCCTCATTCTGGGTCTGTCGGGAAACACGCCTCCCCTGTGGTTCGCGCATGCGAACCTCCTTTCTTGTGAGAAGAACTGGTGGATAGGTGACGCGAGGAGGACGGAAACCGCTGGGTCAGCGGCCTAGGTCAACTCTTCGCGTGCGCAATGTGAACTAGCCGGCCGCGTTCCAGCGATCGACCTCGATACCTGGCAGGGTGGTGATGGCGAAGCTTGCGGCGTCGAAGACGTTCATCCGCTCTCGCTCGCTGTCGCCGAGCTTGCGCCGTGGCGGCAGCGAACGTCGAAGCTCAGGAAACTGCCGAGCGACGGCCTGCGCGATCTCGTGTTTGCTCGTGCCGTTTGAAGCGAAGGCCCGCTGTACATCGCGTCGTGAGACGCGCCGCACACCTGAGCCGTATTCCAGAGCCTCGTGTTGAATGATCTCGATGGCTCGGCGAGCTCGGCGACCGCGCCGGGAGCCCTCCGGTGCTTCGAGGACCACGTAGTCAGGGTCGTATTCGTCGAGGAGCTTCCAGATGGCCTTGCGTACGTACCGCGCGAGGAGCCGTGGCGCGCCCGTACAACCCCAGCCGAGCAGTCTCTCCTCGCTCTCGATGACGGCGAAGCAAAGCCCCCGGCGCATAGGGTCGATGCCGACGGTGCGGATCACTCCTCGCATGGAACCAGTCGAATGTCAGGGTCGTCTACGAGCCCTTTCAAGTGCTCTCGGAGAAGCTCGTCCTCGACTACTTCGAGGAGCTTCGCCGCACGCTCCCGGACCTGACTCTCCGTCTCCTCCCTGAGGCCGGCGAAGAGCTCGTCGACGGAAGTGCGGTAGACGATGGCGTACGCCAGGGCGACCTTGAGCGAGGGAACCCTCTGTGCCTTCTCGTGACGAACCACGATGGTCTCGGTTCGACCTCCGAGGAGACGTGCAACGTGCCCCTGGTAGAGACCGGTACGCTTGCGGTGGGTCTTGAGGTAATTGTGTAAAGAACTATTCATATTCCTAGTACTCATGGTACGGATAGAGAAGAGCACCGAAAGGGGGGGTAAAGACGGATCAACCTGCCGCTTCCGGCAGGTCGCGGCAAAGCCGCGTTTGGTATCTCTTTTTATATCTCTCTTGATATATGGGTGACGGAGTGTCGCCCTTCGCCGGACAACGTGTCACCGGAGAGCTGACGCCCTGGCATCGTGCCAACGGCGAGACGGGCGAATCTGCCGTGCGATCTGCGAATGGCGCTCGACCAGGCCGCGGTCGAGCAAGTGGGCGAGCATGCGCTGTACGGAACGACTGGAAACGCCGAGAAGTCCTGCCAGGTATGCACGAGACGCGAAGCACCAGCCGGTGCGCCGCGAGAGCGTGTCGACAACGTCGAGCAAGAGACACTCAGGCGCAGACAGCCCGAACTGTCTCCTGAGCGCAAAGAAGACGCGACCGTAGATCGGGTTCGATCGCTGCGGTACGGGAAACGAGAGTTGGCCCAACCGTTTCACGAGTCCGGGAGCAGGCGCTCGAAGTCCACGATGGTTCGACGGTTCTCGGCGAAGAAGACGAAGGCTCCGCCGTCGCTGCCGACGGCCGCAGGCCATTGGAGCAGGTGAGCGTGCGGAACGGTTCGGCGAGCTCGACGGCGGACCTCCCCACGTGAGAGGAGGTACTTGTGGCGCTCTTCCCGGTCGCCACGCCGGTACGCAAGCACGACCTCGGAGATCCGCTGAAGCAGAGGCCCCCACTCGCGCGACTTGAAGAACCTCCCCGAGCCGCTTGCTGAGATGGCTGGTATGCCCTGCGACTCGAGCACGAGGGCCTTGTTAACGGCGGTCAGAAAGCGCGGGGTTCCGGTTTCGAGGCCGCGGTTTGGGTGTTGGACTGCTGGTTAGGGCGGAGGCGTCGGTATTTCTGCTGGACGTAGTCGATGTATCCGGGGTCGAGATCTTCAGCTGTGAGTCGCTCGAGGACGGTGCGGTAGTAGGCGAGCGAGTGGATGGGCTCGGGTTGTGGCCGGTGCCCGAGTCGCCTTCTCAGGGTCGCGATCCGGATGGCGTGGGCCAAGTGATCGAGCGGAACCCCTTGCCGGCAGAGATCGTGGGCAAGAGCCCGGTCGCGGCGCGATGGTCGTGAGGGCGTGTCGGGCGCTTCGAGGTAGAGGCGTAGAGCCGCGGCGAGATACTCGTTGCACCTCACGGTCAGGGGCTTAGCTTCGCCGCGAGATCTTGCGGCGCCTCTCGGCGCGCTTGTTGGCGTCTTGTTTGGACTCCTTGAGCCGGTAGGAGTCGCCGTCAAGGGCGACGAGTTCGCAGCGATGGACCAGCCGATCGACGATGGTCACCACGGTGGTGGCGTTGGGGAAGACCTCGCCCCACTCGGCAAACGGCTTGTTGGTGGTGATGAGGATGGATTTCTTCTCGTAGCGCCGCGAGACGACCTCGAAGAGCAGATCGGCGTGACGCGAGTCATAGCTCAAGTACCCGAGTTCGTCGATGCACAAAAGCTGAGGGCGGGCATAGAGAGCGAGCTTGCGCCGCAGGCTGATCGAGGAGTCCTGTTCGGCCAAGGTGTTGAGAAGCTCCGAGGCGGTCAAGAATCGCACCGTGTTGCCGGCGAGCACGGCTTGATGGGCGAGATTCTTGGCGATCAGGGTCTTGCCCGTGCCATTGGGTCCGACAAGAACGAGATTGTGTCCCCGAGCGAGCCACTCGAAGCGGAAGAGTTCGTCGATCTGGGCGCGATCGATTGTCTTGGGCCAGGACCAGTCGAAATCGGCGAGCGGCTTGAAGCTGCCGAGCCGAGCCTGTTTGAGGCGCCGTTCGAGCCCCCGGCGAATCCGCTCGGCCTCCTCCCACTCAACCAGCGGGACGAGCCAGGGCTGATCCGAGATCTCCTCCCAATGGGCCAGCACCCCATGGAGTTTGAGTGCTTCCACGCGCTCTCGCAGCCGGTCTTTGCGCTCAGGCATCGTTTGTCTCGTCCTCTTCGTCGTCAAGGTCGTAGTCGGCGAGTCGGTGGGGTGTGACCACCAGGTCGCGGATCTTGGGGTCGTCGGGGAGTTTCACTGCCACAGCGGGGCGAAGACCTTGCTCGTAGCGCCGCCGGTCGAGAATCAGCCGGAGGCTCTCGGGGTCGGGCGTTTGGCGCTCGAGCGCTTCGGCCACCGCAAGGCCAAGCTCCCGGGGGCCGACCTCGGCCAAGAGTTCGGTGAGCCGCGAGACGGCGCCGGCGAGGTGCTGTTGTCGAGCGGCGAGAGCCCGTAGCAGCTCTTCGGCCTGTGGGACGGCGCGGGTCAGGTGGTGTTGGTCGCGATGGCGGCGGGCGGCTCGCTTGGTCTGGCGTAGTGCTTTGAGGTGCCGAGGATCCTCGATCACCTGGCCCTTGTCCCAGCACCGCGTGTGCTCGGCAATGAGCTCCTGGCGGTCAAAGAGACGTAGCCGATCGATCTCAGCGGCGAGTGTAAGCGAGCGACCGACGCGCTCGGGCGGGATCGAGTAGCGGTTGGTGTCAAAGATGACGTAGGGCGTGCGCCGGGCGATGACCTCGACCCACTCGTGGCAAGGGAAGGGCTCGCTCGGTAACGAGAGCAGGTGCGAGCGTTCTTCGAGCCAGGCTTGCTCGACCGTCCGCCGCCGGTCCTGAGGCCAGGGGCGCTCGATCGAGCGCTCACCGCACCAGGTGAGCGCCTCTCGGTTGAGTGTGTCGAGATCGAAGGTGCTGCGCAGAGGAAAGAACGAAGTCCTCAGATAGCGGATCGCGCGCTCGACGCGTCCCTTCTCGTTGCCTCGGCGCGGGGCGACCGGCCGCGGTTCGAAGCCGTAGTAGTCAGCGAACTCGAGAAACCGGGGATGGAAGCGAACGCCCGAGCCTTGACGCTCGAGCACGACACTCTTCAAGTTGTCGTAGAGAAGAACCTTGGCACAGCCACCGAGGAAGCCGAAGGCCTCGACGTGAGCCGTGAGAAAGCTCGGCAGACGAGCGTCGTAGAAGAACCGCACGTAAAAGGCCCGCGAGTAGCTCAGCACCAAGACGAAGGCGTAGAGCCGGCGCTCGCCGCCCACGACCGAGCGCGTACCGAAGTGCGCCCAGTCGACCTGGGCCTGTTCACCCGGCAGCGTGCGTAGCTCGAAGAAGGCTTCCGACGCCCTTCGCGGCCGCAGACCCAGCTCGGCAACGCGATGGCGGAAGTGATCCGGACCGTCGGGATAACCGCGCTGCTTGACCATCTCATAGACCACGCTCGCTGCAAGCCTTGGATAGCGCTCGAAGGTCTCCCGGACAAAGGGCACCCACGGGTCGAGCATCGAGGGTCGAGGTGCGAGGGCAGGTCTCGCCAGCCCTTGCCGGGCGAGTACACGGGTGACCGTGCTGTGGTGTACGCCCAGGTGGCGCGCGATCGTGTTTCTGCGCCAGCCCTCGATCTCAGACAGACGACGGATCTCGGCCGCCAAACGCTGCGAGATCATGCCCCCGACCTCCCGGGGCCCTCCGCGGGCGCCGGCAGCGCAGGAAATCGTGCCGGATAACCCCCTCGCACGCCTCGCCGCAGACCCCGCACCGTAACTCTTGACCCTTGGGAGGCTCCAAGGCCAGGGGCTGGTGCCTGAGGACTCCTTCGCGTACGCATGCCGCGACCGTCGCAGACTCCCTCTGAGTGTGGCAAGGGTGATGCGTCACTTTCTTCTCTCTCCGTTCCCGATAGCTCTGCTGACGGCGGGCATGGAGACGCCGCCCACGCCGCGATTGCTGGTAGCGACGACCGGCCGAACGCAGGGTCTGGCGCCGCGCTGTCTCACGGCACCGACTCGAGCAGTAGCGATGCCCCCGGTCGCACCACGAGCAGATGTAGACCGTCCGCCGACATCCATCGCAGACGTAACGGCGGCAATCCGGACGGCGCTCCACGACCCAAACCTCGACCAAGGCCTGGACGAGAACCCCTTCGCAGAGAGATACTCACCTCCTGGGGCTCCACCCCCAGACCTCCCGGCGGTCGGCATCTCCCGTATGGACAAGCCACCGCCGGTTTCTCCATTCTCACACCCCCCCACACGCACTTGGCGCGCTCCTGCGCGCCGAGGATGATGCCGATCTCCTGAAACCAGGAAACGCGCTCAGATCGCCGCTATCTCGCCCTTCTCAACCGCCGTTGACAGGGCCTCGTGGATGCCCTCGGCGATCACCAGGCGGCTGGGCTTCCGCTCGAGGACGTCCCAGCCGAAGAGCTCGACGTACTCCAGATCATCGACCGGCTTGCCGATTCCAGCTGCATCCCAGCGCTCGAAGAAGACGATCCGGCCTGCGCGCCCACGTACAGGCACGGTGATGTAGTTGCCGTCCCAGCCGATCAGCCGGTCATCGACCACGGTTGAAGACACGCCGTGGTCCATGAGGGTCGCACGGATAATCCCTGGAAGCGCTTCGGCGTACCCACGCGCTCGGTTCTCGAAGTTCTCAATGCACATGCCATCAAGGGTACGGACCTATCGCGGCCCGCAAAGACAGCGGCACTTGCCTCATCAGGTAGATTCCGCCACCTCGCCGGGAACTCCTCCACCGGCCATGCTGGCCACATGTCGCTCTCAATCGAGGATCTCTACCCCGACGCCACGCGCGAACAGCGCGAGGAGGCACACAGGCGCCTCAGCGCGTACGTGCGGCTCGTACTGCGCATCCAAGAGCACATGGAAAGCCAAGACGTTGACGAGGCTACCTCGGAAGCCTACGATGACCCTGGTCGACGATTATCAGTCCCTAACAATCAACGAGTCCTATGAACCGATACTTCGGTTATGTCCGAGTGTCGACGGCCAGACAGGGAGAGGGTGTGTCGCTCACCGAGCAGCGGGAAGCCATCCTGCGATACGCGGCGCGCCACGACCTCACGATCGGCGAATGGTTCGAAGAGACCGAGACGGCGGCGAAGAGAGGCCGACCTATTTTCGCCGAAGCGCTCAAGCGCCTACGCAAAGGTGACGCCGAGGGTCTCGTCATCCACAAGATCGATCGCAGCGCGCGCAATCTCCGCGACTGGGCGGACCTTGGTCCCTTCATGGACGAGGGCCAGATCCACTTCGCCCATGAGAGCTTGGACCTCAACACGAGAGGAGGACGGCTCGCCGCCGATATCCAGGCTGTCGTGGCGGCCGACTATGTTCGCAACCTCAGCGATGAGACGAAGAAGGGCCAGCACGGCCGGCTACGGCAAGGGATCTACCCCTTCCGGGCGCCGCTCGGCTATCGCGACGCCGGGCCCGGTAAACCCAAGACGGTCGAGCCGAGCACGGGACCGCTTATCCGACAGGTCTTCGAACTCTATGCGACGGGTGAGTACAGCTTGGCAACGCTCTCGGACGAGATGTTCAGACGCGGTCTGCGCACGAATGGGAGCAAGCGAGTGCACAAGCCCAAGCTCGGTGCGATTCTGCACGATGCTTTCTACACGGGTCTCATGCGCCTTCCGAGCACCGGCGAGACATTCCAAGGAAAGCACCGCTCGCTCGTACCACGCTCGCTCTTCGAGGACGTTCAGCGTCGGCTCGCCGACAAGGCGGTCAAGCGCAAGGTGCGACACGACTACCTCTTCCGAAAGCTCTTTCGCTGCCGGCACTGTGAGCGGTGCCTCGTCGGTGAACGGCAGAAGGGCCGTGTCTACTACCGCTGCCATCAGGCGGGATGCCCCTCGCGAAGCGTCCGAGAGGATGCTATCGGTGCACACGTCCGGCGGCTTCTTGCCCGACTCCGTTTCGACCCGAAGGAGTTCACTTGGCTTCGCCAAGAGATCGATGCCCACCGGCAAAACCAAGTGAAGGAGGTCGAGGCTGAGCTGCCGGCGCTCGAGCGGGACATCGGCAACGTCCAGAGTCGTCTCGTTCGTCTCACGACAGCCTACGTCGATGGGGACATAGACCGTGACACCTTCACCGCTGCCAAGGAAGCCGTCCTTGCTGAACGGCTCCGCAAGCGGGAACGGCTCAACGAGCTGCGGTCCAATCCCGAGTCCACAACGGACCGAGCCCAACGAGCGCTCGAACTCGCAGCGGACGCTCTACAGAGCTACGACTCGGGAACCGATGCTCATCGGCGCGAGCTCATCAGAACGGTGAGTTCGAACCGGACGCTCTCGGGAAACAAGCTCTCTGTTGAGCTGGCGTTCCCTTTCAGTGAGCTCGCCTTTTCGCCGTGCGTTCTAGAAGGGTGCCATTCCCAGGACGATGTTCGAACTTGTAGTCCTAATCTGCCGCAGGCGTCAGGTATCCGTGGTCCCAAGAAGTGTGCCTCCATATTGCGGAAACTCTTGGGTTGGGTCAAGGAGCAGAAAGCTGCCGAGAAGGCAGGTGAAGAATCTGATCTTGTGTACCAGGCTCTAACAGAACGAGCTGCATAGAAAAAATGAACCCCGACGAACCGTGCGTTCATCGGGGTAGCAGGTACCGAGCGATCAGTATTCCTCTGGAAGGAGGATGTCGGTTCGCGAACGGTCTCTGCTTGTGACCAGCCAGATCAGAGTGCTCTTGTGCGTTCGATAGGCGGAGAGGATTTGATAGCCCTCCCGCACTGAAAGCTCGTTCTCCTTGCGATCCTCTTCTGGAATCACGCCCCAATCTCGACGGACATGTCTCTCGACATAGCCATCGACGAGCTCGCCAGATGCTTCCAGCGCGGCGAGTGCACCAGGGTGGACAACCAGGCGGCCGTGCTCGAATGCAGGTTTGTTATCGGCAGAGCTCTCCTGTGAAGTTGCCATTGAGGTCTCCTTTCTGCCTATCCGGCACACAAAGGCCAAGTCTTTAGCCACTGTGTGCCGGTAGTCAGATTGAAGAATCTGTCTACCGGTCACATTACGGATTCTCAATCATTAGTCAAGATCTCGTTCCTGTTCGAGGTGCTCTTGAATCCTGAGCACCAAGCGCACGTAGGCAGATAGCCTGCGGTGTGCTTCCTTGAGCTTCTCCTCGGTGGCATCAGGATAGACCTCTCGAAGTCGCTCAAACGACTCTTGCTCGTCTTTGTCTAATGACATACATCTCTTGGTATTAGCTAGTAATACCAAGACGGTTGCCGAAAACCTACCTACCGGCAAGAGGGCCAGCCTCTGTGTTCTTGCGGCCTAATTAGCAGTCTCGGTTAGAGCCGAAGAGCCGTCTACTATTGTCTACCAGATGGCCAAGCGTGTCCCGTGCGTCATACGCTTCTTCGATCATGTCCTCGAGTCCAGTCGCACTACTCGGGTATTTCCACCACCGTGCGTATCCTCCGCTTTCACTTTTCCAGTTGTCCTTGAGTCGTGCTGGTAGCGTACGCGAGCTACTACTCACGGACGGAAGAGTGATCGCCATAAGGCCACTACGCTTGTTGTTTGGATCATTTCTAAGAGACGATGCGATTTCCCAATCCACAAATCTGCGAGACCATGTGCACCGGCCGATCATGACAATTGTCACAGTAGAGTCGGTCAAGTATTTCTCGCGAACCTTTCTCATTATGTAATTGGAGTCATCACTATCAATAATGTCCTGACTTACACCGATCGCGCGCGCGATGAAAACCTCTCGGCCCTCATCGAATTCAGTCACAAAGTCAGACACCTCCTGCTCGTCTGTCTTGTGGTAGGAAATGAAGCATTTATGCATGCTTCAATTTTACCACCCAGCAAAATTAGTTCGAGTCCTGGCACGTGGTGGACATGAGCCACGAGAACGTGGCTTGCAGACGGAAACAAGAAGACAGCCCAACCGGGGTGCCTTCTGTCTGTCTAGGGGGTCTTATCTGCCGGTCCCGGCAAGTGTGCCATTCCCAGGACGATGTTCGAACTTGTGAGCCTAATCTGCCTCAGTCGGCAGGTGTTCGAGGTCCCAAGAAGTGTGCATCCATATTGCGGAAACTATTCGCTTGGGTCAAGGAGCAGAAAGCTGCCGAGAAAGCTAGGAGAGAGGTTGATCCGGTGTACGAGCGACTCTCTAACTTCGGGAGCAGCGAGGTGGCCACGAAGCTAGAGTACTAGACTTCAGCTCCCCC
>JADFQD010000023.1 GCA_022561975.1 Acidobacteriota bacterium
ACCTTGTCCACCAGCTCGGCCAGGATTGCCGCTTGGTAAGCCGAGCCGGTGCCCACCTCGAGCACCTTGTCCCCGGGCTCGGTCTCGAGCAGATCGGTCATGATCGCGACGATGTAGGGCTGGGAGATGGTCTGGCCGTAGCCGATCGGCAGCGGGCGGTTGAGGTAGGCGTAGCGCCGCACCGCTTCGGGCACGAATTCGTGGCGGGGTACCCGTTCCAGCGCTTCGAGCACTCGCGGGTCGAGCGCGTCTTTGCCCAACTCGCGGCGAGTGGCGCTCACGCCCGAGCGAACCTCGTCCAGAAGCTCGCGGCGCTCGCGCTCGAAGTCGTGGGTTTGCCCCGTGACGACCTCTGCCACGAGCAGAAGTGACAGGGTGCTGAAAAGGAGACGTCTCATCGACCCGGCCGGAAGATTCGGTTTCCCTATGCCTCTGGCTCAGCCTATCAGCCGCGGGCTACGCGATGGCTCTGGCCACCCACAGGAGCGACGCGCGGCTCGCTGCCGTAACCGTCTTCGCCTTCTGAGCATCTGACGCACTCGAGGAGCGAGACGGACGTCCAGCTAGTCGGAGGACCGGGCGAGGCCTTACAGCCGGATCATCCAGCGGTCACCGCACAGCAACAACACGAGATCGCCCAGTGTCGCCACCCGGGTGGATAACAGCTGCAGCGGTTGGCCCTGTGCTGACCGGATCTCGACCGCCACCCGACCGAATCACGCGCTTCGCCAGATTTCCGCCACCCAAGGCGTCTGTTCAGTGGATGGTGACACGACCCCATTTGCGCACCTGGAACGGCAACCACGGAAAACGGCTGCCAATCGCCCATTACGAGTGTGGATATCCGATTCACGTGATCGTTTGTACGAGGGCGAGACGCGCTGCTTTCCTCGCCAGTGAGCTCGCGACCGCGACGTTCGACCTGATCGTATCCAGCCCATGCACCATGGCCGCGTGCCTCATGCCCGATCACCTGCATTGGTTAGTGGTGGGCGAGAATGAGCCTTTCAGCGCCCTGGTGGGTCGATTCAAGAGTGTGTCGACGCGGATAGCCTGGCGCTATGGTCACGACGGCAAACTCTGGCAGAGATCCTACTTCGACCACGTCGTGCGAAGGAGCGAATCCTGCCGCCGGGTTGCGCAGTACATCGTCGAGAATCCGGTGCGAGCGGGACTGGTTGCGGATTGGTGCGAGTATCCACATTCGGTGCTCTTCGAGGAGAGATGCCCCTTCTGATTCCGGTCGCGACGAGCGCGACCGCTACAAGAGGACGTGACTGTTTTCGGACGGTCGTGACGAGCACGACCGCTACAAGGCCCATGACGGCTGTAGCGGTCGGCCTAGTGCCGACCGTGCCCCGTTCAGTCGTCGGTCGGCGTCGGTGGATCGGTCGAATAGTCGTAGAAGCCGCGGCCGGTCTTGCGGCCGAGGTCTCCGCGCTCGACTCGGCGCTTCAGGGAAGGAGCCGGAGCGTCCTCCTCCCGGCCGGTCCGGTTGAAGATCTCCATGCGGGCGTTGTAGCCGATGTCGAGACCCGAGAAATCGGAAAGCTGAAACGGCCCCAACGGGTGGTTGAGACCCAGTCGGCAGGCGGCGTCGATGTCCTCGAACGAGGCAACCCCGTTCTCGAGCAGAAAGTAAGCCTCGTTCGAGAGCGCGCGCAGAATCCTGTTGACCAGAAAGCCGGGCATTTCCTTGTGCAGCAGCACCGCCTGTTTGCCCATGCGCCGGGCCAGGGAGGCGGTGGTCGCGAGGGTGGCCTCAGACGTCGCCTCTCCGCGCACGACCTCGACCAAGCGCATCACCAGCGGGGGAAAGAAGAAGTGCATGTTGCAGACCTTGTCCGGCCTCGAGGTGGCGCCGGCGAGCTCGGAGCTCATCAGATAGGAGCTGTTGGTGGCGAGGATTGCGTGCTCCGGGCACGCGCGATCGAGTTCGGCAAAGACCTCGCGCTTGACGTCGAGACGCTCGACGACGGCCTCGATCACGAAATCGGCGCCAGCGGCCGCTCGGTCCAGCTGAGTGGTGGTCTCGATCCGTTCGAACGCCGCCGTCATGTCTTGGGCGCTCATCTTGCCTTTGTCGACACGACGCTGGATATGCTTCTTGTTGGCGGCGACCGCGGCTTCGAGTTGGGCCTCGTCGATGTCGTGAAGCTTGGTTTCGATTCCCGCCAAGGCTCCTAGGATCGCGATCTGCGACCCCATCTGGCCGGCGCCGGTCACACACAGTGTCTTGATGTCCATGGGGGAGAGGATATCCGAAGGGATACGTTACGCGATCACGCGGGCGGCCAGCGCTCCCGGGGCGCAGGTCAGACCGCCGCCGGGATGGCTACCCGAACCGCAGAGGAAAAGGCCGGCCAGCGGCGTAGCATAGCGGGCGCACCGGGGCACCGGCCGGATCAGGAGTTGGTCGAGAGCGTGCTCGCCATGGAAGAGATGGCCTTGGGTGAGCCGATACCTGGTGGCGAGGTCCGCGGGACTCAGGATCTCGTGCCCGACCACCAGCTCTTCGATCCCGGGCGCATAGCCGTCGAGAACATCGATCACCGAACGGTAGAGTGCGCCCCTTGCCTCGTTGGTCCAGCCGCCATCCAGTTCGAACGGCGCGAAGTTCACCAGGATCGACGCGACGTGGTGACCATCCGGCGCCAGGCCGGGTGTCGAGACGGTCGGAAACCGGATGTCGAGGACGGGCCGCACCGAGACGCGTCGGTATTTGATCGCATCGAAGGCGCGTTCGAGCTGGTCGAGGTTCTCGCCGGTGCGCACGTGTTCGAAGACTTGACCCGGGCGTGACGAGAACTGCGGATAGGCGCACAGGGCAAGATGGATCTTGGCCGCGGTTCCGCGTGAACGGAAGTTCAGGAGGTCGGATTCGAAGTTCTTGGCGAGAGCCGCCGGCGGCAAGAGATCCAGAAAGAGCTGCTTCGGGTCGCACGACGCGGCTATGGCCCGTGTTGCGATCTGCTCGCCTCCCGAGATTTCGATTCCGGATACCCGGTGTCCTTCGGGCCCGCCGCTTTCTAGAAGAATCCGCTCGACCGCAGCTCCGCAACGAATCTCGACGCCCAGGGCGCGGGCCGCTCTCTCCAGGGCGGTGACCAGCCCCTGCGGGCCGCCGACGACCGGCCGATCGGCTGCCACGGCCGATAGCACCAGGTTGGCGTTGCTTCCCGGGGATCGAGGCCCGGAATAGGTGCAGTACACCGCCGGTCCGGCGAGAGCGGCCTGGAGAAGGTCGGAGTCGAACCACTCGCCCAGCCAGTCGGCGACCGGCATCGTGACGATCCTCAGCACTTCCATCATGTCGCGCTTGCCGAGCCGGCGCAGAGCCAGCCCGGCAAGACCCAGCTGGAGCAGGTCGCGGGCGCCGGTCTCGACCAGATCGGGAGGTGATCGGTCGAGAAAACGTCTGAGCGCGGGAGCGATCCGGGTCAGGAAGCCGCTGAATCTCGCGAGACCGTCGCGGTCGGAGGGCGAGAGATCGTTCGAGTCTGCGGCTGAGTAGGCGGTCGTGCCGGCACCAGAGGCGGCCCCAGAGCCGGAGAGCCCGGAGCTCGAGAGCACCAGCCCCGAGCCGGCTGCTTGCGGCACCAGAAGATCAGCCGGAGCCCTCCGCGCGAGGCCGTGTCGTACGAGGTCGAGCGCTTCGACCACCCACGGCCGGACGCGGGAGGTGTCGTGGAGCAGGCCGGTGTGCCGGTAGCCCGGGTGGAATTCCTCGCCCGCGGCGAGACCTCCGACCAGGGGGCGCGCCTCGACCACGAGCACCCGGCGGCCCTTCTTGGCGAGCAGCGCGGCGGCCGTCAGGCCGTTGTGGCCCGCTCCGATGACGATCACGTCGTAGCGCTCGCTCATGTCTGCCTCGAACCGAGCATCGACAGCGCCGCGAGTTGCCCGGGCGCTCCCATGAGCCCGCCGCCGGGATGAGTGCCCGAGCCACACATCCACAGATTCTTGATGGGCGTCCGGTAGCGCGCCCAGCCTGCCGCCGGGCGCTGAAAAAGAAGCTGCTCGAGGCTGAGCTCGCCTTGAAAGATGTTGCCCTCGCTGAGCCCGAATTCCTGCTCGAGATCCCAGGGTGTGAGCACCTGGCGGTACAGGATCGACTCCTTCAAGCCCGGGCAATACTCAGCCAGGGTATCGACGACCGTGTCGCCGAAGGCTTGCCGCTTGGAAGGCCAGTTCTCGGGGCCTTCTTTGATGTCGTACGGCGCGTACTGGACGAACATCGAGATCACGTGCTGACCCGGTGGCGCGACGCTGGGATCCATGATCGAAGGAATCACCACGTTCAAGTACGGACGCTCGGAGAACTCGCCGTACTTGGCCTGGTCGTAGGCGCGTTCCAGATAGTCGATGCTGGGCGCGATGGCGATGTCGCCGCGGAGGAAGTCGGTGCCTTCGCGGCCGTGGAATCGGGGCAGCCGATCGACCGCCAGGTTCACTTTTCCGGAGGAGCCGCGCAGCTTGTAGCGTTCGATTTGCTCGACGAAGTCGCCATCGAGGTGGTCGCGCCCGACCAGGCCGAAGAATGTCAGCCGCGGGTCGCAGCTCGAGATCACGGTCTTGGCTTCGATCTCGTCGCCGTTAGCCAGTACGATGCCGGTGGCGCGGCCGTTCTTGATCCGCACCCTCTCGACGCCGGCGCCGGTGCGGATCTCGGCGCCGAAGCTTTCCGCAGCGCGCGCGCAGGCGAGAGAGATGCCGCCGGTGCCGCCTTTCGAATAGCCCCAGGATCGGAAGGCACCGTCGATTTCGCCCATGTAGTGATGGAGCAGGACGTAGGCGGTGCCCGGAGAACGAACTCCGAGAAAGGTTCCGATGATTCCGCTCACCGACATGACCGCCTTGAGGACCTCGGACTCGAACCATCGGTCGAGAAAATCGACCGCGCTCATGGTCAGGAGCTTGAGATTCATGCCGACGCTTTCGGCGCCGCCACGCTGGAGTTCTTTTCCCAGTCGCAGAAGCCTGAAGAGCTCGGCCGGGTTCCACGACGTGGGGTCGGGCGCCGGTGAGTCAATGATGTTGCGGACCAACTGGGCCATTTTTGTCATGGTCAGGCTGAATTCCGGATAGATCTCGGCGTCTCGAGCGCTGAAGCGCGAGATCTCGTGGCGCGTGCGCCCCGGATCGGACCACCGGCACAGACCGCAGTCGTCGATGCGGGGCGCAAACGCGGTCTCGAGCGGGATGATCTCCATACCGTGTTTGGCAAGATCGAGGTCGCGGATGATCGAGGGCCGGAACAGACTGACGACGTAGGAGCAGACCGAGAAGTGAAAGCCCGGGTGAAGCTCCTCGGTCACCGCCGCGCCGCCGAGGACATGGCGGCGCTCGAGCACGAGAACCTTGCGCCCGGCCTTGGCCAGATAGGCGGCGCAGACCAGTCCGTTGTGACCGCCGCCGATCACCACCGCGTCGTAGCGACCGCTGCGCTGGGCCGGGTTCATGGCTGCTAGGCTCGTTTTCTGGGCGGATTGAAGAACGGCGGTTTGACGACCGTGGCGGTGACGCGATGGCGGCGGTACTCGGCGGTGAGTTCGATCTCGACGCGCTCCCCGGGTGTGGCGAACGAAGCCTCGAGTTGCGCTAGAGCCAGGTTCTTCTTGAGCACAGGCGACCAGGCGCCGCTGGTCGCCTGCCCGATCCAGCGCCCGTCGCGATCGTAGACCGGTCGCCCGTCGCGCCAGGCCGCGGAGGAGATCTCGGGCGGCAGCCCGTAGCCAGCGAAGACCCGCTCCAAGTCGGTCCAGGCAACGTCGAGACCTACAAAGAGACGCGCCGACCCCGCTCGCTTCTCGCGCGCGAGCGCCGCCTGGCCGACGAAGGGTCCGCGGTCGAGCTTGACCGTCCAGCCCAGGCCCAACTCGTAGGGCGACGATTTGCGCATTTCGGTCAAACAGTGGTGGGCGCTGAAGTAGTCGACGCCGTTCATGATAAAGCCGGCTTCAATGCGGGTTACGTCCA
Organism: Acidobacteriota bacterium; assembly: GCA_022561975.1. GTDB lineage: Bacteria > Acidobacteriota > Thermoanaerobaculia > Multivoradales > JAHEKO01 > CALZIK01. The sequence goes on from JADFQD010000023.1 coordinate 5,980, forward strand.
TCGCATCGAGCCCTGCGGGAAGCAGGCCGAAGTTCCGCCCGGCCTCGGTCAAGGCATCGTAGACGCGCTCGGCGGCGGTGCCTGAGCCAGCTGAGCCAGGCGAGCCAGCCGAGGTATCGACCCATATCTCGTAGCCGAGGTCGCCGGTGTAGCCGGTGCGCGAAATGAAGGCCTCTACGCCGTCGAGCTGGGCTCGCACGACCCGAAAGAACCCGAGACCGTCCATGTCGGCATCGGACACCTGCTTCAAGATGTCGCGGGAATTGGGTCCCTGTAACGCCAGCGCGCCCCAGCGCTGGGTGCTGTCTTCAATCGTGACTTGGTAGCCGCGAGCCATGCGCTCGAACCAGGACAGCGACGGTTCGGCTGCGGTGACCCGAAAATAGTCCTCTTCGAGGCGCGAGACGGTGCCGTCATCGACCACCTTGCCGTCATCGTCGCACCAGCACAGGTAGGTCACGCGCCCGACGCCCAGCTTGGTGATGTCTCGAACCGTAATCCGAGCCAGAAGCGCCGCCGCGTCCGGACCGTAGACCTCGTACTTGAAAAGCGGCGTCACATCGATCAATCCCGCGGCATGTCGGAAGGCAAAGTACTCGGGCTCATGGCAAGTTCGGTACGAGCACACCGCGTGATAGCCGGCCCAGTCCTTCCAGCGCAGGCTGGTGCAGAGCTTCGAAGTGCGCGAATGGAAGGGGGACGGTATCGGCATTCAGACCACACCCGCGAGCTGCTAGCGGCTCCGGGATCCGCGCCCGACGCCGCCGATCACCGCACCAACGAAGGGCAACGCCAGAACGCCGACACGCACCCCCAGTCTGCCACCCCCGACTCCGTCGAGAGCCAGCAGCGCGATTCCGAAGCAGAACAGCACCGAGCCCAGCAGCAGTCTCCAGGCACGGGGCGTCGTGCCCCCCCCGGCTTGTGGTCGAGGTGCGCGCTCGAATCGGCCGAAGGCCGCCAGGAACGGGAGCAACAGAACGGCCAGCACCGCGACCCAGGGAATGCGCGACCACCACCAGATTCCGGTGGCCGGCTCGATTCCGAGCCCGAGGCCGCCCAGCGCCACGAGAGCGCCGAGAAGGAGCACCATCACAGTGGAGTGCCATAGGAAGAGCGTCATGATCTTGGCGTTGACCAGGACCGTGGCCGCCCAAGCCCTCCGGCCGTCGAGCCAGCGACGTGCAGGACCCTCGACGGCCAACAGGAGCCCGCCCTGGAACATGCCGAGTGCGAGCAAGGCGATGGTTGGCGGCAGGCTGTTGGAGATCGCCTGACCCGGGACACCGACCATGCTGATCGGATACGGTCCCAGGTGAACCAAGCCCAGAAGGGCCGCCAGGCCGCCGGCGCCGACCGCCGGTGCTCGCCAGCCGGTGAGCCGCTTGGCACGCCAAGCGTAGCCGAGCTGGTGCACTGCGGCCCAGACGAATCCATAGTTCAGCCATCGCAGCCAGGCGACCCCGTCTCCACCCGCACTAAACGCTCCGAAGGCGACGGCGTCGAAAAGTGCGGCGACCAGCGCCAAAACGGCGACCGAGCCCAACCCGAGGCTCTTCCACAGTCGATAGGTCCAGGGCACGGCCAGGATCACCATCAGATAGACGGCCAGGAACCACGTGGGAACCAGCGCCACCTGAGATCCGATCCTCAGGGTTGCCGGTGCCACTCCGAGGAGCCCGGCTCCGGCCCCCAGGATTCCCCAGGCAATCAGTAGTGGCAGCACGGGCGCGACCAGGCGCCGGAACCTCGAGTCCAGCCATTCGGCGTAGGTTTTTCCGCTCTGCTGGGCCCTTTGCCAGGTAATTGAGTTCGAGAACCCGCCGACGATGAAGAAGATGGGCATAACTTGGAGCGCCCAGGTCAACCAGTGGCTCCAAGGGGAGAGATCGAGTAGATGGCCAAGCTCGGCCTTACCGTTGTGCACGTAGGCGGCGGCTATCAGCCAGTGCCCCACTACCACGACCATGATCGACGCCGCCCTCAGAAAATCCACGTAGCGGTTGCGCGTGGGCGGCGTGCGCTCGGCCATGGAGAGGGCCCGATTCCAGGCGCTCGGGCGCTTCGAAGGGTCCATCATTTCTTGGGAGCTTAACCCGGGACCAGCAAAACTGGCAGCCCGAGAAAACGTAGTAGTTTAGGCCTCTTGGGAAAGGAAGAACTTCGAATGCAAGAATTTTTCGCGCCGCCGCGCCGGGCGACTTCGCTCAGCCTGTTGCTGACGCTCCTGTTGCTGGGACTCGCCGTGACCGGGGCCTGTTCGGGCTCCGGAAATTCCTCGAGTGACTCCGACGGCAGCGAGCAAGCGACCTCGGACGAGGAGAGCAAAAAAGAGAGCGCCAAGAAAGGCAAAGACGGCGACCAAGACGAGGATGAGGAAAAGGAAGAAGCCATCCCCATCGAAGTTGTCGACTTGGGTCGTGGGCGAATCGAGACCGTCTTGCGATTCTCGACCAACCTCGAGGCCGAAAGCGAGGTCCAGGTGGTATCCCAGGCGCCCGGTCAACTCCCCGTGCTACAGCTCCTGGTCGAGGAGGGCGACGACGTTCGCAAGGGGCAGGTGCTCCTGCGCCTGCAAAACGACCAGCTCAGGACGGCTCTCGGGCGCACCCGGGGCCAGCTCGCCAAAGCGCAGCGCGAGTACGACCGCCAAACCAATCTCCACCAGCTGCAGCTGATCAGCGAGCAGGCCTATACCGACGCCACCTATGAGCTCGAGCAGCTCCAGTTGGCCTTGAAAGACGCCCAACGCGAGCTCGGTTACACCGAAGTTCGGGCTTCGATAAGCGGCACCGTTACCGAACGTCACGTCGTCGTGGGGAACCAGGTCACGCCTGGACAGGTACTTTTCGATCTCGTCGATTTCGATTCGATCGTGGCGCGGGTCTATGTACCGGAGAAGGAGCTGTGGCGGATCCGGCCCGGGCTCGATGCCCGCCTCCTGGTCGAGGCCACGCGTGGCGTCGAGCGGCTGGGATCGGTCGATCGGATCGCCCCGCGAGTCGATCCAAGAAGCGGCACGGTCAAGGTGACGGTGGCGATTCCGAGAGCCGAGACGCTTCTACCCGGAATGTATGTTTCGGTGGAGCTGGTAACCGAGGTCCACGAAGACGCCGTGCTGGTGCCGAAGAAGGCGCTGATCTACGACGCCGATCAGATTTTCGTCTTCCGTCTGGTCGAGCCTGGCGAAGAGAGTGACGACGGTGAAGGCAACGAGCGCGTCGAACGGTTGTTGGTCGAGGCTCGACTCGAGGACCGCGACCACATCGAAGTGGGCGACTCGCTGGCTGCCGGCGACCGCATTGTGATCGCCGGCCAGGCGGGGCTGAAGAATGGATCCCTCGTGCGGCTGGTTGGCGCGCAAGAGCACAAAGCGGACAAAGCGGAGGGCGGCCTGGAAGACGGCTTGGCCGCGGAGGGCTGACCCGTGCCGAGTTACAACGACCTACGTCCTGCGGTTGACCTGAAGAAGAAGGACTATGCTCTCGTCTTCCCGCAAATGAAGGTCGCGGAGAAGAAGAGGACCATCAAGAACCTCTTGCGGTTGCGCGCCGGTCTCTCCAAGAGGGTCGCGACCAAGAAGAGCGACCAGAATCTGCTGATTGCGAGCTGGAACATCAAGGAGTTCGGTCACACGACCCAGCGTCTTCCAGAGGCCTTTTTCTACATCGCCGAGATCATCGCCCGTTTCGATCTGGTCGTGATTCAGGAACTCAAGCGCGGCCTCAAAGATCTTTATACGCTGATGCAGCTTCTGGGTGAGGATTGGTTTTATCTGGTCAACGACATTACCGAGGGCGACTCCGGCAACTCAGAGCGAGCCGCCTACGTCTACAACAAGAAGCGGATCCAGTTCGCAGGGCTGGCGGGAGAAATCGTGCTGTGGCCCGACTTGACTGCGGGGTCGAAGGTCAAGCAACTCAAACGGACGCCCTTCATGACTGGTTTTCGTGGAGGGTGGAAGACGTTTTCGCTGGTCAACCTGCATCTGCACCCGGGAGACGACCCAGACGACATCGAGTATCGCCGGGAAGAAGTCAAGCTGCTGTTGGCCGCACTCGATGTAAAGACGTCTGCGGGCACTCTTTGGAACAAGAACGTCATTGTCGCGGGCGATTTCAACTTCTACCAAGGAGCGAACAAAGACGACCCAACGCTTGAGCTTATCGAAAAGGCGGGTTTTCGAGAAGTCGAGAGCCTTCGAGGCGTCGACACCAACGCGTCGCAGACCGAGGTCTACGACCGTCTGTTTCTGACCAGCAACGACTACTTCAAGGTCGCGATCAACGCGGAGGGCCAAGAGAACGGCGGGGTCTTCCCGGTTTTCGACTATGTCTACAGAGATGGTCAGCACAGGACCTACCGAAAGTACATGAAGCACCACTACACCGGGAGCCGGGACCTGGACGCTTCCGCACTGGAGCGATATTTCAAGAACCCTTGGCGAAAGAACCAAATGTCCGACCACTTTCCGATCTGGATCGAGCTCATCAGCGATTCGTCCGACGACTTTCTCAAAGCGAAACTGGCGAGTTACTAGGATTTCTGTCGAGCGATGAACCAGACGACCGACAACCGGCTCTCCAGCTTCATGACCCGCCGGCCGGTGGCGATCACCATGGTTTTCGTCGCGGTGGTGGTCTTCGGATACTTCTCGTACGGGCGCTTGCCCGTGACCCTGATGCCGGAGCTGTCGTATCCGACCCTGACTGTGCGCACGGAATATCCGGGCGCGGCCCCGGAGGAAGTCGAAAATGACGTCAGCCGCCCGGTCGAAGAGGCCCTCGGTGTGGTCGGAGGCCTGCGCCGGGTCTCGAGCATCAGCCGCGCCGGGGTCAGCGACGTGGTGCTCGAGTTCAGCTGGGATACGAGCATGTCCGAAGCGATCCAGGATTCACTGGAGAAACTCGATCTGATCCTGCTGCCCGAGGAAGCCGAGCGACCTCTGATTCTGCGCTTCGACCCGTCCCTTGATCCGGTGATGGAGTTGAGTCTCTCCGGAGCCGGCGATCGCTTCGAGGGCGAGGAAGGGCTGCGCCGGCTGCGCCGGATCGCGGACCTCCAGATCAAGCGCGCGATCGAGCCGATCAAGGGCGTCGCGGCGGTGCGCGTGCGCGGTGGCCTGGAAGAGGAGATCCACGTGCTTCTCGACGAAGAAGAGTTGCGCCGGACCGGCCTTTCGATTCAGACGGTGATTGATCGTCTGGCCCAGGAGAACATCAACATGGCCGGCGGCACCCTGACCGAAGGCCGCATCGAGTACATGGTCCGGACCCTCAACGAGTACCAGGATCTGGAGCAGATCGAGAACACGGTGGTGGCTCACTTCGAAGGCCGCGATGTGCGGATCGGCGCCATCGCACGCGTGGTTCGCTCGCACAGGGAACGCGAGATCCTGACCCGCACCAACTCGCACGAGAGCGTTCAGATCGACATCTTCAAGGAGGCCGACGCCAATATCGTTGCGTTGGCAAAGCGGGTGAAGGTCAATCTGGGTGAGTTTGACCTCGACAGGGCGCGCCGCGAAGCGGCGGGCGAGTCGGTCGAGGAAGACCAAGAGAAAAAGGCCGGTGGCTGGTCGCTTGGCAAGAAGGGCAAGAAGAGGACCAAGAGCGAGGACGGGCCGCAGGGGCTGATCGCCCAGACCTGGGCCAACGAGGGCGCGGAGCTGTCCCTGGTCGCGGATCGATCGCTTTTCATCGAGAGCTCGATCAAAGAGGTACGTAACACCGCGCTCCTGGGTGGGCTGTTGGCGGTTCTGCTGCTGTTTTTCTTCCTCGAGGACCTCCGAATCACGGCCATCATCGCGGTCTCGATCCCGATCTCACTGCTGGTGACTTTCGCGCCGCTCAACCTGCTCGGGGTAAGCCTGAACATCATGTCTCTGGGCGGGCTGGCGCTCGGCATCGGTATGCTGGTCGATTCGTCGATCGTCGTACTGGAGTCGATCTTTCGGTGCCGGGAAGAGGGCGACGACCTCGAGGGTGCCGCGGTTCGGGGCACCTCGGAAGTGCGCGGTGCGGTGGTGGCCTCGACGCTCACGACGATCGCGGTGTTCTTTCCGATGGTCTTCGTCGAAGGCGTTGCCGGCCAAGCCTTTGGAGATCTCGGCTTGGCGGTAATCATCTCGCTTCTGGCGTCACTCGGAGTCGCTCTGTTTCTGATACCCATGCTTGCCAGCCGCGTAGGCGTCAAGCTGAGCGAAGCCGGCCCGAAGCCGATCGGCTGGAAGAGGTTCGCCAGTTGGATCGCGCTCGAGAAAGACTGGCGAAGCTTCCGCCATTCCACCGGCGGTGCGGCAAGGAGCTCCTGGCGCAAGGGCCTGCGAGCGTTGTCCTACCCGTTGATTTCGAGCTATCTGGGACTGCGGTTGGTGGTGGGCGTCGCTCTCGAGTCGATCGGCAAGTTGATACTGGGATTCTTTTTCGGCCTGATCTGGCTCGGGAGCAGGTTCATCCTTCCCGCGCTGGGGCTGGTGTTCCGGTTTGTGGTCGCGGTGCCGCTACGGCTCACCCAGGGCGCTCTCCGCGGCCTCCATACGACCTATCCGAGGAGCCTGCGCTGGGCACTCCGGAATCCGCTCACGATTCTGGTGGCGGTTGCCGCGACGTTTGCGGTCACCGTCCGGACCCTATCGGCGCTCGAAACGGAGCTTCTGCCCGAGGTGCATCAAGGAGAGTTCACCGTCGAAGTGGCGCTTCCCGTGGGCACGCCGATCGAAGCGACCGAGAGCATCGTGGCACCGGTCGAGCAGGCGATCCTGGAGGAGAAAGAATACATCGCCTCGCTCCTTCTCACGGTTGGGTACGACGCGGCCTATTCCAATCGCTCGGACGAGGGCGAGCACACGGCGCGCTTCAAGATTCTTCTGGATCGGGCCGATCCGCGTACCGAGGGCGAGGTGGTGCGGCGGTTGCGGAGGCGGTTTGCCGCGATTCCGGATCTCGGCGCGCGGGTGACGCGTCCGGTGTTGTTCAGTTTTAGGACGCCGATCGAGGTGGAAGTGCATGGCGATGATCTGGTGATGCTCCGTCGCCAGGCGGAAATCGTCAAGCAAACGTTAGCGGCGATGCCGCAGCTCGCCGACGTCGAGACCACGCTCCGCCGTGGCGCCCCCGAGGTTCAGATCGTCTACGATCGAGATCTGCTGGCGCGCTACGGGCTCAATCCGGGTCAGGTCGCACGTCTCGTTCGCGACAAGGTCCAGGGTTTCGAAGCGACGCGCTTCAACATGAAGGATCGACGTATTCCGATCATCGTCCGCCTGCAGATGGCCGACCGGGAGTCGGTCGAGGACGTGGCGTCTCTGGTCATCAACCCCGGTGGCGAGCGGCCGATTCCACTCTCGGCGGTAGCCGCGATCGTCCTCGCCGAAGGGCCGAGCGAAGTGCGCCGCGTGGACGGGCGGCGCGTGGCTCTGGTCAGCGCGTCGATCGCGGACGGCTCGCTGGGAAGCGCGGTGGATGCGATCAAGGACGAGTTGAGTGCGCTCGGCTGGCCGTCCGGGATGACCTTCTTCATGTCGGGTCAGAACCAGGAATTGGAACGTAGCAAGACCAGTCTGGCGCTGGCGCTGGCGCTTTCGATCTTCCTGGTCTACGTCATCATGGCGGCACAGTTTGAATCGATCTGGCATCCCTTGGTGATCCTGTTCACGATTCCCCTGGCTTTCTTCGGCACCGTCTTGACGCTCTATCTGCTCGGCATCAGCTTCTCGATTGTGGTTTTCCTGGGCATGATCATGCTGGCCGGGATCGTGGTCAACAACGCCATCGTCCTGGTCGACTACATCAACATTCTGAGACGACGCGGCATGGAGGTCCTAGAGGCGATCGTCACTGCGGGTTCGGTACGGCTACGGCCGATCCTGATGACCACGGCGACGACGACCTTGGGCCTCCTGCCAATGGCTCTTGGCTTCGGCGACGGCGCCGAGCTTAGGACCCCGATGGCGATCGCAGTGATCAGTGGCCTGGCGGTTTCGACGCTGCTCACGCTCTTCGTCATTCCGGTGATCTATTGGCTGCTCGACCGGCTAAGGGCGCGGCTCACCGGTCATGAGCTGATCCTTGGGGAGGTAGGATAACCATGACGCCACCCGAAGGAGAATCGCAGAACGAGTCTCGCCTTCCCCGGTTCTCGCTCGACCGCCGGATCACGGTGGTGATGATCCTGCTGACCGTGGTTGTGCTCGGTGCGATCGCAACTTTCAGTATTCCACTCGAGCTCTTTCCGTCGGGCTTTGAATCTCCGGTCCTGGAGGTGCAGGTGCCCTGGCGTGACGCGCCGGCGCAAGAAGTACTGGAGAAAATAGTCCTGCCGCTCGAGGAGGAACTTTCGACCATCGCCGGTATCGACAGGATCGATTCCTACGCTCGCACCGGCTTCGGCATGGCCACGCTCCGGTTCAAGCAGGGCACCGACATGGATGTGGCCTACCGCGAGGCCCGAGACCGGGTCGAGCGGGCGCGCATGCAGATGCCAGACGATGTCCGGCAGGTCTACCTTTTCAAGCACGACGTTTCCGGCATTCCAATCTACTTCATCGGCCTGGCGATCGATCCGGCCGTGATCGACGTCTACAACCTGATCCAGGACGAGGTGGTGCTGCGTCTCGAGCGTCTCGAGGGCGTAGCCTCGGTAGAGACTCACGGACTGGAGGAAAAAGAGGTTCTGATCGAGCTCGACCGCGAGCGAACCGAGGCTTCGGGCCTCAGTATCTACGAGCTGGCGGAGCAGCTCGGCGGCGACAATTTCACCCTCTCGAGCGGCACCGTTCGCCAGGGCGGCAAGAAGCTTCTACTGCGCTCGGTGGCGCGGTACCAAAGCCTAGAGGAGCTCGAGAACCGCCAAGTCGGCCCCCGAACCCGGCTGAGAGACATTGCCACGGTCAGCTACGACTTGCCGGACAAGAAGTATCGCGTGCGCGTAATGAGCCGGCCGGCGGTAGCGATCTCGGTGATGAAGGAGGGTGACGCCAATGCGCTGGAGGTGGCCAAGAGAGTAGACGCTGCGGTCGAGGAGATGAAGACTAACTCCCGGCTGCAGGTGGTCGAGGTTACGACCTTGTTTGATCAGGGCGAGGTCATCATGGAGTCGCTGGGGACGCTTCTGGCAAGCGGCCGGATCGGCGGCATCATCGCTCTTCTAGTCCTGTTCTTCTTCCTGCGGCGGTTCCGGATGACCTTGATCGTGACGCTTTCGATTCCGGTTTCGATCGTTATCGCCCTGACCGCGATGTACTTCGCCGGAGAGTCGCTCAATATCCTGACGCTCTTGGCGCTGATGATCTCGGTCGGCCTCCTGGTCGACAACTCGGTCGTGGTCGGCGAGAACATCTTCCGGCTCCATCGCGAGGGTCTTTCCCGGCGACGGGCCTGCATCGAGGGCGCGGGCGAGATCGCCTTGGCAATCGTGATGGCGACCTTGACCACGATCATCGTGTTTTTGCCGGTGTCGCTGGTCGAGGGTATGGGCCAGTTCTTTCTGCTTCGGCTTTCGATCCCGATCTCGGTCGCGCTTTTGGGCTCGCTGCTCGTAGCGCTGATCTTCATTCCGCTCTCGGTCTACGTCACGCTGCCCAAGAGGGGAACCGAGGAGGGCAAGCCGCATCCCGTCTTCAACTGGCTCAAACGCGCCTATGATCTCTCTTTCGGTCTCCTGAACCGCGCCTACATCGGGATGCTCGCGGTGTTCTTGCGCCGTCGGTTGGACCTGGTGCTGGCTCTGGTCGTGATCTTCTTGATCAGCGCGGGCACCGTTTTCAAGAAGGTCGAGTTCGTCGAGATCCAGGAAGAAGATCGTGGAGGCTTCGAGCTTCAGGTGAGCCTGGCTCAGAACACCACTCTCGAAGAGGCCGAGGAGTACTTCCTGGCCGCCGAGAAGGTGGTCGAGAACCTCGCCGATGAGTTGGACCTCGACGGTTGGTTCCTCTTTCATCGCTCGACGTACGGCTCGCTCGAGGGCTGGTTCAAGAGCCCGCGCACCAATGACGTTTCGCCGCGCGAGGCCACCAAACGGGTTATGGAGGCGCTGCCTGAAAAGGCCGGGGTCAAGGTTCAGACCGCGGAGGAGAGCCGGTCCGACCAGGATCAGAACAAGAACGTCTACACCGTGATGATCGAGGGCGAGGACTCAGAGATTCTCGAGACTGTGGCGGACGACCTCGAGCTGATCTTTGCGCGCGTGCCGGGCGTTCTGGGCACCAAGAAGGTCGGCGACGAGTCCCCGAGCGAGATCGCCCTGGTGCTCGATCGTGAGCGCATTCAGGCGCAGAACATCAATCCGACGGTGGTTGCAGCGGTCGTGGGCTACGCACTCCGCGGCCAGGGCCTGCCGCGGTTTCACTGGGGCGGCAAAGAGATCCCGGTGACCGTGCGATTCCGGGAAGAGGACCGCGATTCTCTGGACGAGCTTGCCGGCTTCGCCGTGCCGACCGAGGACGGCACCATGGTGCCGCTGTCGTCGGTTTCGGAGCCACGCTACCTGGCTTCAGCGACGCGCATCTTTCGCAAGAACAAGCGAACGTCGCGCGAGATCACGATGGAGCTGGAGGAGGGAACGGAAGACGAGACCCGGGAGAAGCTCGCGGCGATGGTCGCGACGATCGACCTGCCCGAAGGTGTGACCTTCGGCTCGGACAGCCAGGGTGAGGGTCTGAACGAGGATCTTCAGGGGATGTTGTTCGCCGGCATCGTGTCGATCATCTTTATCTATCTCCTCATGGGCTTCCTTTTCGAGAGCTTCATCCTGCCGCTGTCGATCATTCTCACGATTCCCTTGGCGAGTCTGGGCGTCTATTGGAGCCACTTCCTGTTCGGGCTCAATATCGACTTTCTGGGCGCGGTCGGGTTGATCCTGCTGGTGGGAGTCGTGGTCAACAACGGCATCGTTCTGATCGATTATGTGACCCGGCTGCGCCGCCGTGGCACCGAGCGCAGCGAGGCGCTGCTGCTTGCCGCCGAGCGCCGCTTCCGGCCGATCATGATGACGGCTCTTACCACCATCGGGGGGCTGGTGCCGCTCACCCTGCGGGGCTCCTCGAGCATCGGGCTGAGCTATCGCAGCTTCGGTTTGACGCTGATCGGTGGCCTCACCACGGCCACCCTCCTGACCCTGCTGGTGATTCCGGTCTTCTACACCTTCTTCGACGACGCGCGCATAATCACCGGGGCGGCGCTCAAGAGAGCCCTCGACCGGGGTCGGCGTCGGAAGCGAGGAGAGGAGCCGGCGGCCGCTCCGTCGTAAGGAGGACTGAAGCCGACTCCGGACGTCTCCAGCGGAGCTACCTCCCCGACGTTCAGGCTGCCGGCCGGACCATGCCGTCGAAGACCTCAAACGCCACGCGATGGAGCTATGCGATCGACGCGTCGATGCCCGCGACTCGAGCGGTAGCCACGATCCTCGAGACTCTACTTGGAGTCATGGTCGGCAACGAACAAGGTGTGATCCAACGGCGAGACCAGGAGTCTCTCCACGACTATCGGGTCGCGCTTCGGCGCACGCGCTCGGCACTGTCGCTGTTTCGCGGAGTGCTCGAGCCAGCCATGGGTCGGAGAGGCCGAAAGCTCTTCGCCGATCTCGGCCGGCGCACCAGCGCCGCGCGGGATCTCGACGTTCTACGGCTCGCGCTCCATGGATACGTAGAGGATCTGACGGGCGCAGCCCCGGCCGGGATGGCTTGGCTCGAGCCAGAGATCGCCCGAGAGACCAAGAGACGGTACGCGGCGATTCGTCGGTGGCTCGAAAGCAAGACCTACCGTCGAGAGATTGTCACGTGGCGCTCGGATCTTGCAAGGCTGGCGGCGACCGCCGGAGCCGGCCCGATGGCAGAAGGCGCCGCCATCGCAATTCGCAAAGCCGCTCTTCGGGTCGATCGGCAGATCGAGAGAGTCGCTACAGACGATCCGGCCGTTTCCATTCACCGTCTTCGAATCCGCTGCAAGAAGCTGCGTTACTCGCTCGAATTCTCGAGATCGCTCGTGCGTGCCGATGAGCCCGCCGGTGCCGAGGAGATCAATCGCTTCATCGACTCCCTCGAACATCTCCAGGACAAGCTCGGCAGTTACCAGGACTTGGTCGTGCATCAGAGGCGTATCGGAGAGTTTTGCAGCGCCAGGGGAAGCGACACGGCTCTCGAGGCCCTTGGCCGGCGGCTGATGGTGAACTTGGACGAACGCCGACAGAGCTTGCACGAATCGATCGAGGCCGCCGTAGCGGACTTCAGGACCGGCGCGCAGATCCAGCTCGAGCGCGCGCTCGAAGCTTTCGGCTAGGGGCTGGAGCACGCGCCTCTGCGCACCACGATCTCCGAGCCTTCGGCAACGAAAGCCGAGCTGGGCGCCTCACGCAGGAACTCCGTGAAAGCAGGGCCGTACAAACGGCCGACGTCGCAGTCGAGAATCGCTTCGGTCGTCCGCCAGACCTTCCACCGAGGATGCTCGACCCGATACTCGAGGGTCGAGCCGTTTTTCTGTGCCGAGTAACCCCAGTAGTGCTCGGTAATGAATGCCTCCTCCGAATTCTCAGCGGGTAGAGCGGCCTCGCCATCGAAGGTCGCGGCCAGCCGGTTCCAGCGGCCCTCGTGCCGCCATTCATAGAGCACCGAGCCGTGCCCGACCCCTTCCGCCGCCGGGAAACGGATGTCATGTTTCATAGGTAGCGCGACGTAGTTCTCATCGTAAGCTCGCCGGGCGATCCAGGCGATCGCCGCACGCGGCACGATCTCCTTGACGAAAACGACGCCGCGACGGACGCTCTCGGGGGTCTCGCGAACGACGTAGAAGCGGAGATTGACTTCGTCGAAGTCGCGGTGGAATGGGATCGGTAGGCCCAAGACTCGAGTCTTGAGGAAGCGAAAACCGACCATGCTGACCAGGGCCCGGCCTTGCCATAGGTCGAGCGCTGTCTGGCTGGGAACGAGATCACGCAGAACTCCGGGATCCACCTCGTAGTTGAGCATGGCAAGCCATCGCCATTCTGCGGTCAGAAAGCTTCGTGGAGTCCTCTCGCGCATCGCCGGGCAGCGGACCGTTCCACAGGAACTACCTGTCGAGAGAACGGTCTTCGAAAGCGAGTGTACCGACAATCACTCAGGAGCACTCGCACCGGTAGTTCACCGTCAAGGGTGCGGATGAGGCCTGTTCTGTTCTGTGCTGTTCCAGTCCTCGGGCTTTGAACAATTAGGAGTCCGAGAGGAGACCGGAAATGAAAGCGAAATCAAATGCAGGATGGCAGTGCCCGACAGGTTGCTAGGCGGTATTACTCCTTGCGGCACTGGTGGGCCAGGGCGACGAGCACTCCCAAGAAGCCGGCCGCGCCGGCTACCAGGCCACTGGTCTTGGCTGCCGGGGTCTTCTGCGTCTTCACAGCGGAAGGATACTCCGCCTCTTCGATCGAGGCCTCTCTGGTCTTCAGAGCGCCGCGCGCTCGAGTTCGTCGAGACTTGCGGCGAGCCGGGCGGCGAAACCTGCGGCGTCGGGCATGATTTTGCGGTCGGCGGTGACCCCGATCGAGAGCTGGCCGGCGTAACTGAAGACCGGGAGAATCAACCCGAGTCCGTCGAACAGGGGTGCCGCCCCGACGTGCATAAGCATCCGCGCGCCGCCTACCGTCAGTGGCCGCGGGGGTCCCGGCACGTTGGTGATCACCAGGTTGAACATCGGCCGATGGTGCTCGGCAAGATGCAGGCGCGAGTACAGCCGCACGCCGAGTCCCGAGAGAGCGAACGGGAGGAGTTCGGCCGAACGCACCAGCGTGCGAGCGCCGACGGCTCGAAGAGCGACCTTCGAGGAGAGCGCGGAGTCTCTAATGCTTTGCAGTCGGACGAGTGGATCTGCCTCGTTGGTGGCAAGAGCCACGAGCATCGCCGAGACCAGGTTGCCGGCTCGCTTCTTCTCTTCCTCGGCACGTACCGAGACCGGCACCATGGCCACCAGTGGCTCTTCGGGGAGGTCATCGTTGTCGTCCAACCAGCCGCGCAAAGCGCCGGCGCAGACGCTCAAGACAACGTCGTTGACCGTGGCGCCTTGGGCGTTCTTGATCGCCTTGAGGCGGTCGAACTCGAAGATTGCCGGTGCCCAGGACCGCTCGCCGACGATTGGCCGGTTCAACCGCGTGCGCGGCGCCGAGAACAAACGCGGCGGCGCGCCGTCAGTGCGCAGCCTCGACCAAGCGCCGCCCGCGAGGCCCAATAGCGATCGCCCGACCGCAGCCGGAAGCGCTCGTGGCAGCGATGCCAGGTCGCGGCCGGCTCGGGCCAGGAGGTCGAGAGTGCGGGGTGGGCGAGGGGCATCTATAGGCGGGGTAGGCGGCGTAGGCGCGGTAGACGGGGCGACAGCCGGGCCGCTAGGCGGTTCGGGGTCGTGTTCGACGGGTGGGTCGGGCACGTGCCCGATGTCGAACAGTGCCCCCAGAATCTCGGCGCCCGAGACGCCGTCGATCGCCGCATGGTGCACTCGGGCGATGAGAGCGACCGCGTCCTCCGGGGCGCCGGGAATCGTCTGCAGACCCTCGACGAAGAGAATCTGCCAGAGAGGGAGCTTCCGGTCCAGCGGCCGGCTGAGCTCGAATGCCATTAGTTCCGAGAGTTCGTGCCATCCGCCGGGTTCGGGGAGCTGGGTACGCTCGACATGGACCTCAAGGTCTATTTCCTCGGGCTCCAGTTCGACCCAATAGGGCCGCGAGAGATCCAGTGGCAGCGAGGCCAGCCGGCGGCGTAGAGCGACCGCTCCTTGCAGTCGCTTGCGCAGCAGCGATCGGAAGCTCTCGACGGTTAGCCGACCCTCGGAGGTTGTCGGGTCAAGGATCGAGACCGAACCGATCAGCATCGGCGCGGTCTTGGTCTCGAGAGTCAGGAAGCCCGCATCCAAGCCGGAGAGTTGGCGCACGCTTTAGCCGCTATCCGTGGTCGCATCGACGCGAGCTTCTTCGGGTCGGCCAAGGCCCGGGGGATGAACGACTCCGGGACGAAAGAACGGCTTCCAAGAGCCTTCCGGCTGCGCCAGCCGATCGGCGATTACGCAAAAGACCAGCGGATTGAAACCCAGGCCGAGATGACTGCCGGGAACCTCCACACTCTCGGCTTGCGGGCCCTCTTTCTCGATCGAAGCCTGCCATGCCGTGATCCCGTCGGTACGGCTGAAGATCGAGGTAGTTGGAACCGGCGGTGTCCGCCGAACCTCGGCGAGCCGCTCGGGATCGATGTCTGCGATTCGCTTGCCAGTGACGAACTCGAAGAGGCGGGCGCTGTTGGTCGATTGCGGGTCGCCGTTGAGCGGACTGCCAAGCGAGATGACGCTGCGCACCTGGTCGGAGCGACGATTCGCCAAAACCCGGGCGTAGACTCCTCCCAGACTCCAACCGACCAAGCTCACGGTCCGGCCGTGGCGCTCGACGAGCTCGGTGAGCCGCTCGCCCATCCGCTGCTCGAGATCGCCCTGCGGTCCCAGGTTGCGGCCCAGCGCCCAGCCGTGCGCTGCGTACCCCAAGTCGCGGAGGAATCGCCTGAGCGGCCGGGTGGAGAAATCGCCGGCCATGAAACCAGGGAGAATCAACACGGGATGGCCGTCGCCGCGTTCGAGACGGCGAAGCAGCGGGCGCAATGCCAGCGTGGTCGCCAACTCGCCCAGCGCTCGGCCTTCGAGTAGGAGGAGGAGTTTCGAGGGCGGCCGGACCTGGCAGATGTCTCTTGTGTCCGGTGAGGTCACCAAAGCATGCTATCCGACCGGGCTCGACATTCGATCCCCAAGAAAGGGCGAGGGGCTCGTTCTGCGAGAGCCACCGGGAAAACTGGTGGCGGTGTCGGACGGGTAGAAGGAGGGTTCAGGCGGCCGTTTCGGCGCTAAGCTGACAGCGACCGTCGCGGCAGAAGGTTGGGAGGGCCGAACTGAATGAGGTTCCCCAGGCCGCGGCATAGCCCCCGCCGGGAAAGGTCGTGATCAAAGCCTCGCCGGCAGCCGCCAGTGTGACCAGGCCGTTTCCGAAGTTGGAAAAGGTGCTGCGACCGTCGGAGGGATCCACCGAGGCGATCCCCAGCGTGTTGCCGAAGACCGCGGGGAAGGTCTGGCTTTCGGAGCCTTCGTTGCCCGCGGAGCTGACTCAGACGACGCCCTGCTCTCGCTGGCGCGGCGGAACGCTTCATCGGCCCGCGCCTGGTCCGAGTCGGCGCTGGCCCAACGAGAGTTGCATCATCGGGCTCGGTCAAGGCGCGGCGCCCTCTACCGATCTTGCTTCCGCCCGCCGACGTTGTGCCGAAGGAGAGTCGGGACCGTCTTCGTGAGACATCAGGTGGCGAAGATAACCAGGCCGCGCCTAGTTCTCAATGCAATTCTTCGCATTGCTGTTCAGGCTACCAATCCATGGATATGGTCTGCCAGGCGAAGGGTCATCGCGACCACCGTGTTGGTGGGGTTGGCCGTTCCGGACGTGGGGAACGTGCACGCTCCCGAGACGAAGAGGTTGTCGAGGCCGAAGACGCGATTGTTGCGATCGACGACACCGGTGGTCTCGTCGAAGCCCATGCGGCAGGTTCCGGCGGGATGAGCTCGCCAGCGATCATGATCGCTGACGGTTCCGCCCGCTGCGGCAAGTTTGCGCTTGGCCGCTTCGAGGGTCGCGTAACTGCGTTCGAGAGTGCGTTGATCCTGGGCTGTGTAGCCGAAGTGGATCTCGGGGATCGGGACGCCGAACCCGTCGCTTTCGGTCCCGTGCAAGGTGACGTAGTTGTCGTAGTTGGGCTCGATTTCCGGTTGTGCCTTCCATCGAGCGGTCCCGGCGGCCAGAACGTCGAGCTGATACTGGCAGGCATTGATCCCTTCCCGGCGATAATCGTGGTTCAGGCTACAGGTGCGATGATGCCCCTGCGGCAGATCGAGACCGGGACGCAGGTCGAACTTGGTCTGCAGGCTAGGGTGGACGTTGAAGTAGTGACCCAACTGTCGGTGTCGATTCCCCAAACCGTCCGGAAACCAGGACGACCGTGAAGCCAGAAGCAGGCGGCAACTCTCGACGACTCCTGCGGCGATGACGAAGACCTTGGCCCTGAGCTTTTCGGGCCGGCCGGCAGGACCGCGCAGGTCGACGTAATCGACGGTCTTGCCGTCGAGGGTTACGATGTTGATGACTTGGCGGTTCTCGACGAGCGTGGCGCCGTTGGATTGAATGAAGTTCGGGATTTCTTGATCGAACAGCCGGATTGCGAAATTCCCGCCCCGGCGAGAATGAGCGAGCGGGAAATAGGCCACGTCCTTGCCTTCGATCCGGATTCCCGGGTCGCGGTAGTCGCCGCCCTTCACATTCGGATAGGGGCAGTTGCGAGTGGGCTCGGCGCCAGGCACGACCGTGAAGCCTCGGGTGAGTAACAGACGCTCGGCCTCACAGTAGTAGGAGAGCAGGTCCTCGAATGTGATCGGCCAATCGACCAAGCGGCCGAATTCGGACTTCATGCGAAAGTCCTCGGGCCAGAGTCGGGTCGTGACCCCGCCCCAGTGCCGGCTGGCGCCGCCGACCGCAATCGCCCGGGTGCCGTTGACCGGATAGCTCTGCAAGCCGCTGTTTCGGAACTTGAACGACACCTCGAGAGAGTCCGGCGAGCCGCCTCTCTGAGGGCTCGAACCGGCCTCGACGATGACCGTCCGAAGACCATGGTCGAGCGCGCGCAAACCCAGGAACGTGCCGGCGAAGCCGGAGCCGATGATGCACAGATCGTAGCTTTCATCCGGCAAGCGCTCACCGGCGCACCCGCCTGAGGATCCGATAGCGGAGGTCGCCACCACGGCGCCGCTGCCGATGAGGAAGTCTCGTCTGGTAATTGCCACCGCAGGATCTCCGGACTCGTCTCGAGGACTCTATTATGATCCCCAAACCCATGCGGTTCGAAGGAAGAAACGCAGGCAGGCGAGGACGAACGCTCATTGTTTCCCTGCTCGTCCTGGCGGCTCTCGGTCTCTCTGTTGGCTGCTCTGGGCCCCGTTGGGCGGGACCACCGACCGTCATCTTGATCGTGGTCGATACCCTGCGCGCCGACCACCTGTCGCAGTACGGCTACGAGCGCTCGACAAGCCCGGCTCTGGCGCAATTCTCGGCGCAATCGACTCTTTTCTCCGCAGCCTATTCGACCTCGTCCTGGACGCAGCCAAGCGTAGCGTCGCTTTTTACGGGCTTGTTGCCGGCGCGCCACGGTGTCGTCAGGCAAAGCACGATTTTGCCCGCCGAGCTCGATACCCTTGCCGGGCTCTTGGCGGAGGGCGGCTGGCAGACCGTGGGGTTTAGCGGCAATCTCTTTATCGGTGCGAAGACCGGCTTTGACCGGGGCTTCGAGCATTTCGAGGGCCACGAGGGAAAGGTCCTGGCCTATCCCGACGCGGGCGAGATGCTGGATCGGCTGAGTTCCTGGCTCGAGGCGCGAAGAAATCGTGGAAAGCCGACCTTTCTCTACTTCCAGCCGATGAACTGCCATGGCCCGTACCGGGTGCCCGCCGAGCGTCGCTCGGATTTGCTCGCTCGAGATCCGACCGGTGTCTTCGACTACAACGACGAGCTGATGACCGCGATCCTGAAGGATGGCGACATCGACGCGCGGCAACGCGTGACGCCAGAGTACCTGACGAGCCTGACGGATCAGTACGATACCGCCGTTCGCTACAGCATGGAGGTGGTCGGCGCGCTGTTGAAGAGACTTCGACAGGAGGGCCTCTACCAGGACTCTCTGATCATCGTGACCTCCGACCACGGCGAGGAGCTCTTCGACCATGGTGGATTCGGGCACGGCTACTCTCTGTTCGAGGAGGTGGTGCGCGTGCCGCTGTGGATCAAGGTGCCGAGACAGCGAGAGGGCGCCAAGGTCGAGCTGCCGGTTTCTCTTGTTGACCTTCTACCGACGATTCTCGAGGTTGTGGGTGTCGAACGCTTGGCCTCTGATCTCAACTTGGACGGGCGCAGCCTGGCACCGCTGCTGACAGGCGCGACGCAAGCTCCGGGCTTTCGCGCCCGACCCATTGTCATGGACACGCGCTGGAAAAGTCGAGCCGTAGCTTCGGCGATTCGACGGGGTTCCTACAAGCTGATCGAGGTCGAGAGCGACTACCAGGGGCGAAGCAACGTCCGGTTGCTTTTTGACCTTGCATCCGATCCGGTGGAGAGGGTCGACTTATCCGCTCGCGAGCCGGACAAGGTCGCGGCGCTCTCGAGTGCCCTGGATCGAGTGCTGGAGTTGCGACCAAGAGGACCGGAAGCGCAGTCGGCCACCGATCTCGATGTCGACGTGCTGAGAGCCCTGGGCTATATGGACTAATTGAGCCTGGCTATCTGGCGGCGCATCTGTGCCGGCGGCGCCGTCTCGACCGTCTCCGAGTCAAGAGGGGACACCTGGGAAAGGTGTCCCCGATCAGCTCAAGAGCTTTCGGAGGTCGTCGGCCGTCAGGTCGCGCAGCGACTGACCCTCGCCTTCCAGAATCGCGTCGGCGAGCTTGCGCTTGGAGCGTTGGAGATCGAGGATCTTCTCTTCGACGGTGTCGCGGGCAATCATGCGGTAGGCGAACACAGGCTGGGTCTGGCCGATGCGATGGGTCCGATCGATCGCCTGCGCTTCGACCGCCGGGTTCCACCACGGGTCGAGCAGAAAAACGTAACCGGCGGCGGTCAGATTGAGACCGGTGCCGCCGGCCTTGAGGCTTACCAGGAAAAGGTTGCAATCGGGATCGGTTTGAAAGCGCTCGACAACCTTGCCGCGATCTCGCGTCTTGCCGTCGAGATAGGCATAGGGTACGTCTCGAGCCTCGAGATCCTTCCTGACGTAAGCCAGCAGCTTGGTGAACTGAGAAAAGATCAGAACTTTGTGGCCCTCCTCGAGGACTTCGGAAACGTGTTCGAAGAGCGTCTCGAGCTTGGCGCTGCCGGCCTTTTCCCATTCGGGATTGACCAGCCCCGGGTGACAGGCGATCTGCCGCAGGCGCAAGAGAGCCTCCAGAACCTGTATAGCCGAGCCGGAAACGCCCTTTTCCTCGACCTGCTCGAGCAGGTTGACCTGATAGCTAGCGCGTACCTTGTCGTAGAGTTCGCGCTGCTCGTGACGCAGGTTGCAAATCAAGGTCTGCTCGGTTTTGGGTGGCAGGTCCGGCAGAACCTGGGCCTTGGTCCGGCGCAGGATAAAGGGCCGAATGTCTTGGGCGATGTGCTCCAGCTCCAGCTGGCTCGGCGCTCGGCCGCCCATGAGAACTTCGAGCCTCGGTAGCCGACCCAGTAGCCCGGGATTCAGGAATTCGAACAGCGAGCCGAGTTCACCGAGGTGGTTTTCGATCGGCGTGCCGGTCAGCGCCAGCCGGTTACGGGCAACCAGCAGCCGGCTGGCTTTCGCGGTCTGTGAGGCGGGATTCTTGATCGCTTGCGCTTCGTCCAAGATCACGGTGTCGAAGTCGACGGTCGCCAGAAAGCCGATGTCTCGTCTGAGCGTGCCATAGGTGGTCACGATGATGTCGTAGTCGGAGAAGTGCTCGCGCAGCTTCTCGCGCCCGGCGCCGCGATACTCGACCACCTCGAGCTTGGGTGTAAAGCGCGAGGCTTCGTCGATCCAGTTGTAGACCACGCTCCGTGGAGCAACTACCAGAAACGGCAGCTTGGTGGTCTTCGAAGGTGCGCGGTGGGCTTGAATCAGGGCCAAGACCTGCACCGTCTTGCCCAGCCCCATGTCGTCGGCGAGCACGCCGCCGAGGTTGAACTCGCGCAAGAAATTGAGCCATCCCAGCCCCTGCCGCTGGTATCCACGCAGAGTACCGCAGAAGCCGCGGGGCTCTTTCTTCGGCTTGATCCTCTCGAACGACTCGAGCCTGTCGCGGAGCTTGGCGAAGGCCGCATCGACGTTCGCAGGCGGCATCGCAGTGAGCAAGGCGTCGACAATCAGAGCTTGCGATGGCAGAAACCGGAGCCCCTCGTCGGTGGAATCGCTCGCGAGTCGAGACAGCGAGTCGTAGGTCTTCATCCAGGCTGCCGGCAACAGGCCCTGCGAGCCGTCGGCGAGGTCGACGAATTGATCTCCGCGCTTGACCGCGTCGAGAATGGCGGCCAAATCCAGGCGGTCTCCGGGAAAGTCGATCTGGCCGCTGAGACCGAACCAATCGATTCCGCTTTCGACCCGCAAGGTGGGCGGGCTGGGGCGCGACACCGACTTGCCCTGAACCTCGACCGTCCAGCCTTCCATTAAAAGAGGCTCGACCACCGCCGGCAGCTGACGCGGGTCGAGTTCGAGGGCCTGGACGTTGCCCTGCTTCGCGGCTACCGGCTGAAACCCGAGTTCGAGCAGTCGCACCAGAGCTGCATACTCGCTGTCCTGATCACGCCTCAAAAGGGTTCGTCTCTGCCAGTCCACGATCGAAGAGCGCGCGTCCTCGGCGCTCACCCTCAAGGGCCCATAGTCGAATGACAGCTCGGCCACCAGCGGCGGGTTGATTCGGGCGGAACCTACTGCAGGCTCCAGCACCAGCCGTGGCTGCGGAGGCGAGTTCTCCTCTTCGAGGTCCAGCTCTCCTGGGATTTCGAAGTGCGGCAGAGCGGGTAGTTCCATCAATTCGGTGAGCGCTTCTTCGACATCCTTCCTAGGGATGACGATCTCACCGGCGTCACGCAGCAAATTCAGCCACGGCAGGTCTCTTGCGGGGTCGAGCGCGAGGCGCCCGATCGACTCCGCAAAGACGACCAGTGACGGGCCGGCGCCGTTGCGAGCCGCTGCTGAATTGGAACCACCCGGGACGAGCAGAAGCACGGGGTCGCTCAGAGGAACGTTTTCGCCCTCGCGCTCTAGACGCCCGCGTAGCCGCGCGCCGCCCGATCGGTTGATGTCGAGGTGCAGGCCCAGCTTCCAAGCGGTGCCGGCATCCCACCAGAGTGGATGCAGATTGGAGTGGACGCGTCCGTCCCACCATCCCAGTTTTCCCTGATTACAGAGATGGGGTAGGACGCTTTCGTAGAGTTGTTGCGGCAGCTGCACCCGACGGATACCTTCGGAGTGCTTGCTCGGACCACCGGCGTGCTTGTTTGAGCCGCGGCGGCTCGGGGCTTTTCGGCGCCGGGAATCGGCCGGCAGCTCCGTAACCAACGCCAGAGTCTCGCCGGTCTCTCCGGGCGAGCCGTTCGCGGAGGTTTTCGGTAGCAGTAGCTCCTCGAGCTGGTGAGGTGAGACGGCCATACGTTTGGGTCGGCTTGGCTTTCCGGTAGCGCTTTGGGTGCTGCCGAAGACATCCAGCACCAGACTGTCCGAACTGTTGCTTACGGCCGTGTTGATGAAGCAGTGAAGGCTCGGCATGGGACGAACCGGCACTGCGGCCATCGCCGCCGCCGGCCTCGCGTAGATGGTGAGTTCCTCGCGCAGGGAGGCGAGCTGTGATCGCCAAGAGATTACGGCTGCGCGGCGGTGAGCTGAGGCGGCACGGTCTCGAGAGGGGCTCCCGGTGCGGGCTTCCTGCCCACTTGGAGCGACTTCCGCGGTGTGGATTGACCGCACTTCGCTGCGGTCCAGCGAAACCCCTAAGTCTTCCCAGTTGGCAGCGCGATCCTTGCGCAAGCCGAGCCGATCTTTCCCAGCGGGCTGGTTTTCGCTTCCGGTTTCGGCGAGTGCCAGGAGAACCGCCCACACGTGGCGGCACAACTCGCCGCTGGTGAAGCGCGGGCATTCACAGAAGGTATGCAATCTGCGCTTACCCACCCGCGACCAATCGACACCGACGCGATAGGTGTCGCGCTCCGAGTCCGCGACGCTGGCCCGAGCGCGGCTGCCGTTCATCTCCAGGTGGACCCGGCTCTCTTGAAAACACTCGGCGCCCCGCTCCCGTTCGCTGGGTTGAAAGTGCGAGCTGCTTCGCTTGTACAGAGGGACGGGACCAGCCGGTGCGGCGGTGTTGTGCGAGCGGGTCCGGCGTCGCCGCGGACGGGTATCCGACTCGATCATTGCTTCGGCTTGGTCATCGGTTGGTAGCAACGTGCCTCCGGTTTGTCTTCGCCGACCACCCTTTGGTCATTCGGATCATGCGGATCGGAATCTCGGCGTGGCTAGTAACCAGACTGGCTGGTAAGGCGACTCGCGGTGGCCGGTGGTGCTTACACCGGGCATCGATAAGCCGAAGCTCACGTCCGTGCGCGAGAAGTATAGCACTAGCTCGTCCTTGTCACCAACTTTTGTTGCGAGACGCAGCCGGCTTCCAGATAGCTTCTGGAGCCGCGTATCGCTCGGAACGCTGGGCGACCCGCGAGCCGGCGGAGCGAGACGAAAGCTCGGAACGGACCCCAGGGCGGCCTTCCAACCCGAGCCGGCCCTGGAGGGTTCGGCAGCCGACCAGCACCAACGTGTGGCCTCGCAGACGACTTCGAAAACCAGTCGGGAGGGGACACGAAGAAATCGTGTCCCCGATCTACACGAACTCGAGCTTGGTCTCGATCTCGACGCAGTTCGCGATGGTCCTCGCCACCGGGCAGAAATCGGCATGGAACTCGAGTACGCGCTCGGCCAACTCCCGGTGCTCTTCGGCGAGCTTCAAGTGGTAGGTGACCTCGATGCGCCGGATCACCAGAACCTTGCCCTCATTCGCCACCATCCCCCGGACCTCGGAGACCAGGTCACCCTCTTCCAACTGCGGGCCGCGCGCTTCCAGCGCTCCGGCAAAGGTGCCGGTCAGTCAGCCGCCGGCGGCGGCGACCACGTAGTCGAGTGTCGTCGCCATCGGGGGAAAGTCCTCGGGCTTGACTCCGTAGTGCTCCGCGATTTCGGAGTGCACGCCAAACATCACCGGCTCTTCCTGGGCGGGCAAAAACGCGCGACGAAGCGGGCCTCGAATGCGTTCGATGCGGACCTTGGAGGTGTAGACGTCTTCGCTCATTGAACTCTCCTTCAATCTATTCGCTTCGTTCAGGGTTCTCGAAGATCTCAACCGCGCGCTGGTACAGCTCTCCCAAGGCGCGTCCGTCGATGAAAGCATGGTTGACCTGAATCCCGACCGGCACACTGAGTTCTCCGTACTCTTCGTAGGGCTTGCCAAACGCGACTCGGGTCGCCGCGTCACTGGGACCCGGAGTCGCGTGGGTGAACGCATCGAACGGAATCCCTGGTATCGCGGTATAGAAAACATGGATCGAGGCGTCCTCGTCGGGGTCGCCGGCCCCGTCCGCGAGATTCGGTGGCGCGTCCGGGGATGGCATCACGGCCCGGGCGTTGAAACGATCCACGTCGGGATCGTAGGTGAAGTTGACGAAGCTGAACAGACCACCAGCTGCCGGAACGGTCAGCCCAGGATGGATCGAGTCGTAAAGAACGAAGTCGCCATCCTTCATCCGGTAGCGAAAATCCTCGAGCGGCTGCATCGCGCGAGTGAAAAAATAGCAGAGATTAAGATATGTTTTGTAGCCGCGCTCGTCCAGAAACGTTTTGAGGCGGCTAAACTGCAGCACGAAGGAAACCGAGTAGAACGGGTTCCGGTAGCCGCGGAAGAACTCGAAGACCTCCTTGCGGTAGTAGTTCTCTACGACGCGATATCCCACCAAACACCTGCCAGTCAGACCAGAAACCTTGATCCAGTCGAGTATAGGCGAACCTCAGGAAGAGCTGCGCGCCAGTCTCTCGAGCCAAGCTCATCTGTGGATTTCAGACTTGGACGTCTGGACTCGGGATGCCATCGCCGAACTGCTGACCCCGGACGAACTGACGCGCGCTCGAACCCTCCGGCATCCCGCTGCGCAGCAAAACTATCTGGTCGGGCTCGCCCTGGTGCGCGCCGTGCTCTCTCACTACGCCGAACTCGAACCCTCGACTTGGACCTTCAGCGCGAGCCGGTTTGGCCGGCCCGAGATCACCGGCCCGCAACCGATTCCGAAACTGCGCTTCAATCTCACCCACACCCGGGGTCTCGCCGCCTGCGTGGTCACGGCCACCGCCGACTGCGGCATCGATGTCGAGGAACTCGAGCGGCCTCTCAAACCGCTTCGAATCGCTGAGCACAGCTTCGCTCCCGAAGAGTTCAGCGATCTGAAAGATCGTGCCCTTCCTGAGCTGCGGGAGAGATTCTTCTCGTACTGGACCCTCAAAGAGGCGTACTACAAGGCGCGGGGATCGGGCATCCCTTTCCGGCTCGGCGGCGCCCGCTTCGAGCTGACCGGCGAGAGCGGTGTCGTGTTCGCGCCCGCTGACGACGAAGAAACCCGAAGCGAGAATTGGCAGTTCGCTCTGTTCAGGCCGACACCCGGCCACGTCCTCTCCGTTGCCCTCGAGCCGGGCGTCGAAAACCGCCTCGAACTGCGCTGTTTCGGTAACTCGAGTGACGGCTCTGCTACGGCGTTCGCCCAGCTCGGCCTCTTCGCCGAGCGATCGACAGAGACGGTTACGGCATGAGCCCCCGGCGCCTGGGCGCGCTCGCCATCTGTGCGGCGGCGGCTCTCTGGGGACTCGACGGTGTGGTCTTGACGCCGCGGCTCCACAACCTACCGGTGCTCCTAGTGGTCTTTCTCCTCCATGCGGTTCCCTTCCTGCTGATGCAGCCGGTTCTGGCCACGGCCTATGCCAGGCTTCGAACCCTGGATCGCGGACAATGGACGACCCTCGCTGCGGTGGCGCTCACCGGAGGGGTTCTGGGTACGCTCGCGATCGTGCACGCGCTCTTCCTGGTCGATTTCAACCAGTTGAGCATCGTGGTCCTGCTGCAGAAGTTTCAGCCGGTCTTCGCTGTCGGGCTCGCGGCCGTGCTCTTGCGCGAAAGACTCACCAAGGCGTTTCTGGCCTGGGCCGCCCTGGCGATTGTCGGCGGCTATCTTCTGACCTTCGGCTGGAACCTGCCGGGTTTCTCGCGCGGCACGCGAGCCGCCGAGGCCGCTGGAATGGCGCTTCTGGCCGCGGCGTCTTTCGGCGCGGCAACGGTCTTCGGAAAGAAGCTCCTGGCCTCGCTGAGCTTCGGTGATGCCACGTTTGCGCGCTACGGACTGACCACGGTCCTCACCGCGGTCTTACTTCTGATCAGCGGCACCGGCTTTTCGCTCGCTTCGGTGACCGCCGGAAATTGGGCGGTCATCGCGATTATCACGGTCACCACCGGAAGCGGCGCGATCTTGCTCTACTACTTCGGTCTTCAGCGAGTTCCCGCCCGTATCGCCGCGGTCTGCGAACTCTGTCTGCCGCTTTCGGCAGTGGCGTTCGACTACCTCGTCAACGGTTCGATCCTCTCGCCGATTCAAGCCGGTGGAGCGCTCTTGATGGTCGGCTCGATCACTCGAGTGTCTTCGCTTGACTCGGTCTAGCCACGTTTCGATCACATCGATTGAGCCGATTGAGCCGATTCAGATTGTTCGGTTCCATTGACGCAGTACAAGTCGCTCGCACTCCGGATCAGGAGACAGCCCCCGGCGATGAAAGGCCGCCAGATCATGGCGCGGCAGTCTCTCGCCCGTCGTCGGATCAAGAGAGACGACGTATCCCGCCAGGACGACGAAAAGCTCGGTGTCACCAGATCCCCCGCCGCCGTCGATCACGAGCGGCGTCACGTACGAGCAACAGCTGTCGTCCCGACGACCCGGCCGCGTAGCGTGAGTCTTTCAAATAGTCCGGGTCGATTTCGTGGACCCAAACCGTTCGGCCCGCCGAGTCGAGCGCGGCGAGGTGCGCTCCGAAGTAGGCAAACGTGGTTTGCCCGTCGCTCACCGGAGTGGGGCCCACGGAGCTGTTCATCCAGTGGGTCCTTTCCTTTTTCCTCCGGGCGACGGTCGTCTGCCACAAGCTCTCGCCGTTGCTCAAGTCGAAACCGTGCACGCGAAGCTCGATCTGGCTGCCGATGCTCTTGGCGCTGGTCACATAGACCCGCCCTCCGACAGCAATCGGCGACGACGTACCGACTCCGTCGATCCGGGCGCTCCACTTGATCCCCGATCCGTCTCTGCCCCAATGAATCGGCAGCTCGGCCGCGCTGGAAATACCCAGCGCCCGCCCGGCCCCCGCCACTGCGGCCACTCACTGCCCAAGTCCTCGCCGCCGCAGCCCACCAACGCCAACCCGACGGCCGCCAGCAACAATTGGCGCCGCCTTGCGCCGCTCATCGCAGAGCCCTCATGGGAACTCAACCCTTAGCAGCCCGAGGTCTTCGCGGCTTGTGTCAACTCCCACAGCCGACAGGGCTTCAGAGGAATCTCCAGTATCTCGATTCCGGTGTCTGCCAGCGCATCCTCGACGGCCTGTGCGAAGAGCGCCCCGACCGGGATGGCGCCGGCCTCGCCGGCTCCTTTGATGCCCAAGGGGTTGAGCGGCGACGGCGTCACCTGGTGGCCGCTTTCGATGCGGGGCACATCGAGTGCCGTCGGCAGCAGGTAGTCCATGAACGAAGCGTTCAGGATCTGGCCTTCTTCGCTGAAGACGATCTCCTCGAAAAAGGCGTTGCCGATGCCCTGCGCCACACCGCCCTGGATCTGCCCGTCCAGAATCAGCGGGTTGATCACCTCGCCGCAATCGTGCACCACGACGTAGCGCTGAATGTCCACGTCCAGCGTCTCCGGATCGACCTCGACGATCATGGCGTGCACGCCCGAAGCCGTCGCACCCCGCTCCGGCCCGAAGTAGTCCGTGGCCTCCAGGCCGGGCTCGGTTCCGGGTTCGACCGCGCCCCGCATCGGATTGGCTCGCAGCGCCAACTCGCCCAGCGATAACTCCTTGCCCGGCACTCCCTTGACCCGTACCTTGCCATCGACCAGCTCGAGATCGTTCTCGGCGACCTCGAATTCCTTGCCGGCAAATGCCAGGATCTTCTTGCGCACCGCTTTAGCGGCGGCATGGATCGCGTTGCCGGCAACCACGGCGCCCCGCGAGGCAAACGTGCCCGCGCCCCAATGGAACAGATCGGTGTCCCCGGTGGTGACTTCCACGTCGCGTACCGAGACGCCGACCTGGTCGGCAACGATCTGTGCAAAGGACGTCATGTGCCCCTGACCCTGAGAGCCGATCCCGGTCGCGACCGCTACCTTGCCGGAGGCCTGGACCTGCACTCGGGCGCCCTCGTAGGGACCGATTCCGGTACCTTCGACATAGGTGACCACTCCAATACCGACCAGCTTGCCCTCGGCCCGCAACGCCGGCTGGGTCTTTCGTATGAACTCCTCGTAGCCGATCTTCTCCAGCGCCTGGTCCAGGATCGGCTCGTAGTTGCCACTGTCGTACACCAGCGGCTCGAAATCCTGATAGATGATCTCGTGATTGACCGGAAAGGAGTCCGGGTCGAGAAAGTTCCGGCGACGAATTTCCGCGCGATCGATCTCGAGTTCGCGCGCCGCGAGATCGAGCAGCCGCTCCATCACGAAGACCCCGTGCTGGCGACCGGCGCCGCGGTACGGAGTCACGATCGGCAAGGTCGTGAACACCGCGGTGAACTCGCTCGCGTAGTTGGGGACGTCATAGCACCCCAGCAGGGTGCATTGGCTGTTGATCGGAACGGTCAATCCGTAGGGTGCGTACGCGCCGGTGTCATGAAGAAAGACGTCCTTGACTCCGAGGATCTTTCCGTCTCGCCTGAGAGCGATCTCGGCGTCGTGGATCTGACCGCGCTCATGAGTGGTCGCGACGAAGTTCTCTTCCCGATCTTCGATCCATTTGACCGGTCGCTCGAGGGCGACCGAGGCCCAGGGGATCAGCACCTCTTCGGGGTAGAACATCATGATTTTGGGCCCGAAACCACCACCGATAAAAGGTGCGATCACGCGCACCCGGGTCTCCGAGAGGCCCAGCATGGCGGCAAGGCCTTCGCGGAGTTGGGCGTCGAGAAAAATGGCGGCACGCGACTATTCTCGGTTTCGGGGCACATCAAGCGCCCCGGAGTCTACGAGCTGCCCCACAGCATCGGTCTTACGCAGATCATCTACGACGTGTGCGGGGGCATGCGCGACGATTCCAAGCCCCTCAAGATGGTCATTCCCGGGGGCTCGTCGACACCCGTGCTCAAGGCCGACGAAATCGATGTGCTGTGCACCATTGAGGCCATGCGGGATGCGGGGTCGATGTTGGGCACGGGCGGCGCGATCGTCATGGAAGAAGGTGTGTGCGCGGTGCGAGCCGCCACCAACCTGGCCAAGTTCTATGCGCATGAGTCGTGCGGTCAATGTACCCCCTGCCGCGAGGGCGCCGGCTGGTTGGCGGCCGTGCTCTCTCGCATCGAGCACGGCGAGGGCCAGGACAGCGACATCGATCTGCTCAAGCAAGTCGCAGACCGCATCGAGGGTAACACCATCTGCGCGCTAGGCGACGCGGCGGCGTGGCCCGTGCAGGCGTTCATCAAGAAGTTCCGCGGCGAGTTCGAGGCGCACATGGGCGGCAAGGGGTGCCCCCATGAGCCTGACACGTGGCGCCCCGTGTACACAGAACCGGACGAGGTCTTGCAGGCGGGACTCGCCTGACCGATCCGCG
>JADFQD010000140.1 GCA_022561975.1 Acidobacteriota bacterium
CGGTGCCTTCCCAATCGGTGATCTTCTTCGAGCTCGAGTCTTCGAGATTGAAAAGCCAGAGATCCGTTGCCATACCGCCCCGGTAGCGCTTCCAGGTGCGCTGGTCGCGGGTGTGGGGGGTGTAGGCGAGCCATTTGCCGTCGGCACTGATCGCGCCCACCGCGCCGTAGGGAACCGGCAGCTGGGCGGGAAGTCCGCCTTCGGCCGAAACGGTGAACAGCTTCCTCACGCGCGGATAGACTCCGCGTCCACCGGCGGAGAAGATCAGGCGGCCATCCGGCGCCCAGCCGGTCAGCACCTCGGTAGAGGGGTGATAGGTCACCCGCGTCGGCAGGCCACCGCCCACGGGCACGGTATAGAGATCGGTATTGCCGTCGTAGTTGCCCATGAAGGCGAGGGTGTCGCCGCTAGTGCACCTCGCCCGAAGGCCGGTACTTGCTGAAGCGCAAGCGCTCCTCGGTCGAGAGCCGCGGGTCGCGAGCGGGCTTGCTAGGTTCGGGCTCTTGGGCCCGCATTAGCATTTCAGCGGCCAAGAGCCGGTACGATCTGGCGCCTGTTGATTTCGAGTCGTATTCGAAGATCGTCTGGCCGGCTCCGGGCGCTTCCGCCAGGCGCACGTTGGTCCGGATCTCGACGGCGAACACGGCATCCCTGAACTGCTCGCGGATCCTAGCGACGTTGTCCCGCGCGACGTTGGTCCGGTAGTCGACCTGGGTCAGCACGATGCCGAGCAGTCGAGGTCGCACTCCGTAGGCAGCTGGGAGCCGTTCGGTCGCCCAGAGCAGCGGCTCCAGACTGGTTACGGCGAGAAAGTGCGGCACGATCGGCACCAGAAAATTGTCGGCCGCCACCAAGCCATTGAGAGACAGCAGCGAGGGGTGGGGCGGGCAGTCGAGAATGACGAAGTCGTAGCGAGGGAGGATGGGCACGAGGGCGGTTTTCAGGCAGGCCTCTCGATTCGGCCGCTTGCCGATTTCGCGTTCGAAGCTCTGCAGATCGGACGAGGCCGTGATCAGATCGAGCCCGAGGGTAGCGGTCGAGCGGATCGTGTCGGCAGCCGGACGTGAGCCGAGCAAAATATCGGCGAGGCAGGGAAAGAGTGCCGAACGCGGCACGCCGAGCGATAGCGAGGCCGAAGCCTGGCTGTCGAGATCCACCAGCAGAACGCGTTTGCCGATGCCGGCGAGGGCCGCCGACAGGCTTACGGCGGTCGTCGTCTTCGAAACCCCGCCTTTTCTGGAAGCTATTGCAGTGATCAAGGCCCACTCCCTATGACTTGTCGAGAACGACATGATAGCCGGAGGCGGGCAAGCGTGCCACCGTAGGGCTGGCCGCGGCAAGGCGTCGCAGGTGAAGGTTGGTGAGAAGGTCAGGCCAGCTCGATCAGGGCTTCGCACTAGCGCGAATCTCTAGCACCTTCCAGTCGCCGGTCGAGAGTTCACGCGCGGCGAACTGATAGACGACGACGCGTTTGCCGGCCAGGCGATCCGCGCGGGTCTCCGCAGCGGTTCCCCGTGCAAGAGCCTGGCGTGAGGACCAGGAACCGCCGGCGTTGACGGCGATGCGATCGACGCCCTGGCCGAGTTCGAAGCTCAGCTGCTCGGCCAGGCCCGAGCCGGTACCCCAGCCCAGAGCAGCGTCCGAGTAGATGTTGGTAAAACTGTCACCCAGAAGAAGCACTTGCGCCTTGCGATCCGGTGTCCAGGGCCGGCCTTGACGAGTCAGGACGCGGGCGACCTCGATTCGCTCGGAGGCCCGAGTCTCTTCCGCGCCTCGATGCTCGAGCATGCGCGCGAGGTCGCCGGGACTCGAGACGTAGGCTCTACGGCGGACGAACCGATCGGCTTGGGGATGGCTCGAGTCGATGAAGTCTCTCAGGATAGAGGCGAGTTCCCGGGCCACCAGCTCCACGGCTCGAGGGGTCCAGTGGGTATCCGTTCGAAGGTAGAGAGGTTCGCCGCTCCGCGCCTTGGCGGCGGCGAGGACTGTCGAGGGATCGAAGACGGTGACACCGGCGATTTCGAGCCGGCCGAGGAAGTCTCCGAAGGACGGGTTGTGGATCAAACCGCTATCTGCGGCTGCGGCCAAGAACTCCGGGTGAACCGTCGGCTTGACCGGCGTCGGCATGACCACCAGCTCGATCCCTCGGGCCGCGAGGTCGCGGTGGAGGCCGAGTATCGCGGGCAGCGGGTTCGCAGCCCTCGAACCGGCCAAGCGTTCTCTTCGTAGCCGCCGCGGCTCCAAGAAGCCCCTACCGGTGACGTGATCGAAATCGTCGCGCAGAAAGAGCCAGCCGCCGCGTCCCAGGTAGGCCTGCTCGTTGCCAACGCCCAGGAAATCGGTAAGCAGGCGCTGGGTGGGCGGCAGGATCCAGCGTCGCAGAAGCGACTCCTCTTCGAGTACCTCCTCGAAGCGCTCGATTCCCCCCAGCAGTACCCGGTTGGCGGCGAGGAGTCCATCCCGTCGAGCGGTTCTGGCGGTCTCGGGCAACACGTTGGCTACGACGTCTGCGGCACCGAAAGTGTCCGAAAGAACCGCTTGAAGTATGGGAACGGCGCAGATGGTGGCGAGAAAGAGTGTCACCATCGTTGCGCTCACGGCTCGTGAAACATCGGTGTGGCCGGCCTCTTTCAGGGCCTGTGCTTCGCGTTCCGTTATCGGGGTCATGAGTTCACCGGGTGATTAGTTCAGAAGATGAAGTAGATAAAAGGGTTGTAGGCCTGGCTGGTGAGCAGAGCCAGGGACAGCCAGAACAAGCCGAGACACAGGGCCGCCTTCCACAGCGGCAGTCGCCGGGTCCAGTCCCAGGTTTGGGGGGCGGCGAAGGCAAC
This sequence comes from Acidobacteriota bacterium, assembly GCA_022561975.1. GTDB lineage: Bacteria > Acidobacteriota > Thermoanaerobaculia > Multivoradales > JAHEKO01 > CALZIK01. The sequence goes on from JADFQD010000140.1 coordinate 2,832, forward strand.
CACAGCGGCGAGGCCGAAGCTGAGTACGTAGTACGGCTTGTAGATGACCGCTCCGAGAAGTGCGGCGCCGTTGTCGAGTGAAGCTCCAGCGAGCCCCTCGGCGAGCCCTCCGGCCACCGAGACTCCACTAACCCCGAACATCGAGCCCAGATAGGCGATCGAACTCGGGAGGTCCTCGGCGCGGAAGAAGACCCAGGACAGCAGAACCAAACCGAAGGTCGCCGCCACCCGTCCCGAGTGCGGCAGCCACTCGAACAGAGCTCGCTTGCCGCGTGCGCGCTCGGCGGCGAGCAGGAGGCCATGAAAGGCGCCCCAGATGACGAAATTCCAGGCAGCGCCGTGCCAGAGTCCACCGAGCAGCATGACCAGGGCCAGGTTTACGTAGGTGCGCCGCCCACCCCGGCGGTTTCCGCCCAGCGGCTTATAGAGATAGTCCCGCAGCCACGTCGATAGCGAGATATGCCAGCGGCGCCAGAACTCGGTGATCGACGCGGATTTGTACGGGGAGTCGAAGTTCTTCGGGAACACGAAGCCCAGCATCAGGCCGAGGCCGATGGCCAGGTCCGAATAGGCGCTGAAGTCGAAGTAGATCTGGAAGGAGTACGCGCTGACTCCGTACCAGGCGTCGAGCGGGAGGACCGCGGCGGCGTCGAAAGTGGTGTCCGCGATCTTGCCGCATGGATTCGCGAGCAGGATCTTCTTGGTCATGCCCAGGCAGAAGAACGCGGCGCCCCGCGCAAATTTCTCGAGCGTGTGCGTGCGCTTCAGCAACTGGTCCTGGATCTCCGAGAAACGAATGATCGGTCCGGCGACCAGCTGAGGAAACATCGACACGTAGCAGGCGAAGTCGATCGGATTGCGCAGCGCCACCGCGTGTCCCCGATAGACGTCGATCGAGTAGCTCATCGACTGAAAGGTGTAGAAGCTGATGCCCAGAGGTAGCACCACGCGCAGCACCGAGTCGAGTGACGCGTCCGGCATCCCCAGCCAGCCGACGAGGGCGTTGTAATTGTCGGTTGCGAAGTTGAAGTACTTGAAAACTCCCAGCAGGGTGAGGTTGGAGATCACCGAGATCGTCACCGCCAGGCGCTGGGAACGCGTACGGATCCCACCGCGCTCGAGCGACCGAACGGGTTCGCGCCAGGTTCGATTCAGCTGGCCGGCAATGGTCAAGCCGCAGAGGTAGTCGATCACCGTCGAAGCGAGCATCACGACCATGAAGGCGGGGTTGGCCCAACCGTAAAAGGCGTAGCTCAGCACCGTCAGGCCGAGGTGACGGAGAATTCTCGGCAGGAGGTAGTAGGCGAGCAAGGCCAACGGCAGAAAGCCGTAGACGAATAGGTACGAGCTGAAGACCACGGGCTAGTTAGCTGCTAGTGCGGGACAGCGTAGAAGAGTGGTGTGCTTGCCGACTCGAGGGTGTCGGCCACATACAGGCTCTCGAGTTGGCGGTTGTCTGCGAACGGCTCGAGCGTCAGACGAAGGCTATCGCCGATTTTCGATCTGCGGTTTGTTCCGAGGATTCTGCCGTCGAGAATTGACCAGTGGGCCACGTGAACTATCTCGCCCGAGTAGGCGCCCTCGACGACACGGTCGATCTTGTACTCGAAGACCGCCAGCGCCTCCCGGTACGGGGTGATCTCCTCGAGACTCGGCGGCTCGGAGCGAGCCAGGGGGGTCGCTTCGACCACCAGCCTCGGCACGGTGGGTCGCCTTGCCAGCTGCCTGCGATAGCGCAGGTAGTTCTCGAGCGCCTCGTCCGCTTCGATAAAGCGGCTGTAGATGGCAATGCCTTCGACGGTGCCACGCCACGTTTGGCCCCCGCGCGGCCCGTCGCCGAAGAGGAACGGGCGCCGCCGCCAGTGAAAAAAGCCGCCCTGAACCGCATCCGTTTCGAGAATCGACTCGCCGTTCAGGAAGGCCGTCAGCCGACCCGCCCGATAGGAAATCAGGATGTGGCTCCTCTCTCCGGTGGGGAGTCGAGCCAGCTCGACTTCGGGAAAGGTGTCCGGTGCCGGGTTGCCGGCGCGAGGACGGAAGACGAGCCGGTCGCCTCGCTGCCCGAGGACGAAGTTGCGGCTGCGTGGGGTTCCGCCCGAGAACGAGATGATTCTTCGGAGACCCTCGGTCGTTGCTGTCTCGGGAGAGAGAACCACCTCGAGAGAGAGCTCGTTGGACTTTTGACACGCGTTGACCACCGAGTCAGCGTCCGCGGCCGAAGCCGCGAAGCGGCCGCCGTCCAGCACCATGGCGAAGTCGTGATCCAGGAATGCGCGTTTCGACCCGGTCAGCGACGACGAGCGTTCAGCATCGAGTTCCGGATCCCAGATCAGGTTGGCGGTCTCACCTGTCTCCCAAAGAAAGGCCAGTCCCCGGCGGTCGCTGGGCCAGAGCGGCGGCTCGATTTCGAGAGCAAGCGGCGCGATCCGATTCGGGCTTTGCGCGCGGTCGCTGACGCCGTCGAGGTCGAGACGATCGAATCCCTCGATTCTGTCAGCGAGTTTGATGATCAGAGACCGTCCTTCGGCGCCGAGGGACCAGCCGACCACCTTGACGCCCGACTCGAATCGCAGTCTGGGTCTATCGACCGCGATCTCCTCGTCGAATTGGACGACGACGGTGCGGCCGGCCTCTCTCAGCTGCACGCCGACCGGCATGGGTGGCGCCGCCGGCTGGGCCACGACCTGGCCGCGAAGCAGGGTTTCTTGCGACCCCGACGACCTTCGGGCGTTGATTTCGTAGCGCCCCGGCCGCTCGAAGGTGTGAGTCTGTGCTGGTCCCACCGCGGTCGTACCATCGCCGAAGTCCCAGGTGGTCGATTCCTCCGAGTCGTCCGGCGAGTCGTCCGGAGTGAAAGCGACCGCAAACGGCACTTCGCCCCGATGGCGGCCCAGCTCCAGGGGCGCGAGGAAGACATCCGGAAAGCGATCGGTGTCCGGGTGCGACGTCATCCGGACGGCGTCGCCCAGAAGCTCCAGAGTCTCCGGGTCGCTCTCCGCGACGAAGATCTCGTAGTCGGCCTGAAAGTGGTCGTGCTGATCGTCGGATGCGGCGAATGTGAAGAGGCGGCCGTCGCGCGAGAACATCGGAAAGTAGGCGTAGCCGAGACCGTCGGGGATTCTCGAGTCGCTCTTGGACAGAACGGTCGAGACTTCGCGGGTCAGGAGATCAATGCGGTTGATCGGTCCTCCGGCGCCCGCCGCCCAGAACCCCCAGCGGCCATCGTGCGAGAAGTAGGGCTGACAGCCGCCGTAGGTGGTGCGCTTCGCGATGGCCGAGGTCGCAGCGCGGTTGCGGTGGTAGGTCGAGAAGTCCGCCACGCCGCTCACGGCGTGGCTCAACCGGCTGTTGATCAGCCAGGTCGTACCGCTCGCGTCGGCTGCCAGTAGCTCGGTTCGGCCCGCGCGCAGATCGTGCAGGACGGTCGCGCCATCGCCGCGGATGTAGATCAACTCGTCGGCATTGCGCCAGACCACGGCCCGGTTCTCCCAAGACGAGCGCACGCTGTCGGCGAGAATCCGGCCTCCGGTCCCGTCAGGACGAATCAGATGCAGAGTGCCTTCGATACCTCCTTTGCCGTATCCGGCCACAGTGCTCGGCAAGCTCAGGTACGTGACCCAATGACCGTCAGGTGATATATGAGGACAGCAGTGCTGGCGATCTCTTTCATCGGGCGTGAGCAGCCTGGGCGCCGAGGGTTCGAGTGCGCGGGTCCAGATTCGCCAGTCGCGAGAGCGATTCGATTCCCAGACCAGGTAGCCATTGCCTAAACCCGGCGAGTGCTCCGCCGCGGCCTCCTCTCGCGAGCTCTCCGCGCCGGTGCCGACCTCGGGCCCGGTGCCGCCGCTGAAGCCGGCTTTATGGGCTGATTCCGGTGGTGCGCATCCCGGCACGAGGGCGAGAGTCAGGGCCAGGATGACTCCGAGCGGGCGGCGCATGGTGGCAGTCTACGGCCGCCTCCCTGGGCGGTCAAAGAGTACCCGTTGTGGCGGCACGGTACTCTTCGCTGGGCCGCCAACAATGCTGATTGATCACTTTGCTCCCAATCCGGACGCCGTCGAGAAGCATCGGCTGCGGATCGACATGCCGGCGGCGGTGGTTTACGAAGCGCTATGGCGCGCTGACTTCGGAGCCTCTTGGACCGTCAAAGGCCTGATGTTGCTGCGATCGTTGCCAGGGCTGGTGTTGAATCGGCAGAGGCGCAAGGTCCGCTCTGGGCGGTTCGATCTCGATGCGATACTCGCCGTGGGCTTCGGCAAGCTCGCGGAAGAGCCTGGCTCCGAGATTGTTTTCGGCGTGGCCGGGCGCTTCTGGAGACCGATCGGCAACCTCATGCCGTTCGTAGAAAGCGACTTTCGCGGCCCGGTGCCCGCAGGCGCCGCCAGAGCGATCTGGAACTTCTCGCTCCACAGCCACGACCCCACGGGCACCTGGCTCGAGACGGAAACCCGGATCACCTGCTCGGACGCCGCCAGCCGGCGCAGGTTCCGCTTGTATTGGTTCTTTGTCCGACCGTTCAGCGGCTGGATCCGGCGCATCATGTTACGCCAGGTGAGGCGGGAAGCGCGCAGGGCGCAGAACTCGAGGTTGTAACTAGATCTCGATTGGTTTGCAGATTCTCCTTTCAGGGAAGGAGAGCTGCGATTCGCACCGGGCCACCGGAACCTCCGGAGATCTTCATCGGCAGCGCGAAGATCCAGGAGCCGGTTGCCGGTAGTTGGTCGAGGTTCGCCACGTTTTCGAGAGCCGGTACGTTGGCTGCGGCCGCCGCTTGATGAGCGGGAAAGTTGCGCGAGGGACCGTGGTCGATCGAGGCCGTGTCGACCCCTAGGACCGCGATCCGGCGCTCTTCGACCAGCAGACGAACGGCGTCCTCACCGTAGGCCGGAAAATGGAGGTTCGATGCGTCGCCGGGCGTGTCGTCGCCCAGATACTCTTTGCGGTTCGGCCACCTCGCTCCCCATCCGGTTCGCAGGAGCACAATCGCTCCGGCTGGAACGGGCCCGTGTTCGAGCTCCCAAGCCTTCACATCGGCGATCGTGACGAGATAGTCGCTGTCTTCGCGCGCCTGAGCCGCCACGTCGATGACCACGGCCGGTCCGATCAACCGGTCGAGCGGGATTTCGTCCGCCGTCCAGCCGCCTTCGGCAAAGTGGATCGGCGCATCCAAGTGGGTGCCGCCGTGCTCCGGCGTAGAGAAGACATTGGCGGAGTAGAAGAACCCGGCCTCGGTGGGGCCGTGGTGCAATTCTTCGAGCTCGAAACTGGACGGCGAAGTCGGCCAATACAGCGTCTCGGCGTCGTAGCTGTAGCTGAGATCGACAATTCGCGCCGAGGCCAGATTCGGCGCTGCCGAAGAAGCCTCGCCGGAGCCGGTTTCGACTGCGCGTGAGCAAGCTCCGCCGGCAAGAGCGAGCACTATTAGGGCGATGTTCAACCGCATGCGTATCACCTGGTCGGTGGTAGTCGGCAGGCTATCAGAGCGTGCGATAGGGGGCGTGGCACCGGCTTTGCTTCGAGATGGGGGTATGCGCGAAGCTCCAAAGCGAGCTCGAAGCTGGATCTTGATTGTGGCCGTCGCGCTGCAGCC
>JADFQD010000141.1 GCA_022561975.1 Acidobacteriota bacterium
AACGGCAAGGTCCACGCCATCCTCGCCAAAGCGGTGATTCTATGCACCGGCGGCTGCGGCAAGCTGTTCGCGTTCACCACCAACGCCAACATCAAGACCGGCGACGGCATGGCTCTCGCCTACCGCGCCGGGGTGGCGCTCAAGGACATGGAGTTTGTCCAGTACCACCCGACCGGCCTCCCGTTCACCGGCATCCTGATCACCGAAGCCACGCGTTCGGAAGGCGGCTGGCTACTCAACAAGGACGGCTACCGCTACCTCCAGGACTACGATCTGGGCACACCCGAGCCCAAACCGGTCAAGCGGTCGATGGAGCTGGGCCCGAGGGATCGTCTGTCCCAGGCCTTTGTTCACGAGCTGGCGAAGGGGCGCACGATCGAAACCGCTCACGGACACGTGGTCCATCTCGACATTCGCCACCTGGGCGAGAAACTCATCGAAACCAAGTTGCCGTTTGTCCGTGAGCTGTGCCGAAAATACCAGAATCTGGACCCGGTTCACGACCTGATTCCGGTACGGCCCGTCATCCACTATCAGATGGGAGGTGTCCACACCGATCTCGACGGCGCCACGACACTGCCCGGACTCTACGCCGCGGGAGAGGTGGCCTGTGTGTCGATCAACGGCGCCAACCGTTTGGGGTCCAACTCACTTACCGAGCTTTTGGTGTTCGGCGCACGAGCCGGGAAAGCCGCGGCGGCGTTCGCCGAAGCCCAGGGCGAGCCGACCAGGGGAGTCATGGCCCAGGCGATGGATGAAGAGCGCCGGCTGAGAAAAGACGTCCTGGGAAAGACCGGCGGCACCGAGCGAATCGCGCCAATCCGAGCCGAGATGCAGGCCGCCATGGAGGAAGGGGCGGGGATCTACCGCGAGCAATCGGGCCTCGAAGCCGCAGCGGTCAAAGTCGAAGAGCTGAGGCACCGATTTCGAGACGTCTCGCTCGACGACACGAGCCTCACGTTCAATACCGAGCTGACCGCCTATCTCGAACTCGAAAACATGCTCGAGCTTGCCGAGTCGCTGTTGCACTCGGGTCTGGCTCGGACGGAGTCTCGCGGAGCCCACCAACGAACGGACTATCCCGAGCGGGACGACGAACGGTTCCTGGCTCACTCGCTGGCGTACAGAAAGACGGACGCGGCACCGCGGATCGAGTTTCTACCTGTCACAATTACCAAATGGCCACCCGGCGAGCGGGTATACGGAAGGTAGCTATGGCCGACTCTGTTGCGATCGAGGTCCGGCGTTACCGCCCCGAGGAGAAGAGCGAGCCCTACTGGCAGCGCTACGAGGTGCCGGTTCGCGAAGAGTGGATGATCCTAGACGCTCTGAATTACATCAAGGACAACCTCGACGGGAGTCTTTCCTACCGTTGGGCGTGTCGCATGGGCGTTTGCGGAAGCTGCGGCATGATGGTCGGTGGTGAGCCGATTCTGACTTGCGCCAGCTACCTGGCCGACCACCTGCCCGGTCCAATCCGAATCGAGCCTCTGCGAGGCTTTCCGGTCGTTCGGGACCTGGTGAACAACCTGGACGACTTCATGGACAAGTTGACAGCGGTCAAGCCCTGGATCGTCCGTGAACAAGAGCAGCCGCTCTCGGAAGGCGAATACCTGCAAACCCCCGAGGAGCTGGATGCCTACAAGCAGTACTCCATGTGTATCAACTGCATGCTGTGCTACGCGGCCTGCCCGATCTATGAGCTCGAGCCGGCCTTTATCGGACCCGCCGCCATCGCCCTGGCGCAACGCTACAACTTCGACTCACGCGACCAGGGCGCCGAGGAGAGAATGGACCATCTCTCCCGGGACGAAGGGATCTGGGCCTGTACCTTTGTCGGGGAGTGTTCGGTCGTCTGTCCGAAAGACGTGGATCCGGCCGGCGCCATCCAACGCTACAAAGTGAAAGCGATGACCCAGTGGTACAAGTCCATGCTTTTGCCTTGGGGAGAGCGGAAGCGGTGAATCCGGAGTACCGACTTTACCACCCCAAGTGGCACCGGCGCAAGGTGCCGATCTTCTGGTGGCTGAGGAAGTGGAGCTATATGAAGTTCATCCTCCGCGAGCTGACCAGTCTGGCGGTGGTCTATGCAGCGGTTCTGTTGTTGCTTCAAGTGGTAGCCGTCTCTCGCGGCGAGGAGGCCTACGCGAACTTTCTCGCTTTCCTCGAGCGGCCCAGAGTCCTGGCAGCCAATATCTTGATCATCCTGGGACTCCTCTTCCACGCAGTGACCTGGTTCAATCTGGCACCCCAGGCCCTGGTTCTTCGGCTCCTTGGCCGCCGGATTCCCGACCGCGTCGTCCTACTCGCTCACTATCTCGGCTGGCTCGCGGTTTCGGCACTGATCTTCGGGGGGCTCGCGCGGCTATGAAGGGTCGATCGATCGAGCCGTTTTTCTGGTCGCTCTTCTCCAGCGGTGGAATGCTCGCCGCCCTGGTACTGCCGGCGCTGGCGTTGGCCCTCTGGGTCGCCATACCGCTGGGGTGGCTACAAGCACCCGGCCATCAGCATCTGGTCGCTCTCATCGGACACCCGGTCACCCGTTTGTGCCTCTTCGGGCTCATCGCCCTTGCGTCGTTTCACTGGGGTCATCGGTTCCGCTTCACCCTCTATGATGGGCTGCAGCTCAAACACTTATTCGGGTTGATTGCAACCCTATGCTACGGCGGCGCGACGATTCTGACCGCAGTGGCGGCCTACGTGTTATGGACGTTCTAGAGTTCGAGCTCAAGCCCCTGTCCCCCGAGGCGCTGCCCGCGGCTCTGGACAAGGCGGTGCGCTACCGTCTGCTCAACGAGCCGATGCAGGCCGAGAGCATTTGCCTCGACATCCTTGCCATCGAGCCCGACAACGAGAAGGCCCTGATCACCCTCCTCCTGGCGCTCACGGACCAGTTCGATCGGCGTATGAGTTCGGCGGTCAAGGAGGCCCGGGATCTGCTGTCTCGATTCGACAGTGACTACCACCGGGCCTATTACGAGGGGATCATCTGGGAGCGCCGGGCCAATGCTCTGCATGAGCGAGGCACACCCGGCGCCGGACACCTGGCCTACGACGGTTTGCGCCAGGCGATGACCTGCTACGAGAAGGCGATCGAACTGAGATCTCCGGGCAACGACGAGGCCGTCTTGCGGTGGAACACCTGTACCCGAATTCTCGCCCGCCACCCGGACATCAAGCCGGTCCCGGCGGACGACTTCCAGCCGCTGCTCGAGTAGGCCTCGCCTGTGCCGAAGGTCATGCCGGGCACCTTGGCCTGTCCTTCGTGCTGGCGGCCGTGATCGGCGCGCCGGGGTGCACTGGCCGCCTGAATCGAACGCAGCCTGTTGGCGCTATTGGCGCAGCGCCGACACGAGATTACGCGCCCCAGCCATCAAGAACGCCTGATCCGATGCGAGCAGAAACAGTGAAGCGCCCTTCCCCATCCAATACTTGGCTTCTTCGACATCGGCAACGAACATGCCGACAGCCTTTCCGGCCTTTCGGCCAGCTGCGCAAACCTTGTCAACCGCTGCGACCACAACAGGATCGGAAGCATCCGTTTTCCCCAGTGCCACCGCCCGGCGGGCTAGCGCTCCAGTGGACGGGCTTGAGGTCCTACTCGAGTTGACAGTACGATCCCACTGGAAGTCGGCCGAGGCTCCGATGAGCGATAAACGGAAAAGTCGACGCGTCCCGGACGCTAGCAAAGAAGAGTCGACGATCATCGCCGACTACAACGCGAGGTACCGGGCCGCGGCCGAGGGGCCGCAGCTCGCGATCGAGCGCTCGGTCTGCGGCACCGACTACGGTGTCACCAGCTTCACGACGGCGCCCCAAGCCGAGCGACTGATCCACCAGCTGGGGCTGCGAGCCACTCACCGGGTGCTCGACATCGGCACGGGATGCGGATGGCCGGGTCTCCATCTCTCGCTGCGGACAGGGTGCGGAATGGTCGGCAGCGACCTGCCGCTAGCCGGGCTCCGGAGCGCCGGCAAGCGGGCGATCGAGGAAGGAATCTCTTCGCGGGTCGGTCTGGTCCAGAGCTCCGCTCGCCATCTGCCGTTCCGCGCGCGCAGCTTCGACGCTATCGTGCACGCGGACGTCGGCACCCTACGCCCTCGAGCGCGCCGCCGATGAGCGGGCTCAAGCGATGCGGGCCGCCGCTGAGGGTGTCAACGGACGGAAGGACTCCCCACCCAGATTCGCTCGCCCGACGAAGCGGGAACGAGGTGAGCGGTAGCGAAGACAGACCGCGGCCATGAGCGCCCCGACGCCGAGCCGGCCCGAATGCCGAACGGAATAACCTTGCCGGACCGTATGTCTAAAGAACCGGTCGTTCTGCCGGCTCTCGCTCGAGAAGCTCGGGGAGGCATCCGCCCTCGCTATGTCTGAAGCCTCTAGCACACCCAGAGAGAACGTGGTGCCCCTCGAGCAGGCCGCGGTCCGGCGCTGTCAGGGCGGCGAGATCGACGGACTCGAGTTCCTCTACGGCATCTACGCCGAGCGAGTCTTCCGTACCTGCCTGCGAATCCTAGGAGATCGGGCGGCTGCCGAGGACCAGACGCACGAAGTCTTCCTGCGTCTCTTCGAGCAGATCGGTCGGTTCGACGGGCGCTCAAGCTTCTCGACCTGGCTCTACCGGTTGGCGGTCAACCACACACTGAACCGGTTGCGCAGGCGGAATCGGCGCTCGTCAAAATTGAGAGAGTTTGTGCGGCCGGCTGAGGCTCCCGCGCGTGAGCTGCCGGATCGACACGTGCTCCGGAAAGAAGAGGCGGACCGGGTTCAGGTGCTGCTCTCCTCGCTTTCACCGGACCACCGCACGATCCTGGTGCTGCGGGAGATCGAGGGGCTGGGCTACGCGGAGATCGCCGAGGTTCTCGGAGTCGCCAAGGGAACGGTGATGTCACGCCTCCATCGAGCGCGGCAGGAGCTCAAGCGGCGCTGGCTCCAGGAGCTCGAGGGAATAGCGTGCTCGACCAAGATGTCCAAAAGAAGAGAGGCTAGGAAAGCATGAGTCAGGACAACTCCCACAGGGCGCTCTGCATGCAGGTCGAGCGCAAGCTCTCGCCTTTCATCGACGGCGAACTGAAGGAGCTCGAGAGGTTGGGTCTCGAGCGTCACCTGGAGTCCTGTGCCGCCTGCCGGCGGGAGCTCGAGCTCCTTACCGAAGCCTCGGGACTCCTGCGGGAAGAAGGCCGATGCGTGCCCGAACCGCCCCCGTGGGAGGCGGTGCGGCGCACGCTCGCGGCATCGGGCAAGCCGAGATCGATCTGGAAGAAGTGGCTCGGCTTCGATCGTGCGATTGCCGCCTCGATCGGTCTCTTGGCCCTGGCGGGGCTTCTCTTCGCAGTGGTTCGTGGCGAATGGCCGCCGGGCACCGAGAGAACCGCCGGCCGCGTCGACGAACGCCGAGTTCAGCTAGCAGGATTGCCGGGATTGAAGGGTTTTCTAGCTGATCACCGGGCTCAGGAGGTGGACGCAGCCGACCTCGATGAACGCTTGGATTTCTCTCCCCACGTGGCCGAGGAGCTGCCCGGAGGGTTCCGTCTGCATACAGCCTACCTCGTCCACGATCGCTGCTCTGCCGGAAGCTGCCTGATCTATCGCAGGGGCGACGAGCTGGTGACCGTGGTCCAGCATGCGCCCTCTCACCCGATGTCGTGGAGGAGTGGAGATCTGGTGGACTGCACCGTCGCGGGCCTGGCCTGTCGGAAGGCTCGGGGGCCGGGGATCGAGATTCTCCAAATCGAGCCGGAAGGCCGGAACCTGACCCTGGTGGCACGGGCCGGAGCCATTGATTCCGAGCTGTTCGTTCGTGCGTTATTGCGTCGGTGACTCCGGATCAAAAGAATCTGGAATAGGCGAGTGGTCGGCGGTGTCGAAAGCTCTGAAAGGAGAAACCACCATGCAATACAGAATCCCAGGTCCGGCCGGAATCGCACTGGCCATCATCGCACTCCTCGTGACTTTCGGTGCCGCTGCTCGCGAGGCGCGGGCCGCAGGCGCCGACACCGTCATCCTCAACGTCGAAGGGATGTGGAACCAGGCCTGTGAGGAGTACATTGCGGACTCCTTGCTCGGCGACCTCGAGGGAGTTCGAGAGGTCCACGCGGATCACGACAGCAACATCGTCACCGTGGAGTTCGATCCGGCGGGAACATCGGCCGAGCAGATTGCGGCGACGATCGAGAATTGCCCGTCCTTCGACGTGATCGGCAGCGAGACCCACGAGCTCGACGAGGAGTTGATCAAGAAGAGCCGGCGCTCTTGCTGCGCCTTCGGCTGCCGGAACCGGGACGCGTAGTCGAAGCGCACGATCTTCATAAGGGTTCGCGCAGAAATAACTTCCCATTTTCGCATCCCATCTTCGGGCCATCTTCGGCCGATCCTCGCCCATCCGCCCTACACTATTTCTTGGCGAGGCCAGTGTCTCAGCTACGTTGGCAGAAAGGGGGGGATCGAATAGTTGATCGAGCTCAATATGGCCACGCCGAGTGTGCCGGCTCCGAGCACGTACCAGGGCAGTGTTCGCCATTGAGCGATGTTCCCCCCTCCTTGCCCGAGCAGAAAGGCCGCGGCCAGCACCGTCCCTCCGATATGAACGATGAAGACGCTGGCCATCAGACCCACAAGACTAGGGGCTCCGTCCATTTCGGCTTGTTCGACTGCCAGCGACTGCGTTCGCCCGATAGGGGCGACGTATCGGTCCAGTGCAACGGCCTAACGCCGGCCACCGCCCGCGTGCCCAAGACCCCGAGTAAGATGATGGGCGAAGTCCACGGGAGTCGGGACGCATCCGAAATCCCGATTCCAGCATGTGTTTCCAGGTGAGGTGATCGCAATGTCCACTCTCGTCTCCGTTCTCAAACATGAAATCACTCGGCTGGCTCGCAAAGAGGTAGCTGCTGGGACCGAGGTGCTCCGAAAGGCTAGCGCGCAGTACCGGCGCGATATTGCTAGTCTGAAACGTCAGACAAAGACGCTCTCAAAGCAGGTGGCATACCTTGAGCAGCAGGAGAAGAAGCGGATGTCGAAGCGGGTTTCTGTTACGAGCGCCGAAGGGAAACGGTTCTCCCGACGCGGCCTGACGACACATCGGAAGACCGTGGGTCTCTCCGGGGCCGACTATGCCAAGCTCGTCGGAGTCAGTGCCCAGACCATCTACAGTTGGGAGCAGGGCAGGTCGAAGCCTCGCGTTCAGCAGCTGGCCGCGCTCTTGGCCGTGAGAGATCTCGGAAAGCGCGAAGCCCAGAAGCGACTTTTGTTGCTGGAGGGCTGAAAGCGGGGCTCGGTTGTAAAGGGGCGGGTTGCTGGAGAGTCGGAGCGTTCGCAGTGCCTGATCGGCGCGATCTCTCCCTTCGCCTTTCCGCTGAGCGCGGCTGCGATCCCGCTCGGGGGTAGGATTCAATGCAGAGCCGTCGACGCGCAGCCGTGTCGCCGGGTACGGAGCGAAGAAAGGAGACCGCCATGTCCCTCCAACGATCTCGAAAGCATCGGCTGATTGCGGGTGTCTGCGGGGGTATGGCGGAGCGTCTCGGCTGGAATCCCATCATCGTCCGCGTCCTGTACATCATCATCCCCTTCTTGGGGATTCCGCTGTACATCATTCTCTGGATCCTGATTCCGGAGGCACAGGCGGAAGAGCCTGATCCTCAGTAGCGCCTTGCCATCTCCGCCGCCCGGCGTGCTCCTGGTCTCCGTCTGCTTGTAGGGATTGCCGAGGCTGCTGCTCTTGACGCCGTGGTTGACGTTGCTCGTCGCCCGGAAGCCACCATGCCCGTCGGTCGTCCTTGGCTTAGCTCGTCCTCGCGTAGCCACATGGCCTCTTCCGGTGTAATCAACGGCTCTCCATACGACTTGTCCGGTAAGCGCAGCTTATCGGTCTAGGCGGTGGCTCGGTCGGCCGGCTTTGCACCAGAACTCGATCGACGTCTCATATGTCGCCCTTATCGGGCAAATCTGTCAGTCATTCAAGAGGTCTGGCACCACACCAGCCACCGCACCACGCCAGCCACCACACGGAGAGAGCGCGCACGCTACTGCGATGGGGGAAGAAGGTGGAACGCATCGGGCGGGTGGGCGGCGAAAGCGCCGTTGAAGGGAGGGAGAATCCCGGCTCTGGACCTATACGGAGAGGAGCCGGGAAGTGGTTACGGATGCACAAGTGAGGAAGCTGATGGACGAGATGAGCAAGCACGGCCGGATCGGGATAGCAGCGCTGCGGTCGGGGATGCACCGCAACACGGCGCACAAGTACGCGGAGGCGGGAAAGACGCCTTCGCAGCTGAGGCAGCCGCGAACATGGCGTACGCGCGAGGATCCGTTCG
>JADFQD010000024.1 GCA_022561975.1 Acidobacteriota bacterium
GCTTCCCGACAACCGTTGTGGCAGCGACGCCGAACGACGGGTCGCAGTCGGTGACCGTACCCAACCTGGCGACGACAATGGCACGGCTCAAAGTTGCGTGCTCGAACAACATCTTCTTCGACATCAGCGATGCGAACTTCACGGTGACCGCGGCCGGCTGCAGCGGCGGCGTTCCCGCCACTCTGGACCTCAGTACCCAGCAGATCGGAACCGTGATCCACGAAGCCTGCGAGACGATCACCGTCCAGAACGGTTTTTCAATGGCGCCCGGAGCCAATGTGACGCTTCAGGCCGGCGAGAGGGTGATCTTCGAGAACGGGAGTAGTGCCGGGAATCTGCTGAGCGTAGTGATCGCGTTGCCCTAACCTTGGTGCTCAGGAAGTTCTCAAATGTGACGACTTTCGCGTTTTTGAATCTCTCCCCTCGGCGGTCAGGGGCCAAGCCCTGGGACACGGCAGTAGCTTGCTGACAGCCATAGTTTGAAGAACGGATGAGCGTTAGGGTGAACAGGGTACCGGCCAGCCTGGCCGCGGGACTTCTGGCCTTCGGGACGGCGCTCGCAATAGCGACCGGCGTGTCCGCCGACCGGGACGGCGCTGCCTTCTTCGCGGAGGTCAGGAAAGCCTACGCGCAACGGCCTTCGTACTCGGATCTCGGTGAGATCGAGATCACCCAGGAGATCGACGGCCTCGAAGCCTCGCAGCTTCATTTCTTCGAGACCTCGGCCATCCGCGGAGCCGGCCTCGTGTGGCGCGTCATGATGGCCTCGGATCGAGGCTTCGAAGACCGCGCCATCTGGCTCACCGGAGAGGCGGTCATGATCTACGATGGCGGCCTGCGGCAAGCCAAACCGGCCCCTTCGATGGCCGCGGCCCTCGATGATGTCCTCGGAGCCGCGGCCGGTCGGGCCGTGCTCGTTCCAACGCTTCTGGAGTTCGGTACCAGCTCCGAGGCCCTGGACGCCCTGGCCTCTTCCGCTTCCCTTGGCTCACCGGAGCCGTGCTTCGAAGACCGCGAATGCCGGCTGGTTTCAGCGCCGCTCCCCGGCGGCGGCGTGATTCGACTCACGGTGGAAACCGGTACCTTCTGGGTTCACGACGTCGAGGTCGTTGTGCCCGGCGAACTCGAGACCACAACGGTTCGGTTCAGCCACTCCGAGAGTTCCTTCGACGACGCCAATCCGACCGATCCGGAGACGCGGGTCGCCTTCTCTCCTCCTCCTTCGAGGCGGGAAGTCAGCGATTGGGACGTCCGCGACGGAGACGTCACGGGCGCATCGACATTCGACCCGAGCGATCTCGACGTCGGATTCTTCGACGTCATCACCGTCGATGTCTTCACCGTCGTGGCGCGCATCGTAGACGGTTCCGGCCGGCGCCTGCCGGATGTCGAGCCCGGCGACCTGATCGCCACGATCGGCGGCCGGGAGTTCCCGGTCACGGCGGTGGACTGGCATGGGACAGCTCCAACGACCAGCGACCAACGGGAACTCGAACAACGTGAGATCGAGCCGCTGCCTCCACCCGCGCTCGGAGCCCGAGCCGAGTCGGAGCCCGAAGGCCGGCTGGTCGTGATTTTCCTCCAGAGCGATTTCGAGCCCACACGGGTCAAGGGACATATGAAGCTCTTCCCGGGCCTTCTGCGTCTGGTCGATAACCTCGGCCCCGCGGACCGGGTCGCGGTGCTGAGCTTCTTCGCCCACTTGAAGCTCTGGCAGGACTTCACCACCGACAGGGCGGCCGTCAGGGCGAGCCTCGAGCGCGCCTTCTTCCCCGGCGCCAAGCCGGGGCACGTCGAACCCAGCGGGGCCCCTTCTCTGCTCGAGTTCTTCGACCAACAGGCGGCCCGTAACGTCGCCAGCTCGTCGGAGGCGATGCAATACACGGCCGAAGCACTCGCGCCGTTGCCAGGCGAGAAGGACATTATCTTCCTCGGCTACGGCCTCGAAGGAGGCCGTCTTTCATCCATGCTCAGAGCGCTCCACTCGGCTCGCGCGACGACCCTCATCGTCGATACGACGCAAGCCGACGCACACACTCTCAGCGCCAGCCTCACCGCGATGGCGCGAGCGACCGGCGGAACCTACAACTCGAGCTACGTCTTCGCCAACCAAGCGCTGCACAGGATCGAGCGCATGCTGACCGGGCACTACGTGATCACGATCGATCGTAGTGCCATGCCGGAGGCGCGCGGGAAACTCGGCCTGCGACTACGAGACCGGCGGGGAACGATCCTGATGACGCCGCGTGACTTGAGCTAGCCTCAAACGTGGGATCACAGTCCGCGCTCAGGCCTCGAGCGGCCGGAAGCCCTCGCCGCGCACGTCCTGCGCCCCGGTCACGACCACGAAGGCCTTGGCGTCGTTCTTGTAGACAATCTGCTTGAGCCGCGTAACCTGCCGGCCGGCCACCACGCACAGCAGGATGCCGTGCTCCTCGCCGCTGAACATGCCGGTGCCCTTGATCAGGGTCACGCCCCGATGCAGCTCCCCAAGCAGAGGTTGACTGATTTCCTGGATCTTGTCCGAGAAGATAAAGACCAGATGCTTGCGACCGGTCGGCCAGGGCGGGCGGATGCTGGCGAGGTCGACCTCGAGCGCCTCGCGAGTCGCAGCGGCAACCCGAGCTCCGAGGCGCTTGACCCCTTTCGGGGCCTCACCGAAGACCTCGCCTTCCGATTCTCGTAGGCCGACCGTGAAAACACCGAGAGCTATCAAGAGGCCGTTGAACACCACGCCGATGGCGATCACGATGCCGCCGTGCATCGGGCCGATGGCAGCGCGAGCCAGGAACGTGTCCCAGCTGGTGGCAGCGCTGGGATGAATCGCCAGCTTGACGATCCAGCTCGCCGCCAGCACCAGGAAGAGCGGCGCGTAGTTGCGGCGGTAGCGCCGTCCGACCGCCTCGAGCAGGGTGATCGGGAAGCGCGGATGATGCAGGCTCTCGACCAGTCGCTCGGCCCAGCCCGGCTGCTCGACCGAGCCGGCCGACAGCTGCGGCGCGAAGTGATTGGTCTCGAGCAAGCGGACGCGAGACGACCACAGCTCGTAGTAGCGGTAGCGTCGCGCCTCGATAAACAGAAACAGGAGCACCAGCCAGGTCAGGATGAGGATCACCGCCGGCGAGTGATCGACGGTGCCGAAGACGAAGGTCAGGGCCGCGCCTGTGGTCACCACCGCCCAGTTGGTGGTCGCGTCGAGCCGGGTTCGCCAGGTATTCGAACGGCTGACCTCGCCACGATAGAAGTGGGCCATCGTCATGTTGAACTCGGCGTCGGTCATCGCCCGCTTGGGGATCGACGGTGGCTGTGGCTCTCTGGTGTCGTCGGCGGCTGGCTGGTCGGTTGTCATAGGTTCCTCTCGGCCCCGGTCGCTACGGACAGGTCGCGAAGGCGCTAGTATCAGTGATCGCTGGCGACTGCACGCCCAGCGGATTGCCGTAGACCCTGACCTCGTCGCTCTTGGTATCGGTCACCGTCAGGGTGTACTCGACGTTGGTCGTGCTGGCATAGAAGACCCAGAAGTGGTCGGAGCCTCGCACGTCACAGGCATCCAGCACCTTGACCACCATCTCCCAGTTGTCGGCGTCGAAGAAAGAGAACAAGCCGGCATCAAAGCCGGATGCCATGGGAACCGCCTCGCCGGAAACGCCGTCGAAATCGCTCCAATCGAGCGTGACCTTGAAACGGCCGTCATGGAGACAGAGCGTGTTCAGATCGTAGCACTCGGGATCGACGCCCGGGGGCAATCGCTGAACGCCGGTCGTCACGTTGACCGAAGACCCTTCCGGCTGTTTCTGGCCGCCCTTGAATGTGGTCAGCGCGCTGTAGAAATCACAGTTCTTGCTCGCAGAGACCTTCTTGGTCACAACGGCGTCGCCGTACGCATTGAACTTGTCCTTGCCGCGCCCCAGGCCTCGGTTGGTACCGCCTTGGCTGCTAAAACAGGAGTAGTCCGTGGTGGCCGCGCCCTTGGCCCGCCTCTTGGCAAGTCTCGCAGGGTCCCGCTGCACCTTCGTCGTTACCTTCACGTCATCGCCAAAGCTGGGAAAGAAAGAGCTTTGAGAGAAAAAGGGATCGAGGTCTTTGACCCGCGTGTCTTGGTGAATGTAGTTGCTCTGCTCCGTGATGGTGGCGTAGGGCCAACCCGCCCGGGCCTCACTCGCGAGCAAGAGAAGAAGGGGCAGCAGAACGAGAGGACGGTTTCTAGTCATTATCACCTCCATCGCACAGTGAACGTTCGTCAGTAGCTTGCAGCGATTCTTACCACATGTAACCGACACTGCTCAAGCTTCAGCCCCTTTCACGCCCCCCCTCCACCCCCAGCAAGCCGTGGTAGAACTCGAGACGGCCGCGTTGTTGGAACTCCCGCCGCTTTTTCGCGTAGGGGAGTACTGAAACCCTGGGGTCGCAGGGTCGCTCTCGCGCGCGTTGGAACTCTCATAGGCAGGAGTCGTATCGATGAAGAAATTTCTGATCATTCTGGTCATCGTCCTGGTGCTCGCGGGCGGTGCCCTCTGGTTCTTCAAGTTCAAGGACCGCGGCACCGAGGGGGTCGAGGTGGAAGTCGCGCCGGTGGCGACGATGACCATCGTCGAGAAGGTGGACGCCACGGGGCGGATTCAGCCCAAGATGCAGGTCAACATCAGCGCCGACGTCAGTGCCAAGATCACCCGCCTGGAAGTCGACGAGGGCGACTGGGTCGAGAAGGCCGATCTCCTGCTGCAGCTCGACAGGAAGAGCTACCTGGCCAACGTCGAGAGTAGCCAGGCGGCGTTGCGATCGCAGTTGGCCAACGCCGACGTTGCCGCGGAGAACCGGAACAAGGCGATCAAGGACTTCGAGCGCGCCCGGGCGCTCTTCGATCAGAAGCTCGAGACGCAGGCGCAACTGGATGCCGCCTATGCCGCTGCCGAGGCGCAGAAGGCGCAGCACGAGGCGGCTCTGAACCGGGTGGCGCAGGCGAAGGCGGTCCTGAAGCAGGCACAGGACGAAATGTCCAAGACCACCATCTACGCCCCGATGTCGGGGACCATCAGTCAACTCAACAAGGAACTCGGTGAGATCGCCCTGGGCTCGCAGTTTCAGGAAGACGTCATCTTGGTGATCTCCAACCTCTCGGGGATGGAGGCTCTGGTCGATGTCGACGAAAACGACATCGTCTCGGTGGCCATCGGCGACCTCGCCTCGATCGAGGTCGACGCTCTGCCCGACGTGATTCTCGAGGGTGTGGTCACCGAGATCGCCAATACCGCCAAGATCAGCGCCCAGAGCTCCGCAGACCAGAAGACCGAGTTCCAGGTCAAGATCGCCATCACCGAGCCCAACGACGACCTGCGACCGGGAATGACGGCCAGCGCCGAGATCGTCACCGAGACCCTGGAGAGCGTGTTGGCGATCCCGATCCAGAGCGTCGCCGTCCGGACCCCGGAACAGCTCGAGACAAAAGAGTCCGAAGAGGCCGAAGAGGCCGATGGGGCCGATGGGGACAAACCGGCGGATTCCCGAGCGGAGTTTGAGCCGGACAAGGACGGTTTCGTCGAGATCGTGTGGCTGGTGGAGAACGGCAAGGCGGTCGCCAGACAAATCGAAACCGGAATTCAGGGCGAGACCCACATCGAGGTTCGCGGGGGGCTCGCAGAAGGGGATCGGGTGGTTATCGGAAACTTCCGGGCGATTAGCAGAGATCTCGAGAACGGCTCCGCTGTGGTGATCAAGAGCGGCGACGATGACGAATCATCCGATGCCGGCTAGAGAGACCAGGGCAGCATCGATGACCATCGAGATGACCGACATCGTCAAGACCTACGGCATGAACTCGGTCGAGGTTCAGGCCCTCAGGAGGGTCTCGCTGTCGGTGGCGAAGAACGAATACGTCGCGATCATGGGCCCCTCGGGCTCGGGAAAGTCGACGCTCATGAACATCATCGGCTGTCTCGACCCGCCGACCTCGGGAAGCTACTCCCTCGAGGGCGAGGACGTGAGCACGATGAAGGAAGATCAGCTGGCCGAGGTTCGCAACCAGAAGATCGGTTTCGTGTTCCAGACCTTCAACCTGATCGCCCGCTCCAACGTCTTTCACAACGTCGAGCTACCGTTGATCTACAAGGGAGTTTCGGTGGCGAAGCGGAGGAAGATCGCCGAAGAGGCGCTCGAGGCCGTGGGCCTCGCCGATCGCATGAAGCACAAGCCGCCCGAGCTGTCCGGCGGGGAGCGGCAGCGCGTAGCGATCGCCAGAGCCCTGGTCAACAAGCCGTCGTTGCTCCTCGCCGACGAACCCACCGGCAACCTGGACTCGACGACCGGGTCCGAGATCATGTCCCTCCTGGACGATCTGCATGCCGACGGCAACACCATCATCCTGGTGACCCACGAGCCCGAGATGGCCCGGCACGCGCATCGGATCATCCGCCTGAAGGATGGGGTGATCGAGAGCGACACGGCGTCCTCGGCAAGGGCAAAACGAACTGCATGAAGTCGCTGCGCCAGGTCCTCGAGTCACTGCGAATCGGGTTCGACTCGCTGCGCGCCAACAAGGCCCGGGGCGTCCTCACGGCCCTGGGGATCATCATTGGCATCGTCGCGGTGATCACCACCATGACCGCCGCCAACGGGTTGTCCAACAACTTCAAAGAGAGCGTGTCGGCGCTCGGCTCGGACGTTCTCTATGTCTCTCGCATGCCGTGGATCGTGACCGGGAACTTCTTCGAGTTCCGCAACCGGCCCAATCTCACCCTCGAAGAAGCCGAGTTGCTGGCACGGCGAATGCGCTCGGCCCGGGCGGTCAATCCGACGATCAATACCAGCAAGAGCATCAAATACCGTTCGGAGGTCATCGAGAACGTCGAGATCTTGGGCACCACCGATCAGCAGATGCTGGTCGCCAGTGCCGTGCCGGAGATCGGACGCTTTCTCACTCGCTTCGATATTCGATTCAACAAGAGCGTCTGCGTGATCGGGTCCACCGTCCGCGAGCGTCTGTTCGAGAACGTCGATCCGCTGAACAAGACGATGAAGATCGGCCGCCGCCGGTTCCGCGTGGTCGGCGTAATGGAGAAACAGGGTAGCGCCGCCTTCTTCGGCGGGCCCGACTTCGACAGCCAGGTCTTCGTCCCGATCACCAGCTTCGTGAAGGCCTTCGGCGGAAGCCACCGGGACATCAACGTCGCCGTCAAGGCGCCCAGCCAGGCCTCCTTGGCCGATTTCGAATTCGAGTTGATCGGAGAAATGCGGAAGATCCGTAAGCTCCGGCCGAGTGATCGGGACAACTTCTCCATCAATCAGATGGATTCCCTGGTCGGAATGTTCAACAGCGTCATGGGAGTGGTGGTTACGATCGGCCTGGTGATCACCACCATCTCGCTCTTCGTCGGCGGCATCGGGGTGATGAACATCATGTACGTGTCGGTCACGGAGCGAACCAAGGAGATCGGGATCCGTAAGGCGATCGGCGCCAAGCGGCGAGCGATCCTGGCCCAGTTCCTCTTCGAGTCGATGGCAATCTGCGCCTTCGGCGGACTCGTGGGGCTTGCAGGCGCTTTCGGCGTGACCGCGCTGATCGACCGCCTGGTCATGCCGGCGACCATCTCGCCCGGGATCGCCACGCTGGCGGTGGTCATCTCCATGGGCATCGGGGTGCTATTCGGATTCTTGCCCGCCTGGAAAGCCTCCCGACTGAACCCCATCGAGGCCCTGCGCTACGAATGAGCCATACGCCTCCGATGACCCTTGAGCCTCCCATGAGAAAACCACGCACATGATCTGGATCGAAGCTTTCAAGATGGCCATGGGGGCAATCCGGGCACACAAGCTGCGGTCGTGCCTCACCCTGGTGGGAATCATCGCCGGGGTGGCCTCGATCATTGCCGTCATGACCGGAATCTCCGTGATCCAGTCCACCATGGAACAGGAGATGAGCGTGCTCGGTTCCACGACCTTCCAGGTGCAGAAATGGCCCGCGGGAGGCTTCAACAACAACGCGGACTTCCGCAAGATCCAGCAACGCAAGCCGATCACGGTCGCCAACGCCAACGCGGTGCGCGAAAGGGTCAAAACCGCCGATCTGGTTGGAGCGGAGATCTGGAGATTCGGATCCACAGCCAAGTTCAAAGACGAGTCGACGAACTCGAATCTGTGGATCTGCGGCGGCACCAGGGAGTACCCACCGAACAACACGCACTACGTCGAGTTCGGCAAGAACATTACCGACGAGGACGTTCGCGTGGGCCGCAAGGTGGTCGTGATCGGCTACCAGATCGCCGAGACCCTCTTTCCCTTTATCGATCCAATCGGGCAGGTGATCCGGGCCGATGGACGGAAATTCACCGTAGTCGGCGTCTTCGAGGAGAAGAAGTCGGCCATGGGCGGTAATTTCGACAACTACCTCCTGATGCCGGTGAGTACGTTTCTACGTATCTACGGCATGAGGGACGAACGTCGGGGCGGCGAACGGTCGGTCAACATGACGGTCAACGCCATCTCTCCCGAGCTGGTCGACGCCGCGATCGAGGAGACCCGCGCGGTCCTGCGGCTGGAGCGCGGGGTGGGGCCGCGGGAGGAGGACGACTTCACGATCTTCACCAACGACAGCCAGATCCGCTCCTTCAACCAGGCCACCGAGGGGGTCAAGATCGGCGCCTTCGTCATCGGAATCGTCGCTCTGGTGGTGGCGGGGATAGGCATCATGAACATCATGTTGGTGTCGGTCACCGAGCGGACGAAGGAAATCGGAATCCGCAAAGCGATCGGCGCCAAGCGTCGCGATATCCTGCTGCAGTTTCTGCTCGAGGCGATCGTGCTGTGCAACGTGGGCGGGGTGATCGGTGTCGCGGTCGGTTTCGGCCTGGGCAACATCATCACCTTGTTCACTGACTTCGCGGTCAGCGTGCCGATGAACTGGGCCGTGATCGGCGTCACTTTCTGCACTATCGTCGGGCTCACCTTCGGCCTCTGGCCGGCGGTGAAAGCCTCGAAGCTGGCGCCCATAGACGCCCTCAGCTACGAGTAACCGAGCTCTCCGCCAGTCCGCCGGCCACAGCGGGCTCTAGCCTGACCTTCTCACCAAGCTTCTACTGCGACGCCGCAAATGCCTGAATCTACTGCGTTACGCTCCTATCGGCCTCCTCGGCGTACTTCGAGTACGCCTGCGTTGGCCTCAGTCGCAAGCCTTGTATCTTCAGGTATTTGCGGCGTCTCGACAAGAACTTGGTGAGAAGGTCAGGCTAGTATCTGAGCACGGACCTGTGGCGAGGGTCCGGCAACCCGGAGCCCGCATTTGACGTTAGACTTCTAAGAACGGAGTTCCATTATGTCGCGAACATCGCTCTTTCGTGTGCTCGGCTGCCTGACGGTCTGCGCGGCGCTTATCGGCGCGGTGGGCGGCGCAGCGGTCGCGGCCGGCTCTTTCGTCAACTTCGAAACGCCGACGGTTCATCCGCTGGATCTCAGTCCGGACCGCAATACGCTGGCCGTCGTCAACTTGGCCGCGGGGCGGTTGCTCCTGTTCGATGTCGCGGACGGCAACCCCAAGCAGATCGGCTCGGTGCCGGTGGGCTTGGATCCGGTCTCGGCGAGGTTCCGCGACAATCAAGAAGTCTGGGTCGTCAACCACATCTCGGACAGCATCTCGATCGTTGACGTCCCCACCCTGCGAGTCCGGGCAACGCTCGACACCGATGACGAGCCCGCGGACGTGGTGTTCGCCGGCGATCCCGCCCGGGCCTTCGTGTCCTGCTCGCAAGCGAACACCGTGCTCGTGTTCGAGCCCGACAAATTGGGCAAGAAACCGAAGCGCGTCAAGATCGGTGCCGAAGATCCCCGTGCCATGGCGGTATCGCCCAACGGAAAAACCGTCTATGTCGCGATCTTCGAGTCCGGCAATCGTTCGACGGTTTTGGCGGGCGCCTTCGATATCGAGCAACAGGACAACCGGCCGAGTATTGCCAGGAACGTCGTCAGCGACCCCGCGGGCCCGTACGGTGGTCAGAACCCGCCTCCCAACCGTGGCGCAGCCTTCGAGCCGCCGATCGCTTCGAACCTCCCGACGCCGCCACCGGTGGCGCTGATCGTCAAAAAGAACCCGGCCGGCCGGCGGGAAGGATTATTCCCTGTCGGGCACCACGAAAAAAGTCTTACAAAGTGGTTGTCAGGGTTGCTGGACTCGCCGAAGCGGCAAGCGCTGAAGGAATTTCGGGCAGGCAGACCCTACAGGACATTATCGGCAAGGAGCCCCATCACTGGCGAGGAGATCGCGATGGCCTGGAAGAGTTCGCGGACGCCTTCCACGGGCTCCTGGGTGACGACAAGAAATTGTCGCGACCGAAAATGAAGAAGTTCGAGAAGTTCCTGGCGACGATTCATTTTCCACCGAATCCCTTTCGCAACTTCGACAACTCCCTGCCGACGTCCGTGTCGCTCAGGGATCATCGTCGCTCCGGCCGTTTCGGCAATGAGGGCAAGGCTCTTCCCAAAGGCAACGCCCGTCGCGGCCTCGAGCTCTTTCGGACCCGTCTCATCGACGCCAACGCCATAACCTGCGTTACCTGCCACACGCTGCCGACCGGGCAGGGCACGCCGATGCGACGCAACGGAGTCCTGTTCGATCCGATTCCGGCCGGGCCCAACGGTGAGACCCACCAAGCGTTGATCGGCCAAGACGCTTCCGAGCAGCGCGGCTTCAAGGTCCCACATCTGAGAAACCTGTACGACAAGGTCGGAATGGAGACGACGCAAAAGAACAGCCGCGCCGGCTTCGGGTTTTTTCATGACGGATCGATCGACTCGTTGGCACGGTTCGTCAGCACCGAAGTCTTCGATGTCGAGAGTGACCGGGAAGTTGCCGACCTGGTGGCGTTCATGCTCGCCTTCTCGGGCTCGGACTTCGAACAACGTCTCCTGGAACCGCCGGGCACCGACAGTCTGGACGTCCACGCCGCGGTCGGACGGCAGGCGACAGTGAGCGGTCCGGGCCAGAAGGCGTCCCTCATAGGCGCCATGGTGTCGGTGGCAAAAACGAGCGCGGTCGAACTCTCCGTCAAGACCGTAGAGAACGGCGCCGAACGAGGTTGGCTCTACGACCCGGCCGGCGACGCATTCGCATCCGACCGATCCGGGGAAGCGCCGCTGAGCTTGTCCGCTCTCCTCGCCCGAGCCGCCCCCGGCGCCGAGCTGACCTTCACAGTTGTCGCACGGGGTACCGGAGAGAGCATCGCCTTCGATCGGACGGGTGCCGATCTGCGCGCGTTGAGGGCGGTCCGCGCGCTGGATCCCGAGCCTCTCGGGATCCGAAACCCAAGAAACCGGAAGCCGAGGATCGAAGACTCCAATGTGCCACCGCAACCGCCGCAAGAGTAGGGTCACAGATTCTCGAGAACTCGGAACCCTTCAGGTGCCGGCTGCGTCCTAATACGAGATGCCTGAGTTGCGTCAGCAGGAAAGCACGGGTTCCGGCCCTGCGAGCTTGCTCCCTAACATCTTTGATTACAGCGATTTGATCGCGCGCTGCCGCCGCGGCGACGACCTGGCTTGGGAGGCGTTGGTCCGGCGCCTGGAGGGGAGGGTGTACGCCATCGCTCTTCACTATCTCCGGGACCGTGAGGAAGCGCGAGATGCGGCCCAGGACATCTTCGTCAGGCTCTACCAGAAGCTTCACACGGTTCGGGATGACAAGCCGTTCTTGGCGTGGGTGATGAAAATTTCCCGGAATCTGTGCGTCGATCGACTCCGGCGGCTGAGTGTCCGGACACCAGCGCACTCGGTGCCGCTCGAGGATGCCCCGGAGCCTACGGTGCGGCTACCGAGTCCCGAAGAGAGCTGCCTGAACAGCGCCCGAGATCGTCTCGTCTACCACGCCCTCGGGACACTCAGCGAGCGCAACCGCGAGATCATTCTGCTCAAGGACATTCAAGAGCTGAAACTGGTCGAGATCGCCGACATGATGTCGGCCCCGCTCGGGACGATCAAATCGCGTTGGAACCGCGCGCGCCTCGAGCTGGCGAAGGCGGTCCGACGCTTGGAGCCCTCGGAGGAGGCGGCCCTGTGAACTGTCACGAGTTCGAGAGCGGGCTCGACGTTCTTCTTACGGGCCCGATCGGTCCCAAGACTCGTGCGGCTCTCGAACACCACGCCGGTACGTGCGCTTCGTGCTCCGATCTGCTCGCGCTGGCGCGGCTCCCAAATCAGGAGCCGGACGACTTCACGACCGGCGTCCTGAACAGAACCAGCGGCGCAGCCTGCCGCCAGGCCGAGGAGAGCCTGCCGGATTTCGCCGCCAACGTTGTGCTCCCCGAGGGAGACCAGGAACTCTTGGCCGAGCATCTCGAGCATTGCCGGACCTGCTCCGGACTGGTGAGAGAGCTCGAGCGTTTGGCTGCCGATCTACCCCGACTTTCGATCGTGCAGCCCGAGATCAGCCTGCTCGCCGATGTGCTGCGCAGAACGCTGCCGGTACCGGTCCGGCTGCGGCGCTGGTGGACGGCGACCTGGCCGCAGTCGGTCCGACGGCCCCGCTTCGCTTCCGAGCTCGCCTTTGCGGCCACCCTGGTCATCGTGGTGATCTTTGGTAGTCCGGTTTCGCCTCTGCAGGCGATGCCCGAACGGGCGTTCGAAATGGTCCGAACCGAGTCATTCGAACAGCTCGAGCACTTCGAGGTGTTGCGGGCGGCAGCACGAGAAGCGATCGGCGCGAGGCTACAAGCAACGGTCGACAGCGGTACCCAGAGCGTGCAGAGCTTAGCCGCCGCGAGTCGCTCGAAGATCGGAACCATCCTGGAGGAGATTGCGTCTTGGTTTGAGAACGCCGAGGACGAACCGCCGGCGAAAGCAAATCCAACGACAGAGGAGACATCATGAACGAACCCATCTCTCAAATGGCTGAACCCTCAGTCCCGCCCCAGCAGGCCGCAGCGCCGGCGCCGGCTGCCGGCTACAGCGACTCTCGCCGCAAGTCCCCGTTTCTGGCCTCCGTGCTCTCGGCCATGCCCGGCCTCGGTCAGGTCTATGTCGGCTATTACCAGCGCGGCTTTATTCACGCTATCGTGGCCGCCGTCTCGGTGACTCTTCTCGCATCCGGCCTCGGGTCGTTGACCCCCATGGTAGCCATCTTCCTGGCCTTCTTCTGGCTCTACAACGTCATCGATGCCGGGCGTCGCGCCGCGCTCTACAACTACGCACTCGAGGGTGGCAAAGAACTGGAGCTGCCGGATGACTTCCAGTTCCCAGGACTCCGAGGATCACTGGTCGGTGGCGTCACCCTCGTCGTCGTCGGCCTGACTCTGCTCGCCAACACGCGTTTCGACGTGTCACTCGCGTGGGTCGAGGAGTGGTGGCCGATGGCGATCGTCGCGTTCGGTGGCTATCTCGTCTACAAAGCGATCCAGGAGAAGGCGAAAGGGGAATAGCACCCGGACCTCGAATAGTCGAAACCCACGAGCCCCCTGGTCCCTTCGGGATTCCAGGGGGCTTTTGCGTGGGAGGAAAACTTGCGACCGCCGACTCCGTATAGTATTTCTCCGCGAAGTTCAAAGGTTTGCCGAGGCGGCCCCGAGGCGCCGCCGAAGCACCAATGAGAGCGAGTCTCGATTGAAACATGCAACCCAGGTGAGCCGCGGAGCTCGGTCCGTTCGAGCCTGAAGGAGGCCCACATGCAGAAACGAATTTCTCTTCTTCTTGTCGCCGCATTCTTGATTCTCGGGTTGGCGCCATCCGTCGCCGAAGGCAAGAAGAAAGAAGAAGCCGAGGAAAAGCCCGCCGCAGAGGAGGCTGCAGAGCCCAAGGCTGGCGACGAGAAAGAGAAGGACGACGACAAGCCGTTCGACGAAGTCATCGAGGACTTCGAGGCCATAGAGGGATTCTTCACCTTCTACAGGAACGAAAAAGAGGGCAAGGTCTACCTCGAGATCCGCCCCGAACAGATGGACACGATTTTTCTTTGCTCGATCACCCGTTCGGCTGGTGACGGCTTCTTCTTCGACTCCGGGGCGATGCTCGGCGAGTTCCTGTTCGTCTTCACCCGGGTCGGCAAGACGATTCGTTTCCTTCACAAGAACGTCTACTTTCAAGCCGACAAAGGGACCGCGATTCGCCGCGCCCTGGACCGCGGGCTGTCCGACTCCCTCATGGGCAGCGCCAAGATCGAGAGCGCACCGCACCCAGAGCGCGGCAGTGTCCTCGTCGACCCTTCGAGTTTCTTCATCCAAGACATCTCGGCGGTTGGCTACATCTTCAAGAAGTTCATCGACGACTACGAGTACAGTTTCGACAAGGAGAACAGCCACTTCGGTACCCTCAAGTCCTTTCCCGGCAACAGCGAAATCGACACGGTGCTCTACTTCAAGACCGACGCGCCGAAGAGCGTACCGACGCTGCCGGATAACCGAAGCTTCAGACACATCTACCACTACAGCCTGTCCGCGCTACCTGATACCGATTTCCGACCGCGTCTCGCGGACGACCGTGTTGGGCACTTTCTGACCATGCATCAGGACTACAGCTCGCCGCTTCAGGACACGCCCTACGTGCGCTACGTCAATCGATGGGATCTGCAGAAGGCCGAGCCAAAGTTCGAGAAGTCGAAGCCGCGCCAGCCGATCGTCTTCTGGCTCGAGAACACGATTCCCGTGCAGTTCCGCGATTCGGTGCGTGAGGGGATCCTGCTCTGGAACGACGCCTTCGAACGCATCGGCTTCGAAGAGGCGATCGTCGTCAAGCAGCAGCCGGACGACGCCGACTGGGATCCGTCGGACGTGCGTTACAACACCGTGCGCTGGATCGTTCGTCCAGGCGGTGGATACGCCGTCGGACCCTCGCGGACCAACCCGTTTACCGGCCAGATCTACGACGCCGACATTCGCGTGAGCGCCGACATGCTGCGCTTCGTCTATCGTGAGTTCGAGGAGTTCGCGGCTCCGGTTGCCCAGGGCGACGCCATTGCTGCGCGCCTCGGCATCCTCGGCCGTGCCCGAGCGCTTTGCGATCATCAGCAGGGTGCCGCCCAGCAAGCGGCCTTCGGCTGGAGCGTTCTATCTGCCCGGGCCATGTCGGAGGCGGCCGGAACGTCGGGAATCAACCTCGAGGAATTCATCCATCAGTTCTTGGTCGAGGTGATCGCCCACGAGGTCGGACACACGCTCGGCCTGCGCCACAACTTCAAGGCATCGACGATCCGCGAGGTCGACGACCTCCACGACCCGAACGAGCCATTTACGGGCTCGGTGATGGACTACAACCCGGTGAACGTGGCTCCCAAGAATGCGTCGCAGGGCAACTACTACCAGACCGTGCTCGGCCCGTACGACTACTGGGCAATCGAGTATGCCTACCGACCGATCAGCGCCGACAGTCCGGAAAGCGAGAAGAGCATCCTCGAGAGCATCGCTTCGAAGGCTGCCGACCCGTTGCTCCAGTACGGCACCGACGAAGACGCCTTCGGAGGCCCACGAGGCATGGACCCGATGGCGACCCGGTGGGACCTGGGCTCCGACTCGGTGGACTACTACGTCGGTCGCGTGGCGCTGGCCGAAGAACTCTGGTCGAGCCTCGAGCAGACGTTCGAGACTCCGGGAGAACGCTACCAAAAACTCAGAATGGTCTTCGGCCAGGGGTTCAGAGAGTATCGAGGCGCGGTCCGCAACGTCAGCAAGTACATCGGCGGTCTCTATCACCGACGCGACCACATCGGCGATCCGGGGGGTCGATTGCCTTTCGAGCCGGTGAACGCCGGCAAGCAGCGCCAAGCGCTGCAATTCCTGACCGACGAGATCTTCTCCGTCGAAGCCTTCGCCTTCCCGACGTCGCTACTCGACAAAGTAGCGACAGAGCGGATGTGGGATTTCTCGAGGTCTCTCTTCGAACAGCCGCGAAACGACTACCCAATTCACCAAGTGATCCGGTCGATTCAGTCGATCCCACTCGATCACGTCTACAGCCCGGTGCTGATGAGTCGAATGCTCGACATCGAACTCCGAGAGGGCGGCGACCACCTGACCCTGCCGGAGGTTTTCGACGGATTCAGAGACGCGATCTGGTCCGAGGTCGCCGCCCATACCGACGTCGGCAGCATCCGCCGCGGTCTCCAACGCGAGCACTTGAACAAGCTCGTCGGCTTGGTGGTGAACCCGGCGCCAGAAACACCA
Organism: Acidobacteriota bacterium; assembly: GCA_022561975.1. Lineage (GTDB taxonomy): Bacteria > Acidobacteriota > Thermoanaerobaculia > Multivoradales > JAHEKO01 > CALZIK01. Next base: position 16,128 of record JADFQD010000024.1, read on the forward strand.
CAGGATGCCTCCGCCCTGGCCCGCGCCGACCTCAAGCGGCTCGCCGACGAGATTGGCGACGCCCTCGGTTCGGGCGGTCTCGACACCTACACGAGCGCGCATCTCGATGAGAGCTTGGCCCTTATGGAAGCTGCGCTCGACGCGGGAATCGATCGCAAGCTGGGAGGGTAGGACGCGGCGTTAACCCAGTAAGTCACCTCACCTGGCTCACCCGGTTCGCCCGGGCTTTCGCTTCCTTCAGCCGCTCGATCAGTTGGCTCAGTTCAGGCGGCGTCTCGTTGTCCGAAATCAGTCTCAGCATGGGCCTGCGGGCCGTGCCGAGCACCGTGCCGGTGTCCTGAACGTTGATGGTGAACTTCGAGCTTCCGCTGAAGGCGGTAACGGTGACCGTGCAGTCGCTCTTTCGACAACTTCGGAATGATCCTAACCTATCCTCATCCCAGCTCATCTTCGACCCGGAAGCCGAACCAAGGCGACGCGCATCTTGGTGCGCCGGATGAACTCGTCCCACAGGTCTTCTTCGCCGCCGGCAAAGATGATCGCCTCGGTGGCGGGAAAGATGTGCCAGCCGCGAGCCTCGACCTCGGCCTCGAGCTGCCCCGGAGCCCAACCGGCATGCCCGGCATAGAGCCGGAACTTCTCTTCGCCTCGAGGTTTGGTCAGCATCCGTTCGAGCAGTTCCCCGTCCCAGCCGGCGTAGACCGTGCCCAGGACGTGCATCTGGTCGGCATGCTCTTCGCCGGTCGTGAACAGCATGAGCATCTGGTGAATCGCAACAGGACCGCCTACGAAGAACGGCTCTTCGATGTCTGCGGCTCCCTCGAGCTCGGGAAAAACTCTGTCCAGCCGTGCGCGGCTGGGGCGGTTGAGCACGATTCCCATGCTCCCGGCCTCGCCGTGATCGAGCAACAAGACCACGGTCCTGTCGAAATTCGGGTCCAGAAGACCTTCGCTGGCGACGATCAGGCGGCCCTTGCCGAGTGACGCGGCGGATTGCGCAGGCAGGCGCGACGCCGAGAACAGCAGTCCCGTCACGGCAACGACACCGAAAAGTCGGTAGATCCGGGTTGAGATATTCATTCCCACGACTCTCGGGTTTCGGGTCCCTAGGAGATGCCATTCTAGACCCGATGGGGCCCCATGAGAGCATCCGCGCCCAGAAGCTCACGGCTAGACCCTATGACTCGTACACACCGGATGTTTCGGATCCCGCCAGCTGGCGCCCTGCGGGGATAAGGTATAGTTAGTGCTTCATACATCTTGTCTGACGGGCAGACCGTCGGACCGTCAGAAAAGGAGAAGTGCAATGAAGCGTGTCGTCGTAGTTAGTGCCGTGTTGGTGACCCTGATCGCAGGGCTGGCCGTGGCCATGCACCATGAGACGGATGCTCTTATCGAGCTCGACAAGGAGTGGGGTTCCGCGGCGCTGGGGCAAGATGCCGTGGATGCCATCAATCGAATCATTTCCGACGACGTGATGGCGATCGACGCGGACGGTCTCGGCTCCAAGGCCGCCATGATCGAGGCGGCGCAGGAAGACGACGCACCGACCGGGCCGTACATGGCCGACAACTACGAGGTCAAGTTCCTGACCGATGACGTGGCGGTCATGGTCCACCACGCGGGCGATCCCGACCCCCACTGGAGCCTCCACGTGTGGCAGAAGAAGGACGACAAGTGGACGGTGGTGGCCACCGCGTCGGCACCTGAGGCCGCGGCCGATGCCGAGGACGAGGACGAGGACGAGGACAAGGACGAGGAATAGGCTCGGACCGGGCCGCGAGACGTTTCTCGAGGTTCGGGTCCTACCCCCGTTGTAGTCTGCGTCGCGTGTGGCACCGTCTGCGCTGCGGGAACGCCCTCTACCTCCTGATTGCCGTTGGTCTCCTGGTTGGCTGCGGATGCAAGCCCGACTTGGAGCCCATCTATGAACTCGCCGAGGAGTTTCCCGGAGCCGAGGTCTGGCAGGAGCCCGGGCGGATCGACTTCTCGAGCACGGCCGACGGCATTCTTCTCGACGGCTGGTCTTGGTCGGAGCAGAACTCAGACGGAACCCAATACCGATGGAGCAACAGGCCGGTCTCGACCGTGAGTTCTTTCTGTCGCGGCAGCGTGATGTCGAGCTCTCGTTCAGGGTTCTGCCCTATCCATCGCCCGACCGGCCACAGCAGGAGATCGAGATCGCGCTCAACGGTCGAGCGCTCGAAAGAGTCGGCCTGAGCTCCGGCTGGGGCGAATACCGTGTTCGAGTGCCGGCTTCGGCGACCGTTTCAGGACACAACCGCCTGGATTTTCGCTATGCCTGGACGGTCGTCCCGGCGGCGCAAGGCGGTTCGAAGGATCGCCGAGGGCTGGGTGTGGCCTGGGACTCCCTGACGTTTGGTGACATCGACCCGATCGCGGCCACCGCCGATCCCGAACGGGAACTCGTGATTTTGCCCGCGGGCACTCGCGCGGATTTCTACCTCGAGGCGACACCGGGAAGCCGCTTGATTGTTCCGGCGATGGACGTGCGCGGCTCGGCGATCCTGTTGATCACGGTCGCCACGGACTCGACCGGCGAAGGTCCGGGCGTCACCTTGGCCGAGCTCTCCGACGCGGTGCGTGATCTCGAGTTTGCTCTACCGGATGTCAGCGGTCCGATTCGACTCCGCCTGGAAGTGCCACGAGGCACGAACCTGTCGAACACCGGATTCGCTGCGATCAGCGGAGCGGCGGTGGTTGCGCCTCGGCCCGAAGCCTCGAATCGGCCGAAAGTTCGGGCCGCTTCTACTCCTTCGAACCGCCGGCCCAACATAATCCTGTACGTGATCGATACGCTCCGGGCGGATCACCTGGGCACCTACGGCTACGAACGGCCGATCTCGCCTCGGATCGACTCCCTGGCAAATGAAGGTGTGCTTTTTGAAGACACACAGGCGCAAGCGTCGTGGACCAAGCCCTCAGCCGCTTCGATTCTCACCGGTCTCCTGCCCTGGCGGCACGGCGCTGTGGGCGAGCGCGACCGGCTCTCAGCGGAGGCACCGAGCCTGGCGCGAATCCTCCAAGACAACGGCTACCGAACCGGAGCCGTGAGCGCGAACGGCTACGTCAGCAAGGCCTTCGGATTCGACCAGGGCTTTGGCCAGTTCATCCAAGCCCCGAGCTCCGCCAACCGCTCCGGTGCGGTCCACACCTCGGCGCTTGCCTGGCTCGACTCCCTGCACGGCGATGAGCCCTTCTTCCTCTACGTCCACACCATTGACCCCCACACTCCCTATGCGCCGCCGGAGGACTTGCGCTTACGCTTTGCCGCGCGGGTGAAGGATCCCGACATGGGCAGCATCCAGCGGATGAAGGCTCGACTCAAGGGAGCCGAAGCAGCGACCCCCGCGGTGATCGCCGATCTGCTCGCCCTCTACGACGCCGAGATCGCCGATAACGATCGCGAGCTCGGGCGATTCCTGGATTCGTTGAAGCAACGCGGATGGTACGAGGACACCCTGCTCATCGTGTCGTCCGATCACGGCGAGGAGTTCTACGAGCACGGTGCCTGGACCCATCGTCTTTCCCTGTACTCGGAAGTGCTCGAGGTGCCTCTCATCATCAGGTTCCCTGGCGGTTGGAAGGCTGGAACTCGGGTCGGCGCTACCGCGCAGCACGTCGACTTCATGCCGACGATTCTCGACTATCTGGACTTGCCGGCCCCCAACGAGCTGGATGGGCAGAGTCTTCTGAGATTCATCGATCACGGGCCGGGAGCGACCGTTCGCCGAGCCGTCTTCTCCCACTTGAGCATCGCCCACGGTTCCGTCTTCAGCGCCGTATTCGAGGACCGCAAGCTGATCACGGCCCAGCTCGCGGGTCGGTCTCGACCCCCTGAGCTGTACCGGCGTCGCAGCGACCCTCGTGAGCAGGAAGACCTTGCCTCAAAGTACCCGGTGACGGCCGGCTACCTGACGTCGTTGATCCGCGCCGAACTGGCGAAAGGAGGTCCCGCACCTGCGGCCGAACCTGCACAGCTCGACGAGGAAACCCGGCGCAATCTCGAAGCCCTCGGCTACATCAACTAAGCCTGATTGGTGGCGTCAACTGCCCGCGAGCTGCAGTCGAAACGCGACCATCTCCTGGGCGTTCCGAACCAGCAGAACATCGCCGACCAGCACCGGGTGGTTCCATGTCTTGCCCTCGATCGCCGGGAATCGCGCGAGCTCCGTGAACTGGTCGGGGGTCGCCATGACCAGGGCTAGCTCACCCTGCTCCGACAGCACCAGCAGCAAGTCCTGGTCGGCCAACAGGAATAGCTGGCCGGCGCCATAGCGTCCGCCCTTCCACTTGCGCTTGCCGTCCTCGACGTCGACGCACGCGAGAATGCTGCCGTCGAAGCCGAAGGCATGGCCATCATGAACGACGAAGTCGCTGTAGTAGGGCTTCAGCCGGTTCGACGTCCAGCGCTCTTCGATGGTCCATCCGCCGGCTTCCTGCGTGACCGCGATGCGGCGCATGCCGCTTCCTGCGCTGACGCTGATTAGGACGTCGCCGTCCGCGGTCAGAGCCGGCTGCACGATGGGGTAGCCCGGCCACGGGTGCTCCCAGAGCAGCGTGCCGTCGGCCGCCGCGACGCCGGTCACCCCGTCTCCGCTCAGCTGCAGGATCTGCGCGACTCCGTCGATCGTGACTAGATGTGGCGAGCTGTAGCTCTCGCCGCCGACCGGACCGAACCAGCGCGGATCGCCGGTGGCGAGGTCGTAGGCGACAAGCGCGCCGGAGGCGGCGACGATGACGACGTCGTCTACCACCAACGGCGAGCTCGAGAAGGCCCAGACCGGGAGCTTCGCGTCGGTGTCGGACGCCACGTTTCGCGACCACACGACGGCTCCGTCACCGGCGTCGAGCGCGTTCAGGATTCCGGTCCCACCGAGTGTGTACACGCGACCGCCGCTCAAGGTCGGCGTCCCGCGCGGACCGGCGCCGGCATTCGATTCCCAGAACCGGGCCGCGTCGCGGTGTTTCCACACCGGCTCGCCGGTGCTCACCCTGTAGCAGGCGACAACTTCGTCGGCACCGCGCTGCTCCTGGGTGTAGAGGAGGTCGCCGCGGACCGCGAAGGACGACCAGCCCGGTCCGATCGGCCGGCGCCACAACTCGACCGGCGGCGACGCAGACCAGTCGGTCTCGATCCGCACGCCGGGGATGATGCCGTCTCGATCGGGTCCGCGAAAGCCGGGCCAGTCGGCTCCTGTCTCCCCTGTCTCCGCTACCGCCGAAGCCGACGGGAGCGCCATCGGCTCGTCGCCGGCTTGGGCCAGGAGCCGCTCCTCGGGAGTCTCCGCCCACCGCCACGCGAAATCGTGATCGAGGTCACCGCCAAAGCCCCCGGTCCGGACGAGCGTCCACACTCCGCACGCGAGCAGGATGGTCGCGACCATCGCCGCGCGCCGAGGTCTGTCAGCGAGGCGCCGGCTGGCCACCGCCCAGGCGACGAAGGCTAGGCTCAGGACCGGAATGGCGTAGACAATGAACATCATCCCCATCATCCCCGTCGCAATCGACTCGTGGATGATGCGTGATGTTGCGACCAGCGCGACGACCATCAAGGTGACGGCAACCCAGCGCTCGAACCGAGGCGCGCGGCTGAAGAACGCCCACCACACGACGATAGCCAACCCGCCGAGGAGTCCGCCCATCACCCCAAACTGCATGAACTCGGGCACGACGATAGGGACGCCAAACCTCGCCAGCCACTGCAGCACCACGATGACCACGCCGGGCCACAGCCGGAGCGGCTTCTGCGGCTTCTGAAGAATCGGTTCGTCGGTCTGCACGATTGTCATATCAGACTCTCCCATGAGTCAGTCATTCTTTGCGGCCGACTCCACGGCGCGGGCTCATTCCTACGCTATAGAGACTTCGCATGTTTCATTCCCATACCCAATACTACCCACTGCGACTATCGCCACGCCGGCCGCAAGCCACAGCGCCGACGGCCACTCCCACCGTCTCGATCTTCAAGGCGGACCTATGCCCTCTCGCGGGCCGTCAGCCCGCGCAGAGTTTCCGAGTCCGCTCGGCCAACGCTCCCCGCGCGGTGTTCACCGCGAGCTCGGCGCAGGCGCTCGCAAGGCTTGCCTCACTTCCCGGGCTAGCGAACCTGCGAGCCGCCTGGGCCAAGCCGAAGAGCGAGGCCGTGCGCCGTGGCGCTCGGTCTAGCGCGGCCTCGAACATTCGGGCGGCCTCCTCGGGCCGCCCCAGGCCGAGCAGCACTTCGCCGTAGAGTTCGTGCGAGGGCTTGATGATGTCGGGCGGACCGAACTCGAGCGGCAGGCTCGATTCGAGGTCGGTGGCTTCGTCGAGAAGCGCAAGAGCTTCGGACTCCTTGCCGTCGTCGAGAGCGACCAGCGCCGCCAGGCTGCGCTCGAGCACCGTAGCTTTCTTCAAAGCCGTCTGCCCACCACTGCCGTCCGAAAGGCTCTCTCCTTCTGAGAGCTTCGCCCTGTGCGCCTGCAAGCGCTCGCGGATCTCGGCAAGGTGCTCTTGGGCAGTCTCCGCCTCACCCGCTCTCAGGGCTCGATACCCGGAGGCGAAGAGATCTTGGGTTGCGCCCTCGCTGTCGAGAATCTCGTAGTCGAGCGGCGCCGGGATTTCTTCATCGGGTGCCTCGACACCCCACATACCGCGCATGGTGGCGTAGTACCAGAGAGCCCTATTGCTTTGGCTCTCTCGAGCCAGGCCGGCCATGTTGTCGAGGATGTTCCTCGCATCCTCGAGCAGGCCGAGTTGGAGGTAGGAGTACTGGAGCCATCGCAGGGCGTGGTAGTTGATCGCGTCGGGCGGCGCGTCTTGGCTCTCCCGGCGCTTTTTTGAAACTTCGTAGGCGTTGATGTTCGACTGTACGGAATCCTCCCAGCGACCCAGGGCGACGAAGATGTGAGAGACCATGTGCTGAGCGTGCGACGCGGCCGGCGCGATATCGGCGTACACGCGAGCGGCCCTGAGGCCCAGAGGGGCGTGAACCGGATCGTCATAGGAGTGAATCAGGTAGTGCGCCGCGCCGGGGTGTCTCGGGTTGGCGGCGAAGACCTCTTCGGCCACCGCCGCGGCACGCATGTAGACCCGGAAGTCGCGCTCGCCCTGGCTCGTGCCCAGAATCGAGAGCGCGTAGAAGGCCTTGGCCTCGAGGTCCATCGGATAGCGCCCGGACAGCTTCCCCATCGCTTCCGAATAGGCGCGGTCCCGGCTCGGTTTGTCGCCACTGGGAGAGAAGAGCTCGTCGACCGCCTCGAGATAGCCCCGTTCCCGCTCGGTCGGCACCTTGGCCGCGCGCTCTTCCGGGGAAGCTGCGTAGAGCGCGAGCACTCCGAGGGCGGCCTCTCGGTTCTGCCGACGCCACAGCGGTTGGTTGTGGGTCATCGCTTCGCCCCAATAGGCCATCGCAAAATCGGAGTCGATCGCCCGCGCCTCCTCGAAAGCTCCTCGGGCGTCCTCAAACTCGAAGCTGTGGAGCAATAGGACACCCCGGGTGAAGGCCTTCTGCGCCTCGGGCGCGCCCGAGTTGGGAAAGTCGAGGCTGCCGAGGTCCGCGGTTTCCGATGCTCCGCAGAGAGCGGTGGAAAGGAGCAGCAGAATGTAAATCGGCGCCAGCACGCGAGTTATTTCAGCGATTCGAGAAGAGCGAGTCATCGAAATCTTCCTCCAAGAAGCCGAGGTAGAGCCTGTACGAGACTACCCGGGAACAGTTCCTCCGGTCGAGTGCGTGAATCCAGATTCTAGCAGCCCGTGGTAGAAGTCGAGACGGCCGCCAGATCCTCGCTCTCCCCGGCGTCCTCTTCATGGGAAAGAAGAGGCTCGAACTGAATCAGCTATAATAGCCAAATGAAAAAGGCCAGTTTGACCGAAACCAAAAATCGGCTGAGTGCTCTGATTGACGAGGTCAAAGCCGGGGAGACGATCCTGGTGCTCGATCGCGGGCGGCCAGTAGCTCGGATCGAGCCGGTCGTCGCCGGGCGAGAAGCAGTTGGACGGCTGGAGCGGTTGGAGCGCAAGGGACTGGTGCGGCGGGCTCGCGAAAAGCTGCCAGCTGAACTTCTCGCCAAACGCCCACCCAGCACCAACCCCGGGGCAAGTGCTCTGAGCGAACTACTCGCCGAGCGACGCGTAGGCCGATGAGGTTCGAGCGCCTCTTGCTGGCGACGGAGCGCGAAGGCTTTCCGGTTCTCTAAACGAGCCTCGAAGGTCGGACGGGCTCGCGCATCACTCAGGTCCCGACGTGCCGCCTCGCGAGATCCGGCGCCCCGTCCACGAACCGCTCGTGGGCGCGCCTCCCGAAACATCGACCGCGGTCCAGGTACCTTCGATGACACCGGCCACGGCGTCGAGTTTGCCGCGCAAGGTCGCATCGAAGCCGGCGGCCCAGTCGATCCGCTCAAGAGCCAGCCGGTTGTTCGCAAGGGTTCCCCGGAGCGAGCCCTGGGATCCGTCCGAGAGCCTGTAGACACCGGTGACCAGGGTGCCCTCGGAGTTGAAGTCGATCACTCCGGTGATTCCGGCTCCCGCAAGCTCAATCTGCCACAACCCGTCGAGGCCGGTCTTGTCCACGAGATCAAGGCGGGCGTGCTTGGCGATCTCCAAGCGCAGTTCGCCGATCCGCGCGGCGCGGGCGAGGAGATCTCGTCGTCGATCCGCGCTCTCGCGCGCCAATGCGAAAGCGGTCTCGCGCGTGCCGGCCAGCTCGCGCTCCGCAGATCTCAGGCGAAGCAACAGGAAGGGCTCTGCCGGGCGTTGGCTCTCTTGGGGGCCCTCTTCGGAGATCGCCGGCCGGCCACCTGCGAGTGCCTCCCGCAGCACACGGTCGAGCAAAGCGTCCTGGCCGATGCTGAGTTCCCGGAGGTCACGCAAGACCTCTCTCTCGAGGGAGCTTGCCTCACGATACTGATCTCGCGCGCGCTCGAGGAGCCGCTCCTCGATGCGGAGCTGGGCGCGGAGTGCGTCAGCCAGCGGCTGAGCGGCCGCAGCGACCGCGGTGACCGCGGTGATCAGAGCCAGGCCTCCCAGGGTCGTCAACAAGGCGAGGGCAAGGAATCTTCTCGTACGCATGGGCTTCATAGCTCTACACCTCCTCGTGAGAACAGGCGACACCGTAGGTACGAACCAGGCCGCCAGAGCGCCTAGCGTACTCCCAGGTATCGCAGCGGGACAACACAATTCCCACGCCCTAGCGAACACCAAATTGAGCCCTTACTTGAGCCTTCTCGGCTAAACTCTGAACGCAACGCTACGCCGTGACCAAGCATCGCTTTCATCTCAACGAGCCCAACGGGCTCAACGGGGACCACCGGTGCTACGAGCGCTACGTCGCCATCGGCGACAGCTCGACCGAAGGCCTCGATGATCCGGATGGCTCCGGCGGCTACCGCGGCTGGGCCGACCGCCTCGCTGAGCGCATCGCGCGAACCCAGGGCTCACTCCTCTACGCGAATCTTGGAATTCGGGGACGTCGCACCCGCCGGATCCGCGAGGAGCAACTCGACAGGGCTCTCAGAATGCGCCCCGACCTCGTAACTCTCTTCAGCGGTACGAACGACGTCGTATCCCGTAGTTTCGACCTGAACCAGGTCGTCGTCGACATCGAATACATGCACAGCGCGCTGATCGAGGCCGGCGCCACGGTGCTCACCTTCACGCTGCCGGATCTCGCTCCGGTCATGCCGATGGGCCATCTGGTCTCCGCAAAGGTCCTTGCCCTCAACCAGGCGCTGCGGGAGATCTCGGCGCGAACCGGAGCCGTCCTGGTTGATTTCGCCGCGCACCCTGTAGCCTCTGATCCCCGGCTGTGGAGCGCCGACCGCCTGCACGCGAACTCCGCCGGCCATGCTCGTATCGCCGGCGCCCTGGCGCATGCTCTCGACCTTCCCGAAACCGACACCTCCTGGTCCGAACCGCTCCCCGAACTACCGCGGCGTTCCGCATTCGAACGCCTGCTCGCCGAAGCCGAGTGGGTCGGAGGCTATTTTCTGCCGTGGGTCTGGCGACACCTCCAGGGCCGGTCCTCGGGTGATGGCGTGACCGCCAAACGGCCCGAGCTCGGACCTGTCGAGGGGAGCTAGGATTCGTAGCTCGGTCGGCTATTTATTCGCGGACCCGATCATGACGTCCTTGCCCAGGAAAGAGGCGCTCTGCCCCGCGGCATCCACCAGACCGATGGCCAGTCGCTGCGGCCCCTCCCGCATTTCGAGCTCCAGCCTGGCTCGGTAGGTGTCCTGTCGGGCGGTTTCGAAGTCGGCCCGGGGTATCTCGATATGGAGGTCGTAGGCTTGGATCGGAGCGGTATTGCCCTCCGCGTCGGACGCGGCTACCAGCAGCTGAACGTCGCAAGCATAGACTTCGCCCTGCGCAAGCAGAGTGAGTCCCGCAAGCGGCACCTCAATCTCGAGACCGACAAGCCAGAGCTCTTTCGACTGCGTTGGCCTCGGCCGATCGATTTCGAACGAAAGACCCAGTGGGTTATCGTCCCGTTCGAGCAGAAGCGCCGCGCTGACTCGATCGGCCAGTCTTGCATCGAGTGGCTTATCGAAGTAACCGATTCGATGGCGTAGATCCACCCGCCTACGCCTGACCTTGACTTCGATCTCGTGGTATCGGCCGTCGCCGAAGTGAGCGGGTGAGTAACCCAACGAGTAGTAGCTGGAGAAGTCCCGCCGGGCCTGGTCGATCAGACCTCCGATGTCGCGCCCCATGGTGGCGACGCCCCCGGTATTCTCAGCCATGACCCGAAGCGGCTCCGCGAAGTTCTGGTCCCGCACTCGCTGGAGCTGTGGCGTCAACATCAGGCCGGCGTCTCCCCCGAACTCGGCGCCAGCTCCCGCCTCTCCCTGAGGAATCAGTGTGTAGAAACTCACGCCGTTGGCGTTGGCCAGGGCCGCGATCCGCTGAAACTCATTGTTCAGTTTGCCCCTGTCCTTGCGGCCCTTCTTGCCCCTGATTCTGCCGCCCCGGGCTTGCGCTTCGATGTTTCGCAGTGAGGTCGCACGAGCGTCGTTGAGAGCTTCTTGACCTTGCGGCCCGACTTGTCCCTCGAGCCGTCGTTCGACGTCGCGCGACAACAGGTCCTGAATCGCCTGGCTCATGGTTGCTCCCGGGCGCATCGGCATACCCTCGCTGACGTACACCAGAGCCTTCCTCCCGGGCAGGGCGGCGAGCGCGTTGACCAAGTGGCTCATCTCAAAGACCCGCGCCTGGTTTTGATCATGAACCTCCGCCGCGTGCAGCTCGACCTCGCGGGCGTATTGACGCAGATCTCTGGCGTGATCGTCCGGCCCTTTTAGGCTAAACCCTTGCCGTCGTATTTGCTCCTGGATATCCGCCAGGTCCTGCAGCCCCTTCCTGAACAGCGCCTGCCGGTTGGCGTAGCGCGAGACGCCCAGGTGACTCAGGGTCTCCAAGCCTTCGATGGCCTTGAGCAGCAGGTCGCTCTCGCTGGTGAACGGCTGACGCACGTTGATGTAGCCGTCATACGAGGCAATCAGGAATCGAACGCCGGAATTCTCGCGCAGGTATTCCTGCAGCCGATCGAGCACGAGCCGGCGGTTCTGGGGCTGAATCGAAAGGTTATCGACCAGGAGCGCAATGTGTTCCACGCCGTCCTCGGCCCTGGCCCCCGCGCCGGCCGGGGAGGTAGCGTCCCCCTCTTGCGCTCCTGAGCTGACCTCCGGCGTCGCGGCGGAGCCACCGAGCCGAGGCGCCCGGAAATAGGTCACCGCCATCTTCTTGCCGTCTTCCAGGATCTCGAAATCCTTCTGGGTCAAATCCAGAACGGGGTCACCGTTCCTAGTGCTTACGAAGACTTCGACGTTGACGACGTTGACATCCAGTCTCTCGATGAGCGTCGGCCTCGGGGAGGGCTCGACCTCTTGGGCCGGAAGCGGTGCACCGTATGCGACCCAGATCGCTACGAGCGCGCCGACCAATCTCAGGATCGGCCTCACACGGGCACGACGCCGGCCGTGGCTCTCAGACACGTTAGATCGATTTCTCCGCAACTTTCCAGACCACTTGATGCCAAGTCAATTTGACCACGAAAGGCGATCGAAGTGCAGAACGGGGTCGTCGCCAGGGTGCTACCATCCCCAATAGTCAACGCGACACCAAAGGGGGGAGAGCCGAAGGTTGCCTGCAATGAAGCGAATTCGCAGCCTCGGTTTTCTCATCGTCCTCGGCTCTCTAGGCTCTCTTTCCTGTGCCGATTCCGAAGCTCCAGCGACGGCGCCGGCGGCGCCGACAGCGAAGCTGAGCGCTTCGGACCTGGCGAAGCTCGATTCCAAGAGTTGGGTCCCGATCTACGACCCTGCGAGAGCATGGAACGGCTACACCCTCGATTTCTACAAGCGCCGACTTCCGATCTTGACCGATATGAACGGGCGAATCGTGCATTCGTGGCCCACGGTCCGAACGAAGTCGCGAATTCGATTGCTCGAGGACTGTTCGCTGCTCGCCATAACCCTGGGAAAGGAGGTCGCGCAGTACGACTGGGAGGGCAATCTCCAATGGCAATATCGCATCGAGAATGGTTATGCCCATCACGACCTTATCCGGCTAGCCAATGGCAACACGCTGATCCTGATCAGAGAGAAGAAAGCGCCCGCTGACGATCTACTGGAAGTCACTCCTGGTGGCGAAGTTGTATGGGAGTGGAAGGCTGAGCAGTATTTGGCCGACTATTTCCCGGACCCGGCGGAACACCCGAAAGACATCACCCATGTGAACTCCGTCCAAGAGCTTCCCTCGAATCCTTGGTATGACCAGGGGGATCAACGCTTTCGACCCGGGAACATCTTGATCAGTGCCCGCAACCTGCACGCGGTATTCGTGATCGACAAGGAGACCAAGAAGGCCGTTTGGGTGTACGACGAGCAGCTGGACAGCCAGCATGAAGCCGCGATGATCGGCCCTGGATTACCCGGCCACGGCAACATTCAAATCTTCAACAACGGCAGCAAGCACTTCTACACCTATCGGCAGAGTGCCGTCACCGAGATCAACCCGATAGACAAGTCGGTCGTCTGGGACTATCGATCGGAGGACTTTTTCTCGCCGACCGGCGGCGTTCAGCAGGCTCTTCCAAACGGCAACGTCCTGATCGCATCGAGCCTCGGCGGGCGCGCCTTCGAGGTCGCCCGAGACGGAGCCATCGTCTGGGAGTGGACACCGCCGTTCAAGGTCAAGCGGCCCAGTCGATACGCCTACGACTATTGCCCACAGCTCGAATCTCTGGGCCGTCCGGTCGAGGAGAGAGTCCTGCCACCCGAGGATTACAGGCACGTTGACGCTCACATCTACAAGTTCGGACGCAAGAGAAAATTCCGCGACCGAAGCCCTCTGAGAAAAGTGCGGATCGACAAGAAGATGAAGGTAGCTCTCAAAGACAACAACGACTGCCGGGACCTTCTCCTGCCAGCCGCGGCAAAGGTGAAGGCCCGCTTCAGTTTGGATAGGGCCTCGTATTTCAGTTCGCCCGCGGCAGGCTATCCGGTACGATTTCGGCTCGAGATGCGCCTCGATAAGACGCGAGAAGTCATCACTCTGTTCGACCAGATTATGGAGAGACCCGCAACCCGGCAGACGCCCAGTATCGATCTGGATCAATACGCCTACGAAAGGGTCCGGCTCTGCGTGGCGACGGCGGTCGTCGGATACGCCGGTGACCTGCCGACCGAAGAATTTGCCTATTGGGGTAACCCGCAGATCACTTCGAGGAGTCGAATCCGCGCTCGGCTTCCCGATGTGGAGGACTTCTTGCCCGGGCTCAACGAGGAAGAGCTCGAGATCCAGAGACAACATTTGAAGGCGCTCGGCTACATCGACTGAGCCCCGGAGGGCCCAAGGTCGCATCCAAGCGTACGCGGATCTGCGCACCAGCCAGACGCTCCCGGCGATTCCAACGTGTGCCGCAGTCCATAGACGGCTCCCAAGCCGACCGGAAAAAATTGCCGCCTGATTGGACACCGGTGAAAAGATCCTCGCCTATCGGAAAGGAGAACGTCATGAAGACACCCAAAACCGGAATCGTGTGGCGACGAGCGGCAGCCTGCCTGTTTAGCGTCGCGGTCATCGCAGGCGCCCTGCCAGCCAAAGGCGCCAGCACCTGCAGCCAACGCCTGGATTTCGACGAGGTTTACGAGTGCCAGTTTCGCAGTCAAGCGACCAACCTGGTGATGGCTGGCTCGGTTCTTTTCGAAGGGCTCAGCGCCAACACCTTCATGGCCACCCTCGAGCTCGATGGAACCATGACGGTTGGCTTCTGCACGTGCAAGACGAAACCTCAGAATACGCCTGGCTTCAACAAGAGCAAGTCGTTCGAATGCGTCACCGCTCTTGCCGGAGGCGCCGTCGAGACCATGGAAGGCGCCGTGAATGGGAACGGCGACAAGATCTCGAAAGGACAGATCTGGTCGGTGGACGCTGCGCAGCAGAGTTTTCTGCGACTGGCATTTACCTGCGGCAAGGATGCAGATGACGAGGACTCCGACGGCGACAGTGATGGGGACAGCGACGGGGATTCCGACGGCGACAGTGATGGGGACAGCGACGGGGATTCCGACGGCGACGATGCCGGCACATCGGTACTGGCTCTCAGTTTTCAGCCATCGAAGTGGAATACCAAGTGGCTCGAGAAGGGCGGCGGCACTGTGTCGGCGTTGTTCCGAGGCGAGGGTTTCGACGAGATCGCTGCGGAAACCATTTTCCTGATCGGTAGCGATCCGGCAGCGGTCCCGCTAGCCGCCGTCAAGGTACGCCGTCGAGGGAATCGTCTGGACGCCCAGTTCAGAAAGGGCGACGCCATCGGGACCCTGCTTACTCCCCAGAAGGGCGAGACTCACTCGGTCATGATCGAATTCGAAGTGGGCGGGGTTCCGGCCACGCTCGCTTTCGATGTTCGGGTGAGCGGGAAGTAATCATCCTGCGGTCTCAGGCACTTGGAATGCCAATACAACGGTGAGTTCGATTCTTTTCTGGACTTACCTCTTGATCGCCGCAACGGCTCGGGTTCACGAAGTACCGCTCTACTCGAGAAACCGAAAAGACTTCGAGCCGTTTGCCGGGCTGATCGAGATCCGGAGCGCCTAGCCCTCGCGAGGGCGGCCCACTCCTCTTCCGTCATCGACTCCTTTGAGTGCAAGGCGGCGGGTCGACCTTTTCTCCTTTAGTTCTGCTTCGCGGCCTTGTTCACGGCGTGTTCGTGGCGGTTGGCGGCGATCTCGACCGCTCGGGCGAGTCCCGCCTCAGTCGGCTCGACGTAGCTGCACTTCCGGAAGTATTTCTGCGCCTCGGCCTCGTCGACCTGCAGGATTTTGGCGCGAGCCTTGCCCAAGCCCGGCCGGATCGCGACCTTGAGGTAGTAGGTCTCGCCGGCTTCGACCTCCATCTCCAGTGCCGAAGTGTTCTCGGACTTGGTCCAGAACAGCCGCTTGCCCGCGGGCACCTGGGCGAACGAATAGGCCTTGGGCTTGGAAACCATCATCAGCTCCTCATCGGCAAACGCCCAGGTCTTGATCGCCGCGCCGACGGTGGCCGGCCGAAAAACGTAGATCAGAGCATGCCCTTTCTCGAGTTCGCCTCGACGTTGGTCGCTCTTGTCGTGTTTGGTGTAGTACTCGGCGGCGTGAGCCGTGGCGCTCAGGATGAGCGCGAGCAGACAAACCGTGACGGCTCCGGCGGACAAGCTTCGCATGGGTCGTACCTCCTGCGCCGGAGCATACCTTAGCGGGACCTCCTGCTACTCGAGGACTTCAAAGATCGGGATCAAGGTGCGGTCCTTGTTGGAGCGTCTACGCTGGCGCTCTTGGCCGCACTGCCACGGCTCAAAGGCGCTACGGCACCCACGGGCGTGGTACCGTCACCTTCGTACTAGTGATTGGCTTCGCCGGTTTTTCCCCGCTCGGCTGCGCTAGGTTTCGCTCGCGAGCGCTCTCCCCTCAGACGACCAAGGGCAGTGCCGAAGCAGCGCCGATTGCTTACCCTATGCTTACCTCGTAGGGCAAGCGCTCAGGATCATCTTTGTGGTACAAAGATAAGCTGCTTTTTCTTCAGTAAGTTGCTTGGTGAGCCGCCAGGGACTCGAACCCCGAACCCGCAGATTAAGAGTCTGCCTTTCGTATCCCCACTGGCTACGCTCACCTCCGATAGAGCCCTATATCTATAGGGTTTTCAGTGCGTCTAATACCTTGCACTACGGCGGTCTACGCTGTACTCTGGTAACTCTCTGGTAACTCTAGAATCAGACTTGGAGACTGATGCACCATGAAACTGACCAAGACCGTAGTTGACGCTGCTCGCTACCAGGGCGATGGACAGTCGCAAGACATCCGCTGGGATAACACACAGCCGGGCTTTGGCCTGCGCCTCTACCCGAGCGGCGCGAAGAGTTTCGTCGTCGCCTTCCGGGTACATGGCCGGAAGCGAATCGTGAGTCTGGGGCGCTACGGCGAGCCCACTAAGGACGGCCCGCTGACGGTTCAGAGGGCAAGGGACAAGGCGCAGAAGGTACGCGTTGCGGCCCGCGAGGGCGAGGATCTGCTGGAGAGAGTCTCCCCCGGCCTCTCGATTGCGGGGCTGGCCGAACGCTATCTCGAGGTACACGCCAGACCAAAGAAGGCTCCGCGTAGCGTCGTAGAGGATGAGCGCCTTCTTCGTCAGATCATCCTCCCGAAGCTCGGCCGGCGCCCGGTCGAGTCGATCTCACGGGAACACGTGCGCAAGCTCCACCACGGGCTGAGGGCGACCCCGACTCGCGCCAACCGTGCCCTGGCCCTACTTAGCAAGATGCTCAATCTTGCCGAGAGCTGGGGCATCCGGCCGGACGGCTCGAACCCTTGCCGACACGTCGAGAGATACCGCGAGAAGCGCCGAGAACGGTTCCTGAGCAACGATGAACTAGCGCGGCTGGGCCAGGCACTCTCCGAGGCCGAAGCGAACGCCACAGAGCCTCCTAGCGCAATCGCCGCGGTCCGGCTACTGATTCTCACCGGCTGCCGACTGCAAGAGATCCTTGGCCTGAGATGGGCTCAGGTGGACCTCGAGCGCCGGCAACTTCGGTTCGAGGAATCGAAGACCGGCCAGAAGACCGTAGCCCTTGGAGCCGCCGCTTTGGAGGTGCTCTCCGAGTTGCCCCACCTCGAAGGGAACCCCTACGTGATCCCCGGCAAGAAAGATGGCGCGCACTTCGTTGGTATGCCGAAGGTATGGCAACGCATCCGCGAGCGGGCGGGCCTCGGAGACGTGCGGCTCCATGATCTGCGGCACAGCTTCGCCAGTGTCGGCGCTGGAGCGGGCCTCTCGCTTCCGATCATCGGCAAGCTACTCGGGCACACCCAAGCGGCAACGACGCAGCGCTACGCTCACCTAGCCGCCGATCCTGTGCGGCAGGCAGCCGACCGGATCTCGGGCGAGATTGCAGCGGCGCTTGATGGAAAAGCAAAAGGGCAGGTAGTACAAATCAGAAAACGCTAGCCAACCGGCCCAGGGGTAGCAGAAGGAAGGACAGAAAGGTGGAATTGAACTCAAGAACCAGTGTGATTCTCGCAAGCATGATCGTCCTGTCTGGGCTTGCATCCGAACCCTCCGCGCTTGGGAAGAAGGGAACGCCCGCCCAAGTGCGGTCAAAGCACAACGAGTTCGATCGGAACTGGATCCACGCAGCCGGTGACTACGTGACGCTGTCTAAGCAAGGCGCGTGGCAAGGAGCAAGGTTCAGAGTACTTCCCTTGGCGGAACGCCCGCCCAAGTGCGGTCAAAGCACAACGAGTTCGATCGGCCCAGCTTGAACGACGAGGCCGTCCCGGGGACCTTTGGACAGCCGTATCACGATTCTCGGCGTAAGCCTCGAGCTAGATCAAGGTGAGGATAGAGACGGATGAAGGCTATATC
>JADFQD010000142.1 GCA_022561975.1 Acidobacteriota bacterium
GAGCGGAAGTCTTCGCGCAGCAGGGCCAAGTGGCCGACTACGAGCGTCGGATTGCGGATCTCGAGCGGTTGCTGGGGCAGAAGGAGGTCGAGATCGCCCTTTTAAAAAACTTCTTGGGCCGCAGCGGATGACGACGGCGCAAAGACTGGCCCTGGCCCGGGAAGCGGTCGCGTCGTTTCCCGTTGGTCTGACGCTCGCAGCTCTCGAGCTGCCACGTTCGACCGCTACTTCAACCGGGAGCGCAGACACTCAACCCCCTGAGCAACCGTAGTCCGCTCGACTACCTTGCCAAGCTGGGCTACGAGACCGCCGGCTGCCGCCTTCAAGCGGCTAACTAACAGTTGAACTCGAGATCTCCTCCGGAGGCGTCTACCGGGGTTCAGGCGGTCGTACCGGGTTCTGACTCACACGAGAGTCCGCCAAGTGCCACTCCGCCGCCACTTCACCAGCCCAAGACCCCGCATCGCAGAAAACCAAATCCCTACTCCGCCATTGTGGTGGTCGAGACCACCTGGAAGCGGTTTTTCGAGCGCACGCTACTGCTTTACGAGCAAGACCGGAGGAACCCTTGCACCGCTGCACCCTTATCAGGTTCTTAGTTCCAGCAACACCACACCGGATAATGATTGCATGGCCTTCTAAGTAATGTAGTCGCAGTATCAGTATTCTCCCTCTTGGCAAGTGCAAATATCGTGAAGACTGAAGAAATATCTGCCAGCCATCCCGGATGCTCACCCGGGGGCTCATCCACAGATGTCCCGTCGCAACTCAACACGTCCGCCGACGAGTCCGGTCGGTCAGTGTCGCATGGGGTGATGTCGGAACGCTGGCAGACCCACGTGCCGGCGGGACAGGCCTCGGCCGCAGACCCCCAGGGGACCGCTAATAGCGAAAGACCGAACTTGACCTCGCCGTTCTGGCAGGTCGCGATGCCGAGGGGCGGGACGTGGTGGTAGACGACGGTACCCGGTCGCCCCCGGCCCCAAAGACGCGGCTCGCCGCCCGGAGCGACCGTGCGAACCTCGCCTTCGACCGACAGCGCCGCCGTACCGACCGCCACCGGAGCAGCGGGAACCGGTGGTCTTGAAACGAGTTCCAGCTGAGGCTCGGTGGCGTCGAAGCCTTCCAGGACTACGGCCGAATCCCTCCAAGGGTCATTCGTCCCGGCGTCGGCGGCAAGATAGCGATGGACGACCGTAAGCGCCTCCTCGAACTCCATCTGACTCGGACCGGGGGCCACCTGGAACAGGCTGGGCGGCGACCAGTCCGAAGACCCCTTCTTGCCGATGGCCCGCACCGACCAGGCGTACCGACCGCCCCGCTCCAAGCAGCGGTCGAGGGAAGGCGTCCAGCTCAGGGCCGAGCCCGCGATGTGCCGGCTCAACACCGGCCCCGCCTCCTCGCTCACCTCTCCGATCCGGTAGACCACCAGCTCGTAGCTCTTCGCTCCGGCGACTGCTCCCCAACTGAACGTCGGGCAAGCGTCGCCGATCAGCGCCAGCTTCGAGGCGTCACCCGGCGACACCGCCGCCGGGCGCTCAGCCCCCCACGCCGCAGAACTGAGAACCAAGACAAGAATAGCGTGGGAAGCGGATCTGCGCATGTTGAGTCTCCTTCGGCCAAAGGGAAAGGTTCAGACCTCAAACGCGAGAACCCGCGCCCAACCGATTCGACGAGTCGAGGCGAACTCTAGCAAATTGGATCTACCCCACTTTGGTGGACACCAAGGAAAAGCCTCTCAGCACTCACCACTGCCAAGGCACGACTTGGCTCCTGGTACTCTAAACAGCATCGCAAAGCAGGCTCGCGCGTTACTTCAGCACCTCGGTGCGGTTCCGGCTCGGCTTGCAGACCGACTACGACCTCGAAGAAGCGAGACTACAGTTGGAAGACCGAATCGAGCGTGAGGTTCAGCCGCTGGCATCCCCTTGCAGCGTGAGAGCAGGTGGCGCGGAGGAGAGACCCAGGCGGAAGGCTCCCCAGAACGTTCAAGTGCTCCTTGACGAGTGGATTGGGACGGCGCGGGAACTCGGAAGGCGATGAGCGGCAGCACTGACAACAGCCACGAGATCGTGGTTTTTCAGATTGTCCGCGAGTCGTGCTGTGATGAGTGTGGGGAGAAACTGTGGAAGGGCTCGTTTCTTCGGATGGAGGACGAGCGCCCTTTTTGCATGGGTTGCGCCGATCTGGACCACCTTACATTCCTGCCGAGGGGCGATGCGGCCTTGACCCGGCGGGCGAAGAAGTACTCGTCGCTCTGGGCTGTGGTGGTGCGATTCAGCCGCGCTCGAAAGAGGTACGAGCGGCAGGGCCTGTTGGTCGAAGGAGGATGCTCTGGAGCGAGCCGAGACGGAGTGCTTGAGAGATGCTGACGCGCGGGCGTTGCGTCGAGAACGTGAAGCGCAACGGAGAGCTCGGTTTGACGCGGATTACGTTGCCGAATTCGCTCGGAAGCTCAAAGAACGCTACCCGGATTGCCCGGAGGAAGAGGAGCGGCTCATCGCTTCTCGAGCCTGCCAAAGGTACTCCGGAAGAATCGGGCGAACTGCGGCTGCCAAGCGCTTTGATCCGGCGGCGATCGACCTGGCGGTAATCGCCCACATTCGTCACGGCCACACGAAGTACGACGCCCTACTGGTCGGCGGGAGGGATCGCCGCGCCGCTCGGGATGCGGTTCGACACGAAGTTGAGGAGACGCTTGCGCGGTGGAGGTGAATCAGGGAAGGGGAATCGGGGCGGCCGGCGGAAACGATAGACTGCCGGCTGTGCAAGAACTCGAACAGCTGATCGAGACCTGGGAGGGCCTCGCCGTCCTGACCCACTTCGACAAGCCCACCGGAACGTGGATCTTCATCTGTATCCACGACAATACCCTGGGGCCCTCGACCGGCGGCACGCGGATCGCGACCTACGCCAGCCCAGCCGACGGACTGCTCGACGGCATGCGCCTGAGCGCGGGGATGACGCACAAGTGGGCGGCGGCGAATCTGGGCTTCGGCGGCGCCAAGGCGGTGCTGGCCGTGCCTCACCCGATGGCCGGTGACGAGCGCCAGGGACTGCTCTCGCGGTACGCCGGAATGATCAATCTCCTGAGTGGCAACTTCCTCACCGGCGAGGACATGGGCATCACGCCGGAGGACATGGAATTTCTGGCCCGGCACACGGATCACCTGCACGGCTACGACGTCAACGGCCGCAAGGTGGATCCCAGTCCCTACACGGCTCGCGGGGTTCTCACCGGAATCAAGACAGCTCTCGAACGCAAATTCGGCGAACCTTCGGTTCACGGCCGCACCGTGGTGGTTCAGGGCGCCGGTAACGTCGGCGGACACCTGATTCGGATGCTGACCGCTGAAGGCGCGGAGGTATTGATAGCCGACGTCGACCGAGAGCGGGCGCGCAACTTGGCGAGTGAATGCAATGCCCGCCTGATTGACGACCGCAGTGGAGCCAGTGGCGGCAACGGCAGCGAGGTCTTTTCGACCGAATGCGACGTCTTCGCGCCCTGCGCTGTCGGCGCGATCTTGAATCAGGAGACCATTCCACGGTTGGCGTGTCCGATCGTGGCCGGCTCGGCGAACAATCAGCTCGAAGAGCCCGAAGACGTCGAGCGGTTGCGAGAACGCGGCATCCTCTGGGCACCGGACTACATCGTCAACGCCGGCGGCGCCATTTCGTTCGCCTATCTGGGAAAGGGCATTTCGGAGCCCGCCGAGCTGTTCGACAAAGTCGACTCGATCGGAACCACGCTGGCCGAGATCTTTCGGGAAGCTGAGGACCGAAACGAATCCACGCTTGCGGCTGCCGAACGCCGCGTGGCGCGAACTCTCGAGAGAGAGCGCGGCTGAGGGTTGCGGATGAGCCCGCGATTCAGGCTTCGACGGTCGAGACGGAGCTCGACCGCTACACCCGTCCGTGCAGTCGTAGGCTAGCGGGCCGAAGGGTTGCCCGAAGTTTTGGGCAGCGCCAGGCTTCGACCGGCGATGCCCTGCGGCGGTTCGATGCCCAACCAAGTCGCGAGCGTCGGCGCAATGTCTACCGTTCGAACCGGTGTGGAGCGGATTTCAGGTGTCCTCCCGGCGCGCCAGAAGACCAATGGCACATGGGTGTCATAGCGGTGCGGCGTCCCGTGCGAAGACGCGTTGCCGGCCGATGCCAGAAAATACTCGTCCCACTGCACCAGCAGATCCGGGCTGCGCCCGGCAAAAAAGCTGCGCGCAAAGCTCAGCTGCATTTCATCAGCGTCTTCGCCGCGGTCTCCGATCGACTCACTGCCGAGATCTTCGGCGAGCCAGACTCTCGAAACCGAGGGGCAGGCCTCGAGAAGCAATCGGGCCCTCTGGTGCAGTTCGTTCGCCGATACTGCGGAATCGGCCGGCAACGGCGCGAAGAACGGCCCCCTCTCGAACCAGCGGGCTTCGCCGAACTCTTGGTCCAGCGCGGCATCGACTCGCTGCATGCAACCGATCTCGCCGGAGCCCACGCGCCCGCCCGGCAAGCCCTGCTCGAGCCGCATCTCGGGAAGGGGAACCGAACCGTGGTCGCTGGTCAGGGCAATGGCGACGTTGTCCATGCCCACGGTCTCGTCGAGCCAGTCGAAGAAGCTCCCGAGCTGCCGGTCGAGGCGCACCAGGATGTCGAAGAACTCGCGGCTGTCGGGTCCGTGGCCGTGGCCGACGGCGTCGGAGGTCGAGAATCCGATGGCCAGAAGGTCCGGAAACTGGTCCTGGCCGAGCTCTTCGGCCGTAACCACGCCGCGCGCGAGTCGAAGAATGTACTCGTCCAGCCAGGGCGAGTCGAAGACCTCCTCGAAGTAGTACTCGCCCGGCACCAGGGAAAGCCCTCCGATGGTGTGCGGGAAATCTTCTTCGAGCGGACCGAGCTCGTATCCGACGACTCCCATTCCGGCCAGCACCTCGGGCTCGAACGGCAGCGGATTCCAGACCTCGCCGAACTTGCTCTCGAGGAAGCCCTCGGCGTTGAGTTCCTCCAACCAGCTCGGCTCGGATTCGCGGTAGTAACTCGAAGATGTAAAAGTCCCTTCCCAGTCGTACCAGTACGCGCCGTCGGCTCGCCGGCCGGCCAGGAGAATCGCCGACCTGTCCTTGCCGCTGAGCGAAAAAACTCGGCTTGCCGGATAGCGCTCCTTGATCCAGTCACCCAGCGTGCTGCACTCGAGCCGGGTGGGCGCCAGTTCGTGGCGCTCATCGCCGACCGAGTAGACCTGCTCGCCGGTCTCGCGATCGATCCAGTAGTTCGAGATGATGCCGTGGCCTGATGGGTGGCAGCCAGTAGACACCGTGGCGTGCCCGGGAGCGGTGAGTGTTCTGGCGTGAGCGTGACGGGCCTCGCGAAACCAGACACCTTCGTCGAGCAGGCGTCGGAAGCCACCCTCGAACACGTCGTCGAACCGCGCCAAGTGGTCCGCGCCGAGTTGGTCGACAACGATGAGCAGGATCAGCTTGGGCGCATCGTCGGGCGGCGAAGGTGGCTCGCTCGGGCAGGCGGTTAGAAACAGAGCCGCCGCCACTAGCAGCCCGTATGTTCGTTGCCCGATCATTCCATTTCCCCGGAGCCGGCGAGTATACATTCGCCCCAAGTCCCGGTCTCGAAGCGATGATTCCGATCTTCGGTGGGAAGCTCGGCAAGGCATCGGGCACTCGAGTAAAAGGACTCCAGGTCGCCGTCCACCGCTCCCAACAGGTTCTCGAAAAACGCGAGCCGCTCGCGATAGAATCCGGCCGAAGCCAGATCAGCGTTGTTGAGATTCCGACCGATCCAGCCAGCGAGTGCCGACCGGTGCTCAGGGTCGCTCGCGGCCAGATCGAGCTGAAGCTCGGCAAAAAGCTCGGCCTTGCGCCGGCGTATCTCGGGAAGCGCGACCATCGCCTCGGGCGAGTCCCTCGGAGCAACCCGGATCTCGAGGGCCGGGCTCTTGTAAAGGGCTCTCAGCCGCTCGCGGATCCGTTCGACCGCTGCGGCGGCGTGGTCGACTTGGTCGAGAAAGCGCTGGTACTCGACGACCACGGCCTTCGCGCCCCCGGAGGCCGTCGCCTCGAGCCAACGTCGAACGGCCGCGCGTTCGACCGCCGTCGCGAAAGACTCATTGAAGGCCGTGTCGCCCTTCACGTAGACCAGGCCATGAGCCAACTCGTGAAACAAGAGCCCGGCGAGCCGCTGATCCTGTTCGAAAACGAAGGTGTTCAAGAGCGGGTCGCCGAACCAACCCAGGCTCGAGAACGCCCGAACACCACCGACCGAAACGTCGAAGCCTTGCGCTCTGAGGCCGTCGGCGAAGCGGCCGGCTCGCTGGGGAGTGAAGAAACCACGATACCCGACGCAACCGGCGATCGGAAAACACCAGGTCTTGGGCTCGAGGCTGAACTCCGGCGTCGCAACAACGGTCCAGACCACATAGGGGCGTTTGAGATCGAGGTACCTACGGTATTTCTTCTCGACCGGCAATCCGAGTCGCGCGTCCGCGAACTCGAGGAGTTCTCGGGCAAAGCGCAAGCGGCTCGCGAGTTCGCCCGGAGTCTCGGGGTCGCAAAGCAGCTTCTCGACCTTTTCACCGCGAGTCGCAAGGGCCAGGCCGCCCTTGCCGAGGTGAGCGTAGTAGCCGAGGCGCGAGCACCCGGCGAGCGCGGCTAGCAGCAACGAAAGAGCGAGCGCTTTCTGCGATCCATTCAAGTCGACTACGCTATCTCAATGCCTCAGCCCGCCGATCGTGCTCCGAAGCGGATACCGCACCTCGCCATCGACAAGGTTCTGGGCACGGATCCGTCGGCCTGGATCAGCGGAGCGCGAGAGATCGGATGGTCCAGGGAGGGGCGTCCGATTCTGGGGTTCGAGGCAGGTGCGGGCTTGAAACTGGTCACGCTGATCGGAGGCTGCCACGCCGACGAGCCAGTTGGCCCGGCGCTGCTCGACCGGCTGGCGAGTCACCTGACCGGTCTCCCAGACGAGCACGCCTTCAAGCGCGATTTGACCTGGCGGATCGTGCCTCACGTCAACCCGGACGGCCAAGAGCGCAACCGGGGCTGGACACAGCGGTTGATCGCGATTCCGGACCACCGGGGAAAGCCCGACCGCGGCTACGACCTCTGGGCGTATCTACGCTCCGTTGTTCGCGAGCTGCCGGGCGACGACATCGAATTCGGCTTTCCGATCGGCGGCAATTCGCAAGCGCAGGCGGTGCGACCCGAGAACCGCGCCGTAGCCGAGTTCCTGTCTCCGGAACCGGGGCGCCCGTCGAACCCGATCCACGTCCACGGCTCATTTCACGGCATGGGCCTCGCTCCCGGTCCATGGTTTCTGATCGAGCGTTCTTGGATCGGGCGCACCGCCACCCTTCGCCGGCACGTCGTCACCGAGGTCGAGACCATGGGCTACCGACTGTTCGACGCCGAGAGGCACGGAGAAAAAGGATTCCACCGCGTCGAGCCCGGCTTTTCCACTCGGCCCGACTCGGGGGCCATGCGGGAGTTCTTCGAAGCGCGGAGCGAGCCCGAGGAGGCCGCGAAATTCCTGCCGAGCTCAATGGAGTTCGCTCGATCGCACGGCAACGACCCGCTGACCCTGGTCACCGAAATGCCGCTCTTTCTCACTCCCTCGCTACCTGACGGCCTGGTCGAGCGGAGGGAACTCGAAGAGGTGCGCGCCCGACTGCTCGAAGCCCTACCTCGGGGGCGGTCCGATCTCGAAGCCGTAGCGCGAAAGCTGAACATTGCGCCGATGCCGATCCGCGACCAGATGCGGCTCCAGCTGTCGTTCTTGAACGAAGCCATTGAGGCGGCGATCTCTCCGACATCGGCCACCGGCGCCGATTAGGCGAGTCACGGCAGGTCGAAAACGGGAATTGATAGAGTTTCCGGATGGTGAGATTTCGGTTCGTCGTGGCGGCCCTGGCGATCGTCTTGTTTGGCCACTTGACAGCAAACGCCGAGGACCGCAGAGAGAGCGTCCCCCGTTCCGGAAGCGGGTACGTCGGCTCCCCCCTGCTTCCCGAAGCGAGCCGAATTCTCGATTTCTCGGCTGAAAACGTCGCTTTGCTGTCGTGGCTGAGTTCGGAAGACATCACCGGTGTCGCCCAGACCGCCAATGACGTCTGGGGATATGTGTCGCCCTCCGGACGCGAGTACGCGATCATCGGCCTGCGACACGGGACCGCGTTCATCGAAGTGACGGATCCCCTCAACCCGAAGGTCGTCAAGACGATCAACGGCGGGTCCTCGATCTGGCGGGATATGGCGGTCTATGACGAATATGCCTATAG
>JADFQD010000025.1:0-32703 GCA_022561975.1 Acidobacteriota bacterium
CTTTGATCAGATCTCCCGCCGTCCCCGGCCGATCCGCTTCCGCCGGCTCCGGAGTGGGACGAGCCGTCGATGCCGAAAGAGTCGGACGATTCGCCGGAGTCCCAGGAGCCGGACAAGCAGTCCGAGCAGCCCTGACGAGAAGACTCGAGAGTCGCGACGGCCCGAGAGAGGTAACTCCGGCCGGCTGCCGGGGCCGCGACCAGGGGTCCGGAGGCCTATCTATTTCTCTGTAATGCGCGGCACGACGCCGCCGGGGCGACCGAAGTGCGGAACCGCATCGGTCGCCTCTCGAGGGTCGACGAAAGCGCGGCGTGAGACGCTGTAGTAGAGGCAACCGGTCTCTTCGGGGGGCCGGGACGCGACGAACGGCTCCACCGAGTCGAGTGCGTCGAGCCACGCGCGCTTCATCACCTGAGGGTCTAGGGGTTGTGCGAGAGCGAGCCGCGCGAGATCTTCGGCGCGAACCCTGCCGCGCCTTCGCAGCAGTTCGAGGAGCGACAGGGGGTTGAAACCGGGGTCCTTGCCGCAGGCCGCCCAGCACAGAGCGCCGAGCCCGAGCAGGCTTCGATGAAAATGCAGGGTGTCCACGACATCGCGCGCCTCGTCGCGGCCGGCAAGGGCGAGTACCTTGTTGACGGCGAGATCGACCGGGTGAAGCGAATAGCCGACGCGGTCGTCGCGAGCCGTCGGCATGAATCGCCAGGAGGAGTCGTGCGCCCACTCGATTTTGGTCGCTTGTTCACCCTTGCGAACGATGGCGCGGATATAACCGGGTTGATTGAGCTCGATGTCGATGGAGTACCCACCGGCTTCGAGCGAGTTCTGGTCGGCGGCGAACGCCTCCGCGACCCGGATTTCGGAGTCGTGAAAATAGTCGAGGTCGCGGCTGAAGCGTGTCGTGTTGGGCTCGATGAGGATTGCGGCGCCTCCCGCGAGGTACGAATCGAAGGTTCGGTTCTTGGCGAGCAGGCGGGCCAGGGTCGCCTGATAGTCGGTTAGCGGCACAGCTTCCTCGTTGTTTCCCAGGCCTCTCGACCACCGTGTTTGCGGAGTTGCTCCACCACCCAAGAGACGTCTGATGGCCCGATGAGATAGGCGGGATCGAACGACCAGAAGCACTCGGCGTGGAATCGACGGTAGGCCCGGCGCGCCTCGCGTACGCGAACCATCGCCCGTGCGGTTTCCGGGTCCAGAACTCTGCGGCTCTTGCGGCCGCCTCGTCGCCCGATGTCGGCGAGATAAGACTTTATGTTCTGCTCCATTCCATAATCGTAACCGGCTTATGATAAAAGCGCAAGAGTTGGTGCGACGATAGATGACCTTGACAGTTGCTGACAGCAGCTAGGAGTTTTGGCGAAGAGCCCAAGCCAGGATCGTTTGCCGTCGTTCTTCTTTTCGGGTCGAGATGGCGATTCTCAGGGCCCGCATCTGCCCTACCAGCACCACCAGTCTGCGCGCGCGTGTAACCGCGGTGTAGATCAGGTTTCTCTGTAGCATGACGAAGTGCTGGGTGTGGACAGGAATGACGACGCAAGGGTATTCCGAGCCCTGCGACTTGTGAATCGTGCAGGCATAGGCGAGCACCAGTTCGTCCAGGGCTTGCCCTTCATAGTCGATGCGCCTGCCATCGTAGGAAACCGTGATTCGCGAGCCGTTCGTGCCCGAGGCTACGACCGTACCGATGTCGCCGTTGAAGACGTCGAGGTCGTAGTTATTGCGAATCTGCATGACCCGGTCGGCGGTTCGGAGCCTGAGTCTGGGAGTCCCGGACGGTCCGGCACCCGACTCGGCACCCGGCCCGGCAGACGCACCAGCAGAGGAACCAAGAACGGGATTGAGCAGAGCCTGTAGCTCCCGGTTGAGGTTCTCGGTTCCGAGCAGACCTCGGCGCATGGGGGTCAGAACTTGGATCCCCTGCTTGGGGTCGACACCGAACTGCCTCGGAATCCTTTCCGAAACCAGCTTCTTGATCGTGCGCAGCACGTCTTCGGGGTCGTCGCGTTGAATGAAGAAGAAGTCCGAGTCGGCACCGACCTCTTCTTCCACGGGAGCCAGACCTCGCCGGATCCGATGCGCGTTGACGACGATGCTACTGGCCTCGGCTTGACGGAAGATCTCGTCCAGCCGAGCCACAGCCAGCTCGCCGCTCGCGATGATGTCCTGGAGGACCTTCCCGGGACCGACCGAGGGCAGCTGATCGACATCGCCGACGAGCAGAAGTCGCGCTCGGTCTGGAATCGCCTGCAGCAGTGCGTAGGTGAGCGGCACGTCGAGCATCGATGCCTCGTCCACGACCACCAAGTCGGCCTCGAGCGGCAGCCGCCGGTCTCGTCGGAATCTCAGCGTATGGGGGTCGAACTCCAGCAGACGGTGGACCGTCTTGACGGTGCTTCCGGTCGTTTCGCTCAGCCGATTGGCGGCTCTTCCGGTTGGGGCCGCCAAGAGAACTCGCTGCTTCTTGCGCTCGAAAATGTCCAAGATCCCCTTGAGCAGGGTCGTCTTGCCGGTACCCGGGCCTCCGGTCAGGACCATGACCTTCTCGCTCAAAGCCTGGCGCAGGGCCGCCTCCTGGGCTCCGGCGAGCTCGAGTCCCTGGTGCTTGCGCCACCATTCGAGCGCGGCTTCGACGTTCGAAACGACCGGCACCGTCGCGGCTCGCTGAATCTGTCGAAGCCTTTGCGCGATCGAGATCTCGGCGCGTGAGAGGTCGGACAGAGCTACGGTCCGGCGTTCCAGAATGTCCTTTTGAATCACGGCTCGCCGCTCGGTCAGGGACGCGAGGCCCTCCTGTAGCCTTGGCGCGTCCAATTCGAGCAGGGATGCCGCTCTTTCGAGCAGGTCGTCGCGCTCGAGGTAGGTGTGGCCTTCGTTTGCGGCGCGGCGCAAGGTGAAGAGGAGGCCGGCAGCCGCTCGCTCGACCGTATCGTGACCCAGTCCCAGTTTTTGGGCCAGGCGATCGGCCAGACCGAAGCCGACGCCCGAGACTTCTTCCGCCAACCGGTACGGGTTACTTTTTGCAACGCTTACCGAGGCGTCACCGTAGTGACGTACGATCCGAATCGCCAGCGCGGCGGAAACGTCGTGCTGCTGGAGAAAAATCAGCGCATCTCGCGCCAGCCGCTGCTCCTTCCAGGCCTTGGCGATACGGCCTACCTTGACTCTGCCGATACCGCTGACTTCGACCAGTCGTTCCGGCTCCCTGTCGAGAACCTCGAGGGTCTTCTCTTTGAACCGTCCGACGATTCTCTTGGCCGTCGCCGGACCCACCCCTGGAAGACAGCCGCTGCCGAGAAAGCGCTCGAGCCCCTCGAGAGTGGCGGGCTCGAGGTTCGAATAGGAGTCGATTTGAAACTGGCGGCCGTACTTGGGATCGCGCTGCCAGCGGCCCTCGAGCTTCAGGCTCTCACCGGCTTGCACTCCGGGCAGGCGTCCGACCGCTCCAACCAGGCGCCCGTGCTCGGTTTCGAGCTTGAGAACCGTCCAGCCGCTGTCGGGATTGTGAAAGACGATTCGCGCTACCACCCCGGTGAGAGTGATTCTTGGCCGTGGTTTCTCGGGAGGGGGAGGCATGGCGGAGCAGATAAGGAAGTGTACGTGAATGTAGGTCGCAGTCGACGGTGTCGAGGCTCTGTGCGACAATCTGGCGCCTATGGCAAAGACTCCCACAGTCGTTGTGATCGACGACGAAACGGGTTCGCGCGAATCCATGGCGATCGCGCTCGAGAAGGCGGGCTGGACGGTGAGCACGTTCGATGACGCCGCCAAGGCGCTGACCTTCATCGAAGAAACGCCCAGCGTGGCGCTGGCTATCTGTGACCTGCGTATGCCGGGAATGGACGGTCTCGGGTTTCTCGAGGCGACCTCGGAGCGAAAATTGGATCTGCGAGTGATTCTGGTGACCGGCTACGGATCGATCGAGTCGGCTGTGGAAGCGATGCGCGTCGGCGCCGACGACTACCTGACCAAGCCCGTCGATTTGTACGAGCTACGCCACAGGGTCGGCAATCTGCTCGAGACTCGAGATCTCAAGCAAGAGGTTTCGACCCTGCGCGAACGTCTCGACAAGCGCTTCGGCTTTGAGAGCATTATCGGCAAAGCCGAGCCGATGGAGCACATGTTCGAGCAGATGCGCTTGGTGGCTCCGACCCGGTCGAGCGTACTGATCATCGGCGAGAGCGGCACCGGCAAGGAGCTTGTCGCGAACGCTCTGCACCAGGCCAGCCCGCGGCAGGAGGAGCGTTTCCTTGCGATCAACTGTGGCGCCATCCCGCCGGACATTCTCGAGAGTGAGCTGTTCGGTCACGAGAAGGGTTCCTTCACAGGAGCGGTGGCGCGAAAGATCGGGAAGTTCGAGTTGGCCGACAAGGGGACGCTGTTTCTGGATGAGATCAGCGAGCTGTATCCGGCGTTGCAGGTCAAATTGCTGCGCGTACTCGAGGACCGCTCCATCATGAGGGTCGGCGGAGCAGAGGTTCTCCAACTCGACTTCCGACTGATCGCGGCGACAAATAGAGATCTCGAGCAACTGGTGACCGACGGTAGGTTCAGGGAAGATCTCTACTACCGGCTCAAGGTGGTGACCATCGAGGTGCCACCCTTGCGCAGACGCATAGGCGATCTGGCGCTCCTTGCGGAGACTTTTCTCGATCGCCTGTGCGTTGAACACGGTCGGTCTCCCAAGCGACTGTCGCAGTCGGCTCTGGAGACCTTGGCCGGCTACGGTTGGCCTGGAAACGTCCGTGAACTGCGCAATGTCTTGGAGTCGCTGGTAATTTTCCATAAGGGCGAAGAAATAACGAGCGACGATCTGCCGCTCAACGTTCATAAGCGGCAACGGGATCGCAAATCGAGCGGCTCGATCCAGAATCTGGTCGGCGAGCCGATCCCAATGGCCGAAATCGAGCGTCGAGCGATTCTAGAAACGCTCGAGCTGACCGGCGGCAAGCGTGCCGAAGCGGCGACGATCCTGGACATCGGGCTCAGAACGCTGCAACGCAAACTCAAGGAGTACCGCGAGGCGGGGACTTCGGAGATCTAATTATGGAATTACCGGTCGCTGTGCTAATTCACAACGAAGTGCTCGGGATCAAAGGCTCCCGCGGTGATCTGCTCAACATCAGCCCGCTCGGCTACTACGAGGTCAACCTCAAGTTCGGCGAGAAGATCCATCGGGTGTTGCTTCCGATCGCTCTCACCGTGGTCATCGGGCAGGAGCCCGAGGTGGCGGCGGCGGAGCGAATCGAGATCGAGCGTTAGCAGCCCGCGATAGAAGTCGAGACGGCCGCGCGACCATCTCGACTTCTACCGCGGGCTGCTAGCCCATCGCGGTCAGCAATTCTTCGGTCGCCTCCCGCAGCCCGACAAAGACCGCTCGCGAGATCAGGGCGTGGCCGATGTTGAGCTCCTCGATTTCCGGGATCGCCGCGATGGCGGCGACGTTCTCGCAGTTCAATCCGTGGCCGGCATAGACTGCCAGCCCGGCCTGGGCTCCCAAGCGCGCACACTCGGCGATTCGAGCCAGATCCGCCGCCTCGCGGTCGGGGGCGCACCGGCTGTAGCGGTCGGTGTTGATTTCGAAGCCGTCGATCACCTCGAGTAGGCCGGCCGCCGTGCGCACTTGCTCGAGATCCGGATCCAGAAAGAGGGACACGGAGATCCCCGCATCGGTCAGGATCCGGGCAGTGCGTTCGACCTCGGCGGCTCGTTGGATCAAATCCAGCCCTCCCTCCGTAGTGACCTCTTCGGGACGCTCGGGAACCAGGGTGACCTGATCGGGCCGAGTCTCGAGGGCGACGCCCACCATCTCGGGCTCGACCGACATCTCCAGATTCAGTTTCCCCTTCAAGGAGCCACGAATCGCGGCCACGTCGGAGTCTTGAATGTGTCTGCGGTCTTGGCGCAGGTGGACAGTGATCCCGCTCGCTCCCGCCGCTTCGACGACAGCTGCCGCCGCGAGCGGGTCTGGGGTGGATGCCCCTCGTGCCTGACGCAAGGTTGCCACGTGATCGACGTTTACCGAGAGTCGCGTCATGAACCCGTTTCGAGAGGTTGGATCTCGCGCGCGATCGTAGCTGCCAGACCTTCGGCGAGATTTTCGATTTGCTTCTGATTTGGACCTTCGATCATGACTCTGGCCAGCGGCTCGGTGCCGCTGTAGCGAAGCACTAGCCTTCCCGTGGCGCCCAGCGCCTGCTCGACGCGCCGCACCTCGGTCATTACCCGCGGCAGCGAACCGAACGCGGGCTTGCGAGGTACCTGGATACTACGAAGGATCTGAGGAAAACGGCGAAAGTCCGCGGTCAGCTCGGAAAGCGCCTTGCCCGATGAGTTCACGGCTTGGGCAAGCAGGGCTGCCGACAGCAGGCCGTCGCCCGTCGACGACAGCCCCAGATGCACGATGTGCCCCGCCTGCTCGCCCCCCAGGATGAGGCCTTCGGAGAGCAGCGTTTCGACTACCGCTCGATCCCCGACGTCGCACCGTACCAAGCCGATACCTTGCCGCTCGAGCGCCGCTTGAAGCCCGAGATTGCTCATGCTGGTCGCTACGAGTCGCGGCGGATCGAGCTTGCCTTCTCGCGCTAGATCAATCGCGAGCGCGTAGAGCATGGCGTCGCCGTCGTGCAGGCCGCCGACTTCATCGATGGCCAAGACCCGATCTGCGTCGCCGTCGAAGGTGAATCCGAGGTCGGCGCCGTGATCGAGTGTGCTGGCGATGGCCGACTCGGGATGGGTGGAGCCGCAGGCCAGGTTGATATTGAATCCGTCCGGGCGGTTGCCGAGCGCGACGACCTCGGCTCCCAGTGCGACGAAGAAGTCAGTGGCCAGACCGCTGGCGGCACCGTGGGCGGTATCGAGAACAACGGACACGCCGGCGAGCACCCGGCGCGGGAACAGCGCGGTGATTTCCGACAGATATTGTTGTCTCAACTCGCCGAGTGGCTCCAGCTCGATCGCTTCCCGCGTGGTTTCTCTTGCGGCGTCTTCTCGACTCGCTTCGGGTTCGTTCGCAAACCGTCGCTCGAGCTCGAGTTCGGCTTTGCGCGACCACTTGAAACCCGATCCGTCGAGCAGTTTGACGCCGTTATCCGGAAACGGGTTGTGGCTGGCGGAAACCGCAATGCCCGCCGTGAAAGCTCCGGTCTTTGCAAGACGGGAAACCGCGGGGGTCGGAAGTACGCCGCCATAGACCGTTTGGCAGCCGCTCTGCTCCAGGCCCTGCGAAAGCCAGCGGCAGATTTCCGGCGTTGAGCTGCGGGTGTCGCCCGCGAGAAGGACGCTCGGCGGCGACGCCTCCTCGGCGAGCAGTTTGCCGAGCGCCCGGCCCAACCTGAGAAGCGACGCCCGATCGAGGGGCGCGGTGCCGGCTGGGCCGCGAATTCCGTCGGTGCCGAAGAGTCGAGCCGGAGGGCTCGACGGGGTTCCCTGCGCTGCCATCTAGCTAGCCTGACCTTCTCATCAGGTTCGTTTCGAGACGCCGCAAATACCTGAAGATACAAGGCTTGCGACTGAGGCCAACGCAGGCGTACTCGAAGTACGCCGAGGAGGCCGATAGGAGTGTAACGCAGTAGATTCAGGCATTTGCGGTGTCGCAGTAGAAGCTTGGTGAGAAGGTCAGGCTAGCCTGCGTCGGGGATGGTCAGGGGCACCTTCACGGTTACGACGGTAGGTTCGAGCACATGGACCAACGGGCTGGGTGAAACCACCAGAGCTTGTTCTTCGAAGTCGAAGGCATGGCCGTCGAGCAGCACCGGACGAGTCTCCAGACTGTCGATGCTCGAGAGAATGGACTCAGGGCCTCGCACCAGCACCCGAGGTGGGACCGCGTTCGGGGTCCCGGCAATCGCTCCCGCGGCCGGCTCGCCCGCGAGGCGTACCGTCACGGGTCTGAACTCGCTGACCACCCGGTCCATTACCAAGCTGAGCAGATTCGGCTCGATCGAAAGCACCTCCAGGCCCTGCGGACGGACCACGTTCCGTGGTGCCAGCGGCACCTCGATCGGACCTTGCACGGCGTCGCGAAGGTCGACGACCACGCTGACCTCGGCGGGGTTGAGAGCACTGATCAGATTGGTGGGTCCGCGAAGCCGAACCCGTACTCGAAGCACCGGCTTGAGCACAATGAGGTCGCTCGAGCCGGGAGTGTTGTACTGCACCGAGGGTTCGATAGTGGTTCCGGCAGTTGCGGTCTGATCGGCGCGCTTGGAGGTCACGAAGACCCAGGAAGCGACGGCGAGGCCCAGCGCCAAAGCGCGCAAGGCCCAGAGAGCCTGTTTTTTCGTCATCCGGTGCCCTCGGTGGTTCCGAGCTCTGTGATCAGGTATCGGTAGAGGTGGTTTCTGAGGGTCTTTGAATCGAGATCCCGGATCAGCACGCCGGCAACTGCGAGGGAGATGCTTCCGGTCTCTTCGGAAACCACCATGGCCAAAGCGTCGGACTCGCTGGAGATGCCGAGGGCCGCTCGGTGGCGGGTGCCGAACTCGGTCGAAATTTCGGCGTCGAGCTTGACCGGTAGAAAGCACGAAGCCGCTGCAATACGATTGTCGTAGATGATCACTGCGCCGTCATGCAGCGGAGCGCCGGGAGTGAAGATGTTGATCAGGAGATCGTAGGACACCCTGGAATCGATGCGAATTCCGTTCTCTACGTAGTTGCGCAGGCCCTCGAGTCTCTGCAAGACGATCAAGGCTCCGGTTTTACGGGTGGCCAGGGCCGAAGCCGCGAGCACGACTTCGTGAATGGTTGTCTCTGTGAGCTGATGAGCGCCGAAGTTGGTCAGTAGTGGGTTGCGTCCGAATGTAGCCAGGCCGCGCCTAATCTCATGCTGAAACAGCACGATGATGGCAAACGGGAGGACGATGAGAAGCCCACTCAGGATTTTCTCGAGAGTCGCTAGCCTGGCCAAGCCCGAGGCCCAGTAGAGACCCGCAAAGAAGACCAATCCCAGCAGTACCTGCACCGCCCGGGTGCCGCGAATCAGAAGGAGAAGGTTGTAAAAGACTACGGCAACAAGGGCGATATCGATGAGATCGCGCGCGGTAACCAGCTGGAGCAGCGAGGAGAAGTCCATCAGCCGGCAGCCTCCGGCACGAGGTCTGAAAAGAGTAGAGGCTGTGGGCTGTTATCGACTGTAGAGGCCGTCATCAACACCGCGAACCCACCCGTTGGCTGCTAGTCTACCAGCCTCGCCGATTCGACGGGCAGAGGGTTCTTGGCCGCCGTTCAGGAGATCGGGTCAGGCGTCGGTGGTACCGCCAGGCCCATACCGCCCGGCTCGGGCTCGTCTTCCAAGATCTCCGTTTGCGAGTCCCGTTCGTCGATGCCTTGGTCTCGAGGCGGGCTTGGCTCGTCCGGCGGAGCCGGCGCGAGGTCGAGGCCGGTCAACTCTAAAATCAGGGCGTTCACCTCGCTGCCATCGATGGTCTCGAACTCGAGCAGCCGCTCGGCGAGAGCGTCGAGAACTTCGCGCCGTTTGGTCAGAATGCCACGGGCTCGCTCGATACCGTCCTTCACAATACGTTCGACTTCGCGATCGATTCGGATTGCGGTGTCCTCGCTGTAGTCCGTGCGCTGGGCGTAGTCGCGACCCAAGAAGATGGGCTCGTCCTTGCCGCCGAAGGACAGTGGACCCAACTCGGACATCCCCCACTCGCACACCATCTTGTGCGCCATGTCGGTAGCACGGTCGATGTCGTTGCCGGCTCCGGTCGTGATGTCCTCCTGGGTGAGCTCTTCGGCCACACGGCCACCCATGAGGATCGCGATCTGGTTCTCGATAAAGCCCTTGGTGTAGCTGTGCTTGTCTTCGGTCGGCAACTGCATGGTCACGCCCAGTGCGTGGCCACGCGGAATGATGGTCACCTTGTGAAGCGGGTCGGCGCCTTCGGAAAATGCAGCCACCAGCGCGTGTCCGGCTTCGTGAAAGGCCGTGACTCGTCTTTCCTCCTCAGTGAGGATCAAGGTCTTGCGCTCGACGCCCATGAGGACCTTGTCCTTGGCGAACTCGAAGTCCTCCATGGTCACGTTCGTGCGGCTCTTGCGGGCGGCGACGAGCGCCGCTTCGTTGGCCAGGTTCGCGAGATCGGCACCGGAGAATCCGGGTGTGCCGCGCGCGATGACCTTGAGCTCGACGTCGTCGTGCAGAGGAATCTCTCGGGTGTGGATTTTGAGGATCCCGGTGCGTCCGTTGATGTCGGGGCTGTCTACGATGATGCGGCGGTCGAATCGGCCCGGGCGCAGCAGCGCGGGGTCGAGTACGTCGGGCCGGTTGGTCGCGGCGAGGAGGATAACTCCCTCGTTGGACTCGAAGCCATCCATCTCGACAAGTAGCTGATTCAGGGTCTGCTCACGCTCGTCGTGCCCGCCGCCCAGACCGGCGCCGCGGTGACGTCCGACCGCGTCAATCTCGTCGATGAAGATGAGACACGGGGCGTTCTTCTTGCCCTGTTCGAAGAGGTCGCGAACGCGACTTGCTCCGACGCCGACGAACATCTCGACGAAGTCTGAGCCCGAGATCGAGAAGAACGGGACGCTGGCTTCGCCGGCGATGGCTCGGGCGAGCAGCGTCTTGCCGGTGCCAGGGGCCCCCATCAGCAGGACCCCCTTGGGGATTTTGCCGCCGAGCTTTTGAAACTTCTCGGGTTCGCTCAGGAACTCGACGATCTCCGCAAGCTCCTCTTTGGCCTCATCGATTCCGGCCACGTCCTCGAAGGTGACGCGTTGTTTTCCGGTCGCGCTGAGTAGCTTGGCTCGGCTCTTGCCGAACGAGAGGGCCTTGTTGCCCCCGGACTGCATCTGGCGCATGAAGAAAATCCACAGCCCGATGATGAGCAGGAACGGCGCCCAGCCGAGCACGTACTGAATGAGTGAGTTCTCATTAGCCTCCTTGGCCGAGATCACGATGCCCGCCTCCCGGAGTTCCTTGATCAGTTCGGGATAGTCGGGCGTGAAGACCATGAACTGGTCTTCTTCGGCGTACTGTCCACCGGGTTTGAAAGTGCCGGTGATCTTCTGGCCACGTATGGTGACGTCGGCAATGCGATCCTGCTCGACTTGCTCCATGAACTCCGTAAAGCTCATTTCGTGGCGGTTGGCGCGTCCTGCCTGGAACGTGTTCCAGAGGACGATGACCACGACGAAGATCGCGATCCAGAGGATCAGAGTGCGGACTGCAGGATTCACAGAAACATCGCTCCTTGCCTAATCAAACCGCACACCGACGAGGTAAATTCCACGGGCTGCTAGTCGTTCTCGTCCAGGGTGAGCCGAGCGAGGTGTGGGAGATTGCCGAACATTCCGTTGCTTTTGAGTCCGTAGCCGACGAAAATGCCCGGTCGCCTGGGCGTAAAGAGGCGGTAGTCGACGTGAAAATCGGATTTGCGCTCCTCAGGCAGATCGATCAGAGCCACGAAGCGCACCCGTCGGGCTCCACGGCTCAGTAATTGGCTCATCAGGTAGTTCTCTATCACCGCGGTGGCGACTACGTCCTTGAGCACGACCAGCGATTGGCCGGTGACGTCGAGGCTGATAGGGAAGTCGATGTCCACGACCTCACTGTTTCCGGCCGAAGCCGTGTATTGAACTTGTACGGCTTCGTAGCGAACGGGTTGCTCTATGGCTCGTAGAAGATCGGCCAGAAAGACGATGGAGCCTCCAACGATTGAGATCAGGACCGGCGTCAAGCCGGAGTGGTCGGCTTCCAGTCTTCGGCCGAGGTCGCGCACGTTGGCGGCAATGGTCTCTTTGTCGTAGAGAACCTGCAGCCGGCTCTCACTCATCCGGTATGATCTCCGCTACCCATATGTCTGATTCTTCTCGACTCCCGGCTCGACTTCCCTCTCGACTGGCGGCTCGAATCCTGGCCTCGTGATCGATCGTAACGCCGGGCACCCACAGGATGCGTTCACTATGGCATAGGAGGGGCAGTCGATCACGCTCGTACTTTGGTATCCCATGGTTGATGAGGAGGTTTTTGAGCTTGTGCAGGGAGGGGCTTCCCAGGGGTTGGACACGATCTCCGGGGCGCCGGTTCCTGACGGTGAGCCGATCTCGAGCATCGAAGGGTAGGGAGAAGCCGGCTCGAAGGCGGGCACCCCGGAACATCCAGGGCTCCACGCATCCCGCCGTAATCCGGAGCGAAGAAGCCAGCTCGCCGAGGTGAACCTCGCCGGGCACGGTCAGATCATAAGCGAAAAGCGGCGTAGGCTCGGGGGTTTGGAGAATGCGGAGCTTGCCGGTTCGAGCTTCTTCGATGCGCCATCCGCCTCCGAGGTCGACTCCCACCGGAGCCTGCGAGGCCAGGAGGGCCGCTGCATAGCCGAGAGCCCTTCGTGAGGGCCTGCGGCGACTGCCGCAGCACCGGAGCAGGTGGACGATTGCGTGGGGCAGGACAGTTGTGGGCAAGGTCTCGAGAACTCGCCTCGAAACCGTGACGGCTGAACCCTCTCGGCTTGGAGCGAGTAGTTGGTCGAACTCGCGAGTCAGCCGGGTGTTTGCTCCCTTCGCGGCCTGAGCCAGGCTGGCGAGGCGGATCGCAATGTCCGGGTTTTTGGCTCCGAGAATCGGGATCAACAGGTGCCGAAGACGGTTTCTGGGAGTCGTGAGGTCGCGATTCGTGGGATCCTCGATCCAGGTCAAGCCGCGGCGACGAACGTAGCGGAGCAGATCCTTGCGGCTCTGTCCGAGCAAGGGTCTGACGATCGAACCACGCCGGGCGGGAACCGCAGCGAGTGCGCTCAGACCATGACCGGATGCCAGCCTCAGGAGCACGGTTTCGGCCTGATCGTCGCGATGATGGGCGGTTGCGATGTAGCGTGCTCCGAGCACGCTTGCGGCTTTCTCGAGTTCTCGATAGCGAATTCGCCGAGCCGCCACCTCGAGACTCTCGGAACGCCGCTTTTGGGCGGGCACGTTCTGGCGGTGGATAATCAACGCAAGCCCAAGTGTCGCAGCCGTCGCCTTGGCGGCCTCGGCACGAGCGCGTGACCCAGGATCGAGCTGGTGATCGATGTGAGCCGCCGCGACTCGGATTGCTCGCGGGCGAGCATACGCGCACATCGCGTCGAGCAGCGCCGTCGAATCGGCGCCGCCTGAGAACGCGATCAGCATCGTATCGCCGCCGGCAAGCGGCGCGTGGTCGCGAAAGAAGGCCTCTAGTGTTTGTTCCAGATCCACGTGAGAGACGCCTACGTGGTCGTTGCGCGAGAACTAGCCCGTTGGACAGAAATGGTGGCGGTGAGAGGACTTGAACCTCCGACCTAGCGGTTATGAGCCGCTCGCTCTAACCACCTGAGCTACACCGCCGTTCGCTCTTTGCGAGCGCAGCGGAGTATACCTCGGGGACACGATTCTTTCGTGTCCCCTCCCGATTGGTTCTGTGAGGGTTTTCTTCGGCTCCGCTAGCCTCGCGTCAGCAGGTCTTGGCATTCGTCGAAGTGAATGAAGAATCTGCCGGCACCGCGCGCCAGCTCTTCGGGGGAAAGCCGATACATCACATGCTGGCCGCTCCGGCTATCCGTAACCAGCTGCGCCTCCTTCAGGACTGAGAGGTGCCGTGAGATGGTCGGCTGCGAGAGCCGAAAATTGCCTACGATTTCACCGACCGAGAGTTCGCGGTGTCGCAGCAGCCGAAGGATGCTGCGGCGGGTCTGATCGGACAGCGCCTTGAAGAACTTGTCCAGTTCGCGCCCGCCTCTTGGAATCGGCGCCTGTGCTGAGGAGGCGAGGGGGACGGCGGACAGAATCCGGTGGGGGGTAGAGGAAGGTTGATGGCTCATGACATTGGTGAAAGGCAACGGATGTGCCAGAAGCGGTCTTTGCTCTGCGCAGTCTATGCACATATCTACATCTATCGACGATTCAATGAGTTACGAGGGTTTGATTCGAATGGCGGTTGGGCGGCCATACAAAAATGGCGGCCCGGATGAGCCGCCAAGGGACATAAATTCGGATGATCATCCTAAAATTAGGTGTATTTACCTGGTGAAGCGTTGCCCTACCGCATCCCAGTTGACGACATTCCACCAAGCCGCCAGATAGTCCGGCCGCCGGTTCTGGTAGTTCAAGTAATAGGCATGCTCCCAGACGTCTACGCCCAGAATCGGTTTCAGGCCATCCATGAGCGGGCTGTCCTGGTTGCTTCGCTGGACGACCTCGAGCTTGTCGCCGTTCACTACCAGCCAAGCCCAGCCGGAGCCGAACAGGGTCGCGGCGGCCTTGGTCATCGCAGCCTGAAAGGAATCGAAGTCTCCGAAATCGCTGTTGATGGCGTCGGCGAGGTTTCCGTCGGGCCGGCCGCCGCCCGGGGCAGCCATGACATTCCAGAACAACGAGTGATTGGCGTGGCCGCCGCCGTGGTTACGAACGGCTCCGCGAATCGCTTCGGGAATCGAAGCCATGTCGCTGATCAAGTCCTCGACCGATTTCGCGGCGAGCTCGGCATGGCCCTCTAGGGCCTTGTTCAGGTTGGCGACATAGGCCGCGTGGTGCTTCGTATGGTGAATCTCCATAGTCCGCGCGTCGATGTGGGGCTCCAGCGTGTCGTAGCTGTAGCCGAGCTGTGGTACCTCGTGCATTGGGTCTCCTTCTCAGGGTCTTGTCGCGGCACCGGACTTGGTTCCACTCCGGCGCGAACGGTAGGTTGAGAGCCGATTGTTTCACGGAATGTTCCGGCCTCGCCAGCCCAACTTGTCAGGCTTGGCGTTGACATTGACTTCCCCCTCGGCGGTTATTACTATTAGCCGCCTCCGGCGCGGGGAGGTTAGCTCAGTGGGAGAGCGTCTGCTTTACACGCAGAGGGTCGGGGGTTCAAATCCCTCACCTCCCACCAAACCCGGATCGGAGGAGACGGCTGCGGGGGTTGTAGTTCAGTTGGTTAGAACGCCGGCCTGTCACGCCGGAGGTCGCGGGTTCGAGTCCCGTCGACCCCGCCATTCACCAGAAGAAAACAGGGCCAGAAGAAAACAGGGCCAGAAGAAAACCAGATTACGGAGGGTCACATGCGCGAAAAGATCAAACTGGTGTCCAGTGCCGGTACGGGATACTTCTACACGACGGACAAGAACAAGAGGCTCTCGACCGAAAAGCTCAAGCTCAAGAAGTACGATCCCAAGGTTCGAAAGCACGTCGAGTTCGTCGAAGAGAAGCTTCGGTAGCGTGAGCTCGCCGCCTCGGCTTGCGTAATCCGGCGGCGCCCTGCTATCCTCTGAGCGCCTGCCGTGTGCCCAGCGATAGCTGGGCTTTTTTTGTAGATCTCGCCTCCACTCCCTACCCAAGGAGTGGAGCATGGAAGACAAGCATGGTTGGCAGATTGTGGAGCAGTGCCTGGAGCAGGCCGACGGACCGGCCTGGACCGTTTTTCTTGAGCGATTCGAACCACCGTTGCGCTGGGGCATCCACCGAGCGCTGCGCGGGCTCGGCGTCGAAGGCGATCGCAGGGATCTCGCCGCTGATCTGTTGCAGGAGTGCTACTGCAAGATCCTGGCGCGTGAGCGCCGGGTCTTGAGAATGTGTCGCGAGCGAGACGATAAGGCTCTCAACGCCTTTTTCGCGCGCCTTGCCGAGAGGTGCACGCGCGACAGCCTACGGGCTCGCTGGACGAAGAAACGCGGCAGCCGGGGCGGTGTCGTCGATGTGGGCGAAGACATCGAGAGCCTCGCGGTATCCAGGAACGAGCCTTCGCCCGAGGACCGTGCGCTGATGAAAGAGGCGCGTTCGAGGCTTTTGGCGACGTGCCGGAGCGCGGCCGGGGCGCGCCAGCGAGAACGCAACTACAAGGTGCTCGTCATGGCGTTCCTGGAGGGGTTGTCGAGCCGCGAGATCGCGTCTCGATTCGCCGGTCGATTGAGCCTGACCTGTATCGACTCGGTGGTCTATCGAGCGCGCCGCCGGCTGCGTGAGCAGGGCGTTGTGCTCGGGGAGCGCCGAGCTGTGGCGTAGCAGCCCGTGGTAGAAGTCGAGATGGCCCGAATCGAAGGTTATTCGAACGGTTCTCAGACGCTTGGCGTCGGCTAGACTTCGATCATGACTCGCATTTTCACCGGTATCGACTGTCTCGCCCATGACGCCGGGTACGGGTTCCCTGAGTCCCCTGCGCGTTTGGAACGCATTCTGGGAGGGTTTGACTCGTCCTGGGACGTTGCCGAGGTATCCGAGCATCCCCAGCTGATGGAAGTACTCGAAACGGTTCACGAACCGCGATATCTGGAGATTTTTCGCCGAGCCGTCGAGCGTGGCGACGGTCTGCTGGGTTCGAGCGACAATCCGCTCACCAAGGAGACCTGGAAGGCGGCGACCTCGGCGGCATCGGCCGCGCTGTCGGCGGCGGACTGGGCTGCCGAAGGCAACGGCCAGGCCTTCACCGCCGTCCGACCACCCGGGCATCACGCTGAGTCCAAGCTCGCCATGGGATTTTGCTATCTGAACAATACCGCGGCGGCCGTGGAGCACCTCATCCGAAGCCACGGTTTCGAGCGCATCGCGGTCTACGATTTCGACGTCCATCACGGTAACGGCACGCAGGAGATCTTCTACAAGCGCGCCGACGTGCTGTTTACGAGTACTCATCAATGGCCGTTCTACCCCGGCACCGGGTCGGCGACGGAGACCGGCCGAGGGCCGGGCGAGGGCAAGACCCTCAACGTGCCGCTCCCCGCGGGCACCGGCGACCGGGACTTCCTCTCCGCGATTCGGGATTCGATCGTCCCCGCCCTGGCACGTCATGAGCCCGACGTGCTCGTCGTTTCGGCCGGCTTTGACGCTTGGCGAGATGATCCGATGGGAGGGATGCGGCTGAGCGAGACCGCGTTCGCCGAAATCGGCGTCTTGCTCCGAGAACTGGCGGATCGAGTTTGCTCAGGCCGCCTCTTGAGTGTTCTCGAGGGCGGCTACGACCTCGACGCCCTGTCGCGTCTGGTCCGGTCGTATCTGCGC
Source organism: Acidobacteriota bacterium (assembly GCA_022561975.1). Classification (GTDB taxonomy): domain Bacteria; phylum Acidobacteriota; class Thermoanaerobaculia; order Multivoradales; family JAHEKO01; genus CALZIK01. The sequence goes on from JADFQD010000025.1 coordinate 16,927, forward strand.
GGAAGCGAGCAAACCGCCTAGACGATGATTCTGGTCATCCGACGGCGGCTGCCGAAGCGACTTCGGGTTCGCCGAGCTTTTCGAGATTTCGCCGCCGGGCGAGGAGATCGGATGCTTCACCGAGGAGTTCGAGAGCGCGGACGATCTGCGGATCGCCGGGAGCCAGAGCTTCGAAGCGCGCCTCGATTCCAAAGGCGGAGTTGAAGATCTCGGCGTGCAGATAGCGCTTCATCATCTCACGGGCTTCGAGGTCGCCGAGCATGTCGCCGACCTCTTGTTCGGTGATGAGTTTCTGGTCCAGCAGCCAGGTCGAAAACTCGCTGAGCAGTTCCGGCTGCGGTACCCAATCGCGATCTTCGACCGTATGGGTGAGCATGTACTGGACCGCAAAATCGAAGAAGCTGTTCTGGCTGAGCAGATATTGAATTTCTGGGCTCAGTGACAGAGGTTCGACAATCACGTCCGGCGTGATGCCGCCGCCGCCGTAGACCTCCCGCCCCAAGTCCGTACTGAAGGCTTGGCGGTTCTCGTTCTGAGCGACTTCGGTCGGAGTCAGGCCGCCGTTGTCTTCGTCGACGATCTGATAGTCGAAATAGCTCGTGTAGTCACGCTGGATCAGCCGCCCCGAGGGCGTGTAGTACTTGGCGGTGGTGAGCGCGAGTCCCGCGTTGTACGGCAGCGAATAGACGGTCTGGACCAGACCCTTGCCCCAGGTCGGAGTGCCGACGACGAGCCCCATGTCGTGATCCTGGATCGCGCCGGAAACAATCTCGGCGGCGGAGGCGGTTCCCCTGCCCACCAGGACCACGAGCGGAATGTCGAGGGCGGGTGACTGGCCGGTTGCGAAAAATTTCTGGTGAGAGTTTCGAGTCCGACCGCGGGTCGATACGATTTCGGCTCCCTCGTCGAGAAATTGGTCAGACACCGAGATCGCCTGGTCGAGTAGGCCGCCGCCGTTGCCTCGCAGGTCCAGAATCAATCGTTGCATGCCGGCTTCGCGCAGCCGTTCGAGAGCTTCGGCGACTTCTCTTCCGGTGCCCCGGTTGAAGTCGAAGATCGCGATGTAAGCGGTCTCCGGAGCGATCATGTAGGCATAGCGCACCGTGTTTTGCGGGATTTCGTCGCGGGTGATGGTCACTTCCAAGGGCTGGTCGAGACCGGCGCGCACGATTTGAATGGTCACCTTGGTGCCTTTGGGCCCCTTGAGCAAGCGGACCGCGACGCCCAGGCTCATGGTCTGCGTCGATTCGCCTTCGATGGCCGCGATCACGTCGCCGGCAAGGAGCCCCATGCGCGAGGCCGGCGTGCCCTCGATCGGCGTGATCACGGTGAGCTGGCCATTGCGCATTCCGACCAGGATGCCGAGTCCGTAGAAGGTCTCCTTCTGTCGCTCGCGCATGGACGAATAGGCCTCGGTCGACAGGAAATTGGTGTGTGGATCGAGAGTTCTGAGCATTCCCGAAATAGAGGATTCGACCAGTTGCTTGTAGCTGACCTCGTCGCCATAGCTGTCGTGGGCAACTTGGAGTAGCTCGGTATAGGTGCGCAAGACCCGGCGCGCGTCGTCGGAGAGCGCCAGGACACGATCTCCAAAGGCCCCCCCGGCCAGGATCGCGACCACCAGCACGGCAACGGATAGTTTCTTCCAGCCCGATTTCATGGGGGTGACTGTATCAAAGGCGCTACAAGCACTTGACTTTCGAGCAGCCGCGCCCGAGTATTTGTCACGGTTCTTGGAGACGCAATGTTTGGCTCTCTTGGTTTTCCAGAAATTCTCTTCATCCTCGCGCTGGCACTCATCGTGTTCGGGCCCCGTAGGCTGCCCGAGGTCGGGCGGACCATCGGGCGGGCGTTGGGTGAGTTTCGGCGCGCTACAGGGGACTTGAAGCGGACGTTCGATCGGGAGACCAGCTCTTTCGAACAGGACGCCGAACTGGACTCGCCGGTCACCACCGCGCGTCCCCAAGCTCGGGCGCCCGTGCCTGAGCCGGCCTCGGACTCGAACGGCATCGCCGGCTCTGAATCCGACCCCGCGTCGAACCTCGAGTCCGGTTCCGAAGCAGAGATCCAATCCGAGCCCGAAGGTGAGAGCAAGGACGCCCCTGAGGACCGCGGGGAGTCATGAATGAGCCAGTATCCGTGGAGGGGTCCGAGCTTTCTCGGATGACCCTGGTCGAGCATCTCGAAGAGCTTCGCAAGTGCGTGATCAAGTCGCTGCTCGCGGTGGCGGCGACCTTCGCAGTGTGCTGGTTTTTCGTCGAGCCGCTGGCCGAATTCCTGGCCCAGCCGATCTACGCAGTGGTGCCCGGTAAGAAGCTGGCCTTTCTCGGTATCACCGATCCGTTCATCATGTACGTGAAGATCGCGGCCTTGGCGGCGCTCTTTCTTGCCAGCCCGATCGTTCTCTACCAGGTCTGGCGCTTCGTGGCGCCCGGTCTGTACCGCCGCGAGCGGCTCTACGCAATCCCCTTCGTTGTTTTCGGCTCTCTCTTCTTTACCGGCGGTGGGGCGTTCGCCTACTACGTGGCCTTTCCGTTTGCCGTCGAGTTTCTGGTCAAGATGGGCGCCGCCTTCGATCCGGTGATCACGGTAGACCGCTACTTCCGGTTCTTGATGGTCGTGGTGCTCGGGTTGGGTCTGATGTTCGAACTGCCGCTGGTGATTTTCTTTCTGGCGCAGATCGGGGTGGTGACACCGGCTTTTCTGATGCGGAACTTTCGCTGGGCGGTGCTGCTGATCTTCGTTGCCGCCGCGCTGATCACGCCTACGCCGGACGTGGTCAATCTGTGCTTGTTTGCGCTTCCGACAATCGCGTTGTACCTGCTCGGTGTCGGCGCAGCGGCCCTGGTCGGCCGCAAGAAATCATAAGGCTGTCTCGACCGCTACATCTTTAGCCGCTCTGGCTGCCTTCCAGATCCCGCGCCAGGTACTCGGTATCGTCCGGCAGCTGCCGGCGCCAGCGGCGGTGTACCCAGACCCACTGCTCCGGCCGCTTGCGAACCTGACCTTCGATGACTCGCGTGATGGCTGCCGTCAACTCTTTGGCGCTGTCGAAGGGCGGCAGCGGCGGGCTGAATTCGATTCGGTGCGAGCCGTCTTCGAGCCTCTCGCAAAAGGCTGGCACGACCGGCATCGACCAGCGCAACGCCAGCTGTGCCGGGCCCACCGGGGTGTGCGCGAGGCGTCCGAAGAATGGCACGTAGACGCTTTGGGCGCGGATGTCCTGATCGATGAGTGCAATCAGGTATCCGCCGCGTTTGCGTAGTGCGAGCAGTTGGCCTGCGGCGCCGGACTCCCCTCGCGCGATGGCTTGGGTGCCCAGGCGTTCCCGGAAGCGCTTGCTCGCGTTCTCCATCCACTCTTCTCCCATCGAACGAACCAGCGCGGTGAGCACTTTCCGCTTGCTTCGAAAGACCGGGCCCATAAGCTCCCAATTGCCGCAATGAGCGGTGGCGATGAGCACTACCTTGGCTTGACTGCGGGCGGCTTCGACGTGCTCCCAGCCACGGATCTCGAAATGAGCCACGGCGGCTTCGGGCCCTCGATGCGCGAGATGAAGATACTCGGCGAAGTTGACACCGAGGTGGATCGCCGCGCGGCGGCCGAGGTCGGCTTTTTCTGCAGCCGAGAGTGCCGGGAAGGCGATCTCGAGATGAGCCAGCGTGCGCGTGCGATCGCGTTTCTTGAGCTTCCAGAACCGGCGGCCAAGCCAGGCTCCGATCCTCTGAGCCGAATGCCACGAGACGGTACCGACGCAGAGCTTGAGAACGAACGTAAGCGGGCGCGCGATCAGGTTGCGGAGCCGGCGCCGGTAGATCTGTTTGGGATCCCGCACGGCGCTAGCAGGTGGCTTTCATCTACTCTCGAAGGAGAACGGCTCCAGCATCCGCTCCCAGTCGCCACGGGCCCGCAAGATCGCCTCGATCAGCTCCCGGACCGCTCCCGCGCCCCCGCTACGGGTTAGAACGCTGTCCACGACGGCACGGACTTCATCGACTGCATCGACCGGGGCAAAGGACAGGCCACAGCGGCCGAGCACCTGCAGATCGGGGAGATCGTCGCCGGCAAAGGCGATTCTCTTGGGTTCGGTTGCGTGCTGTTCCAGAAACCTCTCGAAGTCGAACCCCTTGTCTTTGGAGCCGACGATCACGGCGTCCAAATCGAGTTCGGCCGCTCGTCGTTTGAGCGCTCGAGAACTGCGCCCGCTGAGGACACCGACCTTGATGCCCGCCCTTTGAGCCAGTTTGATCGCGAGTCCATCGCGCGCATCGAACTTCAGCACTGAAGCGCCCCGGCGATCGTAGTAGAGGCCGCCATCGGTCAAGACGCCGTCGACGTCCAGGAGAATCCACACGATCTCGCGCGCCCGCCGGGCGAACTCTTTTTGCGAGAGTCCGGTTTTCGAATCGATCAAAACAACTGTATCCGCCAAAGGTCGTGGAGATGAACGATGCCCTCGAGTTTGTCGCCTTCACAGACAAACAGAGCGGTGATGCGGTTGTCTTCCATGGTCTTGAGCGCCGCTGCCGCCAACTCGTCGGCCGCGATGGTCAGCGGACTCGCCCCCATGCAATCGCCGGCGGTGACGTCGAGCATGTCGCCGTCGCTGGCGAGGCGGCGGCGCAGGTCGCCGTCGGTGATACAGCCTAGAAGTTCTCGGTTCGGCCCGGTCACCGCAGTAATGCCCATTCCCTTTGCGGAAATTTCCCGCACCGCGTCCTTGAGAGCTACTTCTTGATCGACGCGAGGAACCTCGGCGCCGGTGTGCATCAGCTCGCGCAGTTTGACCAGCCCCTTGCCCAGACTGCCGCCGGGGTGAAGCCGTGCGAAATCGTCACGGGTGAAACCCTTGGCCTGGAGCAGCGCCATCGCGAGCGCGTCGCCCATCGCGAGAGTCGCGGTCGATGAGGCCGTGGGCGCCAGATTGAGCGGACAGGCTTCCTGGTCGATCTCAACGGGCAGATGAACCGTGGCGTTGCGGGCCAGCGGGCTGTCGGCGTTGCCGGTCATGACGATGAAACCGACTCCCAGGCGCCGCACCAGCTCGGCGAGCCGCTGCAGCTCCTGGGTGGTGCCCGAATAGGACGCCGCGAGTACCAGGTCGCTGTCGGTAATCATGCCCAGATCGCCGTGAATCGCGTCGGCCGGGTGCAGAAACAGCGCGGGCGTTCCGGTCGAAGACAGGGTCGCGGCGATTTTTTGCATCACCAGGCCGCTCTTGCCTATGCCGGTGCAGACGACCCGGCCCTTGCACGCGACCAGCAGGGCAATCGCGCTATCGAAACGCTCGTCGAGCTGGTCGAGCAGGTCGTGCACCGCCGCGGCTTCGATCTCGAGTACCTCCCGGGCGACCTCTCGCGGGCTCTTGGATTCGAACTTGCTCATCCCGACGAGATCTCGAGCGTGGTCTTTCGCAGCGCTATCAGTTGCGTGAGCAATCGTCGGGCGCGATCCGGGCCGAGCTGGGTGGCGCGGTCCGAGCGCGCCTCATCCGGGTTCGGGTGTACTTCGAGATAGACGCCGTCGGCGCCGGCCGCTACCGCGGCGCGAGCCAAGGGCTCGGCGAACTCGCGCTGCCCTCCGGTCTCCTTGCCCTTGGCGCCGGGCAGCTGGAGGGAATGGGTGACATCGAAGAGAACCGCGATGTCGTGAGCGTGCAGGATCGCAAACGAACGCATGTCGACCACCAAGTTGTGGTACCCGAAGGACGAACCGCGCTCGGTTACGGTCACCGACTCGCACCCCGCATCGCGCGCCTTTTCGACCGCGAGCACCATGTCCTCCGGAGCCATGAACTGTCCCTTCTTGATGTTCACGGCGCGGCCGGTCTTGGCCGCGGCGACGATCAAGTCGGTCTGCCGGCACAGGAAGGCTGGTATCTGCAACACGTGGCAGACCTCGGCTGCCGGCGCGCACTGATCGGGCGCATGAACGTCCGTCAGAATGTGCAGCCCGGTGGTCTCTCGAACCTCCGCCAGGAGCCGGAGTCCTTCGACCAGACCGGGTCCCCGAAAACTGTCGATGGAACTTCGATTCGCCTTGTCGAAGGAGGCCTTGAAGATCAGCGGCAGATCGAGCACGCGAGAAAGTTCGGTGACCGCCTGCGCTGCGCTGGCAAGCTGCTCGGGGCTCTCGATCACGCAAGGTCCAGCGACGATGGCGAGGTCGGCTCCGCCCAGCGAGATGCCGGGCGCGAGTTCGAGCGGTTTAGAGAGCATTTCTCGGCCGCCTCAGGCGGTACTCCGGGCCGGCTCAATGAACTCGCGCTCGCGTATCCGATCGGGCCTCTTGCGTCGAGCCTGCTCCTCGAGCGCCGCGCGGACGTACGACACGAACAGAGGATGCGGCGCCGTCGGCTTCGACTTGTATTCGGGATGGAACTGGCAGCCGAGAAACCAGGGGTGGCCCGGAAGTTCGATCATCTCGACGAACTTGCCGTCCGGGCTCATGCCGGCGACCGCGAGGCCGTTTTCGGTGAGCGCCCCGAGGTATTTCTGATTGACCTCGTAGCGATGACGGTGCCGTTCGCTGATCTGGTCAGTGTCGTAGATTTCTCGCGCCAGCGTGCCGTCGGAAAGAACGCAGGGGTAGGCACCCAATCTCATGGTGCCGCCCATTTGCTCCACGCCCAGAAGCTCCCGGAGCTTGTAGATCACCGGATTGGAAGCTTCCGTGTCGAACTCCGAAGAGGTCGCGTCGGCGATGCCGCAGACGTTGCGCGCGAATTCGATGACCATGCATTGCATGCCAAGGCAGATTCCGAACAAGGGCACTTCGCGTTCGCGCGCGTATCGAGTGGCGCTGATCATGCCCTCGGTACCGCGAGTTCCGAAGCCGATGGGCACGACCAGGCCATCGACTTCGAAGACCTCTCGCGGCCAGCTTTCGCCCTCGATCGCCTCGGCGTCGATGAAAACCAGCTCGACCTGGGCGCTATTGGCGATACCGCCGTGCATGAGAGCCTCGTTGAGGCTCTTGTAGGCGTCGGGCAGCTCGACGTACTTGCCGACGATACCGATTCGAACGTGGTGCTTGGGGCTCCTGATCCGACCGACGAGGTCTTCCCACGGCGATATATCACGGGGGTAGTGGGGAAGGTTGAGTACCTCCAGAAGAATCTCATCGAGGCCCTCCCGACAAAACGTCAACGGGACCTCGTAGATGGTGTCCACGTCCTGGGCGGCGATGACCTGGTCGGGTTCTACGTTGCAGAAGAGAGCGATCTTCTTCTTGAGGTCTTCGGGCAGAGGGCGATCGCAACGGCAGACGAGTATGTCGGCCGCGATACCGATGGCTCGCAGCTCGCGCACCGAGTGCTGGGTCGGCTTGGTTTTGAGCTCATCGGCAGCCTTGATGTACGGCACCAGGGTCAGATGGATGTTGGCGGCGTTGTGCTTGCCCAGTTCGAGCCGCAGTTGCCTTATGGCTTCGAGAAACGGCAGCGATTCGATATCGCCGATGGTGCCGCCGATCTCGATGATGACGATGTCGGCCTGATCCTCGAGCCGCCTCATCGCGTCCTTGATTTCGTCGGTAATGTGGGGCACGACCTGCACCGTTTTGCCGAGATAGTCCCCACGGCGCTCCTTGTTGATCACCGCTTCGTAGATCTTGCCGGTCGTGTAGTTGTGGTGCTTGCTGCTCTTGGAGTGCGTGAAGCGCTCGTAGTGACCGAGATCGAGATCGGTTTCGGCGCCGTCGTCGGTGACGAAAACCTCGCCGTGCTGATAGGGCGACATCGTGCCCGGATCGACATTCACGTAGGGGTCGAACTTCATCAGCGTGACCGAGAAGCCTCGGGCCTCCAGAATCGCGCCGACCGAGGCGGCCGTGACTCCCTTGCCCAGCGACGAGACCACGCCGCCGGTGATGAAAATGAATTTGGCCGCCATGCCGCGTGCTCCTTGCTATGAATCCGCTCGAGACGTCGGGGTTGCTCGCCGGCCGGCCAGCGGATCGCCATGCTCGGCCAGATAGGCTTCGACTCGTCTCGAGTCCTTGATTGTATCGACTCCCGGCCAGGCTTTCGCCACCGAGAGGACGCGAATCGAAAACCCGCTTTCGAGCATGCGCAGCTGCTCGAGCGATTCCGCCAGCTCGAGCGGTGTCTGCGGCGTCGCGGCGATCTCGAGCAGCGCCTTTCTCTGGTAGCCGTAGACGCCAATGTGCCGCTGGCTCTGGTAACCCCGCTGGGGCCGCGTGAGTTGCCCTCCACGGGACGCATGGGCATACGGAATGCCGGCGCGACTGAAGTACAGCGCCCTACCGTTCGTGTCGCTGACCACCTTGACCACATCCGGATTGTCGAAATCTTCGGGCGTGGCCGGAGCGGCGAGCGTCGCGACGTCGTCGTCGGGGTTCTCCACAAGGTGTTTGGCGAGCCGGCTGAGCACCTCGGGAGCGATCAGGGGCTCATCGCCCTGAACGTTGAGGATCACCTTCGAATCCCAGTCGCGAGCGGCGTATGCGACGCGGTCCGAGCCGCTGGCGAGATCCCCGGGAGTCATCAAGACCCGGCCGCCGAAACCAAGAACAGCGTCTGCGATGCGGGAGTCATCGGTCAGCACGATCGTTTCCGAGATCCCTCGGGCGCGCTCGACCTGACGATAGACCCGCTCGATCAGTGTAACGCCGGCGATCTCGAGAAGCGGCTTCCCGGGAAGGCGCTTCGAGGCATAGCGCGCCGGAATGGCAGCGACGACCTGCACTGTCGATTGGGTGGAGTTTGCTTCAGCGGGGTGCACAGCCCAATCTATCGGTCCCCATTGCATTCAGTCAACGAGCGCAGGCCCGAAGTGCAGAGGTTTCTAGGGCTGACCGTAGACGGGTGTTAGCCTGTCCGATGGATCGGCGAGGGCTACTCTTGAAGCACTACTTCATTCGGATCGTCGTGCTCGTGGCCTTGCTCTTGGGCCTAGGGGTGTACGAGAGCCGGCTTCGTCCTGCGGCCCTTGCCCGACAGCTGCCGACCGGCGCGGCCGAGTGGATCTGGCCTTCGGACCTGAATGGCGAGGACGGCTGGGTGAACTTCTTTCTCTACCGCGATTTCGAGCTTGGGGAGAGCGTTCCGGATCACGCGGAGCTGGTAGTCCAGGCCGATGAAGGCTACTGGGTGTTCGTAAACCAGCAGCCGGCTGGCGCGGGCGGTTTCCGAGAGCGTGCTCCGGCGGATTCGTATGATGTGGCGAAGTTTCTTCGGCCGGGCGCCAACCGGCTGCTGTTTCAGTTGCGCAGCCGGCGCGGTGTCGGGGGACTTCTGGCGAGGCTCGACTTGGGTAGGCAGGGGTCGGTGGTAACCGATGGCAGTTGGCGGATGTGCCGGCGTTACGAGAGCGCGTTGCTCCGCAGTGGATTTGTGCCCGAGGATATGGGCGGCGTCAAGTCTTGGGGGGTGCCACCCGTCGGAGGCTGGCGAGTCGAGTCCGAGGCGGCTCGTCTGCCGGTGCTTGCCGATCAACTGCTCCCGGTGCAGACCGCCGAAGTTACCAGGATCCGCGCGCTCGGCCGCGAATGGGACAAGCGTTTCCCGCCTCCGGAAAGCCGACTGCCGTTGGGCCGCTGGGTCGTTTTTGATCTGGGACGGGTGGCGCACGGATACCTGAACGTGGTCTTCGCGACCACCGTCGGAACCCGCGGCCTTATCTACACGAGCCTCGATCGCCCGACCGGACCCGATCGCGCCGATCCCGCGGCCTATTTCTCGAGCCCGGCGGGACGCGGTTCCTGGACGGCACCGCAGCCGCTCGAGTTCCGATTCGTGACCGTGCTGGCTCTCGCCGACATTGCGGGATTGAGAGTTTTCGAAACCGTGCCCGAGTGGGTCGCCGAGCGCGGCGCCGGCGAAATCAGATCGCGCCGGGCCTTCGGGTTCGCTCCGCCGCCTTCAACTGCGACGATTGAGCACGAATTCTGGCGCGAACTCGAGCGCGTCACGGGCCTCACTGGCCGGGAAGCGTTCGAGAGCAGTCTGGGCGGCTAGAGCGTAGGATTGCGCCAGCTCTCGCACCTCATCGACGACGCCGCCGCAGGTCACCAGTTCGAGAATCTGCTCGGGCTCGATGCGGCGAAAGTCGCGGTCTTCGAGTACCTGTTCTATCCGTTGCCGCCGACTGCTGTCGAGCCGGGGCATCAGCATGATCAACGGCAGCGTCAGCTTGCCGCCCCTGAGGTCTGACAGGACCGGCTTGCCGAGTGCCGCTTCGCTCTCGGTGAAGTCGAGCAGGTCGTCGACGAGCTGAAAGCAGAGCCCCAGGGAGCGCCCGTACTGCTCGAGCGCCGCCAGGTCGGCTCCGCTGCTGGAGGCGATGGCCGGAATCGAGCAAGCGGTTGCAAACAGGTGGGCAGTCTTGCGTTCGATGATGTCGAAATACTCGTCTCGGGAGACATCGATGGCGCCCAGTCGTTGGAGCACCAGAAGCTCACCCTCGGTCATGCGCAAGATCGCATCGCAGAGCTGACGCACCACATCGAGTCGGTCGTGGCTCAGGGCCATTTTCATCGAGGTGGTGTAGAGCCAGTCGCCCAGGAGCACGGCCTGGCTGTTGTCCCATATGTTATGAACCGTGGTTCTGCCCCGGCGCAGTTTGGAGTCGTCGATGATGTCGTCGTGAACCAGTGTCGCGGTGTGAATCAGCTCGACGACCGCCGCGTAGGTAATGTCCTCGGCACCCTCGTTGCCGAGCATTCGTGAAGACAGCAGCAGCAGTGCCGGGCGAACGCGCTTGCCGCCGCCGTTGAAGATGTGCTCGCTGGCGTCGTCGATGAAGGCGATTTCGGAAGTGGTTTGCTTCCGGATCAGCTCTTCGGTTGCCGCGAGTCGGTCGGCGACCAGGTTGAGGAAGTGCGCGCCTCGGTCGGCAGTGGCCCGCTCGGGTGCTAGCGCGAGAGAGGGGGCAAGTGAAGGGTTGCGGTTCAACAGAATGGGCCTGGTGTCAGGAGTCGAAGGGTCTCACCGGTTCGAAGTTCTCGACCTCTCGCAACTCTCCGTTTCGAAATCGGTATACCTTGCCCAGCTCGAAATACCACCAATCGACATCGGTGCCGTCCGCTGAGACCCTCTCGCGGACCTTATCCGGTTTTCCGGCCTCGCGGTAGACCTCGCGCTGAGTCTCGCTCTCGAGACCGGCGCGAAACTCCAGGAACGAGTCGAGAAACGAGGTGTCCGCGATCTGGACGGACGAAACCACGGGGCTGCCGTGCTCAATTCTGTGGCTCAAGTCTTCGCGGTGGAGAACATGGAAGCGCTCGCCCCCTGGCTCCTTCACCGTGATGCCGAACACGAGCGAGAAGCGATTGAAGCCTTTGTCCCAGGGCCATTGAATCTCGAAGGCCCCGTTGGCCGAAGTCGTCGTCGAGACCTTGCGAACCACAGGCCGGTGCTTGCGAAAGCGGAGATAGTCGAAGGAGTGACGGGAGGCCTCCAGAACCACTTCGAGGTCGGCTACCGGCTGGTTGTCGAGGTCGCTCGCGACGCCGGCGATAATGACGATCTGGCCGCGCTCGTAGCCACGGCTCTTCTCGATCGCGCCGGCTCCAGTGTTGGCACGGCTGTTCGAACTGCAGGCCGCCGCGGCCAGAAGGAGGGGTAGCCCGAGGACAAGAGAGACGCTGGCTTTCATTGGAAACGAGCCACTGAATGACCGGAGCGCGAACGGCGATGTCATTATATGGAAGCCGCCCTAGTCTTCGAGCCACTCGAGGGGTGGCGTTTCGAAGTCGGCTTTGGTTGCGAGCTTTCGGTAACCGGCGATCTCGAACCGGGTCCGGTTGCCGCTGCGGTCCACGTAGGCGAGAGCCAGCAGACTAGGAGTCTCGGTCGTACCAGCGGAATCTTCGGTTTTTCCGACCTCGACCGAGGCCTCGCGAATGTCCGCGGCCCCGTCCGTCGGGATGAGCCGGATCACGGTTCGGCTCGCGTCGCCGGCCCCGAGCTCCGCCCGGTAGTGCCCCTTGAGCGCCTCTACCTCGAGCCGCAGGAGATCGATCCCTGCGGCTTCACTGTCGTTGACCAGGAAGCGGCGGCCGCTGGGATCACCGGGGTTCCAGGTGTAGACCCAATCGCCGCAGAGCAGAAAGTTCTTCGGAAAGGGTTTTTGGTACTCGAAGCGCAGACACCGGGGCAGGTCGATGTAGAGAGTTCCCGATTCCGTGTCGCCACTGGAGAAACCGCTTGGGACAAAGGTCTGAGTGAAATCGGCGGCAAGAGGCGAGCGGGCGCGCAGCTGGTCGCGGACCTCGCCGAGCAAGGCCCAGGCGCGTGTGCCTGCCGAGTTATTGGGTTTCTCGGTAGGCGCCTTGGCAAGTGCCTCGGCAGCCGTCTCGGCGGCGTCGGCGACGCCGGCGCCATCACCAAACACTCCGACCTCCCAGAACCCGCACAGCAGAATCCCCAGGAGCAAGACCAGGCGAGGCCTGGGCCGCGCGCCATGAGCCACCTCTGCCATCTCTGCCATTTCTGCAGGCTCTGCAGGCACTCCCTTCCTTGCCATCAATGCCGAAAGTGCCTCGTCTGTGTCATCAGCATCGCGACACCGTGCTCGTCGGCCGCCGCCACGACCTCCTGGTCGCGCTTGCTGCCGCCGGGCTGGACCACGGCGCGAATCCCGGCTTCGGCGAGGACGTCGAGGCCGTCGCGAAACGGAAAGAACGCATCCGAAGCCGCCACGCAGTCCCCCAGAGACAACTCCGCTTTGCCGATCGCGAGGCGGCAGGAATCGACTCGACTCATCTGACCGGCGCCGATTCCGACGGTCTGGACCTGATTGGTCACCACGATCGCGTTCGAGCGCACGTGGCGCACGATCCGCCACGCGAACGCCAGCGCATCCAGCTCCTCGGGTGTGGGCTGGCGCTGGGTCGGGCAGCTCCAATCGGCCGAGTCGTCGGCCGAAAGATCCGCATCCTGAACCAGGAAGCCTCCGTCGATGCCCCGAAACTCGCGCTGTTCTGCCGATTTGATGAGCGGGCACCGGATGAGTCGAAGCTTCGACTTGCGCGACAGTCGCGTGAGGGCTTCGTCGGTAAAAGACGGCGCCAGCACGACCTCGACGAATTGGGGAGCGAGCGCCTCGGCAAGGTCCATGTCCACGGTTCGGTTGAGTGCCACCACCGAGCCCAGGGCGGACCGGGGATCACAGGCCAGCGCGCGCGCGTAGGCTTGGGCACAGGTTTGCCCGCGGGCTGCTCCGCAGGGATTGTTGTGCTTGACCACGACCGCGGCGGGCTCGTCGAGGGCGCTGACCATCCGCCGGGCGGCGTCCGCGTCGAGAAGATTGTTGAACGAGAGTTCCTTGCCCTGGAGCTTTTCGAAGCCACCGAAGACCCCGTACTCTCCGTGGACTCGGTAGAGCGCGGCCTTCTGATGCGGGTTCTCTCCGTAACGCAGGTGACTTTCCCGCTTGAGATCCAGCAGCAGGTGGTGCGGCAGTTTCTCCTGGCTTCCAGCGCCCATGCCTTCCAACCATTGGGCGATCGCGGCGTCGTAGGACTGGGTATGCCGGAAGGCCTTGACGGCCAGGTTTCTGCGCAGCGAGTCGGGGACGGTCCCGTCTCCCTCTTCGAGGGCGGCCAGTACCTGAGGGTAGTCCTCGGGATCGACTACCGCGATCACACCGCGATGGTTCTTGGCCGCGCCCCGAATCATCGCGGGCCCGCCGACGTCGATCATCTCGATGGTCTCCTCGAACGGCGCACCGGAGGCGGCCACTTTCTGGAGCGGGTAGAGATTGACCACCACGAGATCGATCGCGGTGATGCCGTGCTTACCGAGTTGGGTCAGGTGCGAGGCGCGCTCGCGGTCGGCCAGGATGCCGGCATGAATCTGGGGGTGGAGCGTCTTGACCCGGCCGTCCAGAATCTCCGGATAACCGGTCACGTCCGAAATCCGCATCAGCTCCAGCCCGGCGCCGCTCAGTGTCTGGTGGGTGCCGCCGGTCGAGAGAATCTCGATGCCGAGGTGACTGAGACCCTTGGCGAACTCGATGACGTCGCGTTTGTCGTACACCGAGATCAGCGCCAGGCGCGCTTTGAGCATGGTCATCGCTCTCGAGCTCCGGCAAGCGGGAGCGTGACCGGCAATTCCCGCTGATCCGCGCCGCCGGCGCGCAGCCACACGTAGCGGTAGATCGCCGCGAGATCGCTGATCGCGTGGCTGAAGACGATCGACCCGACGCCGAAGGCGGTTGACTTGTCGTCGAACCGGTCCTTGGCATCGATCGCGCCGCGGATCGCACCGTCGATCAGGCCGATCCGGCGATACTCGTGACCGAGCAGAGGATAGAGGTCCGCGCTTCGTCGGCCGGTTTCGGAGAGCAGGCGCGTGAGCGCGGCTTCTGTTCGGACGTCACGGCCCTGGCCGTAGAAGACCACCTGAAAACGGGGGAAGGCGCTGCCCACGTAGTTCTCGTAGTCGGTTCGATAGCCGGCTTCCTGCGGGTCGTCGGCCGAGTGCTTGAGCGGATTGTTGGCCTCGGCCGTGTAGACCGCCAGCCGGCCGAGTTCTCGAACGATCTCGGGAAACGGCTGGTGGCTCTCGATGGCGCCGACGATTGCTTTCGAGCCACTGCGCACGCGTGACAGCAGGGCACCGCCACTGTCTGAGTGGCTTCGGCCCGCCAACGACGCGGACAACCCCGCCGCGAAGGCTTTCTCATGGCGCCTGATCTGCCGAAGCAAATCGGGCGGCGCGATCATCGCGGCCTGCCGGGCAATCTCGACGTGCATCGCCGGAGTCCAGGCGTTGGCTGGAGCCAGAGTCACGAGACCCAGGAGGGGAATGAGAGCCATCGGACCCAGCCGAGCGAGCAGAGCCCGCAAAGACGGCGAAATCATCGAAATCGTGCGAGTGGAATGCATGGGAAAGGGCTCTTCCTCCGGATTCTAGTCGAACCGTACCCTGCCCAAGCCGAGCCTTGCCGCTGAGTCCTCGAAGCCGGGCGCTTGACTCACCTGCGCCCTAAGGCTATAAAGCGCTGGGGCTTTTTGAGCCCCGTGCCCAGGTAGCTCAGTCGGTAGAGCACCTGACTGAAAATCAGGGTGTCGGTGGTTCGATTCCGCCCCTGGGCACCAGTTAACTCTCTAAAATTCAAATAGTTACAGAGTTTTCGACTGCTCCCCACCAGCTCCGGTATTGAGCCGAGCAAACAATGAGCAAACACTCTGGGTCGTAGTCCGGCGTAGATCGCTGGTGATTAGGGACAGGTCCTGGGCGATGGTAGCTTCCATCGATGGGGTATCACTATGTCCCGCAGGCCTACCTGAGGGGCTTCTGCGCAGAGGGCAGCGAGTCTCAGGTAGTCGTCTATGACAAGGAGGAGAAGCGGTTCTTTCAAACACATGTGAAGAATGTGGGGCAAGAACGTGACTTCTACGATGAGGATACTGAGAAGGTACTTGGGCGCGAGGTCGAAGATCCAGCAAAGCCAGCGATAGACAGACTAAGGGATGGGGAGGCGATTGTCCCCGAGGACCGTGAGCATATGGCTCTCTACGCAGCCGTAATGCTGACGCGCGTTCCAGAGTCTCGAAGGAGGTCTGAGGGTCACCTACCGGAGACCGTGCGGGAAACTGTTGGCCAAGTGCGTTCGCAGCTCGAAGACCTTACTGCTCGAGAAGACACCGATCATGCCGTTCTGGCCAAGAAGCTTCAGGAGATCGAGGGCCTGGAAGAGAAGCTCATCGAGAACCCACCAGCGGCGGTAGTCAACCAGATCCGTAGCCCCTGGCCATCAAAGGCCGTAGTGTCTGCGATCCACAGCATGCGCTGGCAGATTCTCAGGT
>JADFQD010000025.1:32713-33744 GCA_022561975.1 Acidobacteriota bacterium
TTGTTGCTTAAGCCACCTCTCATACGCAGGGGGGTCAAGTGTGTCAGATTGCCTAGCCTTCCACTTCTTCTTGCGGTTCGATTTCATCCATCGTGATTTGGTTGCCGAAAATCGTTGCGATAACCCTGGCTTCTTCTTTCGGGCGTACGGGCTAAAGAACCCGAACTCTGAGTTTGTGGTTCCGCTGTCGAGCGAAGTAGCACTTCACGGCGGTTGGCAGGGGACAGACGCACTCGCGTTCTTGGTTATCCGACAGTCCTTTGTCAGAGAGATGAATCGACGGTTAGTCTCGGAAGCGACGCGCTTCGTGTTCTCGTCCTGTCAGGAAGACTGGATTAGAACGGTGTCGGCTAAGGAGAGGCACTCCCTAAATAGACTCGACTGGAGGTAGCCCTGTGACACAGTCGCCACGGCCAGGTGTTTCCGGTCAGCAGAAGTCGGACACATTAGGGGTTCGATCTAAGAGACACTTTGGGGTCTAGAACGGCCCAGAAGTGTCGAATGTCAGGAAGAAAGAATCCGTCGAGTGAGGCTGTAGTCCGTGAGCAGCGACGGTGCAGGCGCCGTCGCTTCTCTGCCCGGGAGACGATCCGGATCGTGCTGGAGGGTCTGCTGCTCTCTCGTCGAGAGGGCATCGCAGCGAATTTTTAATACCGCTGGAGCAAGGAACTTTCCTCTTTTTCGCGCTGATGGCAGATGCCAATTACAATGGGGTAACGGAGCGATGTAACGCCTGCACCCACGAATTTGTTCCATCTGTTCCCGATTAGCCACTGGAGGTTGCTTTCTTCATGAGCACCGAAATCCCGACTCTCGGAGTGGTAGCAATAGCCAAGAACGAAGAGGAGGACATGCCTCGATTCCTGGAACTTCTACTCCCTTGGGTGAACGAGATAGTCGTCGTGGACGACAATTCGGCTGACGCGACACTGGAGATCGTTAAGGCCGCCGGCGCTAAGGTTAAGCTGATCGAGCATCGCATGGAAGACGAGCTTGGCTTTGCAGGACAACGTAATCTGGGAATAGAAGAA